>JAFXHP010000116.1 GCA_017536285.1 Clostridia bacterium
GATGAATTAAAAGGATATATTGATTATTACAACAACGAAAGAATTTCTATGAAATTAAAAGGAATGAGCCCGGTACAATACCGAACTCATTCACAAGCAAGTTAATATTAAATTTTTGTCTAAACTTTGGGGTTCACTTCAAACGGCTGAAGCCTTTTTATCATATTCTGAAAAGCAAATCACAGTATGTGGGATAGGGCCAGATATTTTCCGACACATTTGCCTCAATTTCATCGGCAACACATCTTAATTCTTCCATAGGCAGTACAACTTTTTCTCTGTATGCTGTTGCCTTTTTTGAAATATCTCCATCCATACTTCTTACTTTTTCCACTGCATATTCCAGTAAAGCAACCTTTTCATACAGTTCGTCAGTCAAAGCCGAAAGTTTCTTTACAAGACCAATTTCCGTTTTGCAGGGTAGCCCCACGATAAGTCTCTTCTTTTCGAGAGCCCCTTCTGAAAGCTTAGCTGTGTATTTCGTAACCGCAGGAAGCACTTCCTTTCTTACCATATCAATCATGGTAAGAGCTTCAATATTTACGGTTTTGCAGTAATTTTCAAGAATAATTTCACATCTAGAAGTAATTTCTCTTTCAGTGTAAATGTTGTGCTTTGTAAAAAGTGCAACATTTTTTTCATCTGTAAAATGAGGAATTGCTTCCGGCGTTGAAGGATAGTTGCTGAGGCCCCTTTTCTTTGCTTCTTCCTTCCACTCTTTAGAATAATTATTGCCGTTAAATATTATTCTTCTGTGTTCTCTATATGTACGGCGGATTATTCTTCTTACCGCTCTTCCGAAATCGTCATCATCGCTATTTTCAAGTTCATCCGCAAACTGCTCCAGTTCCTCTGCCACAATCGTATTGAGTATTGTGTTCGGGCCGGCAATGGAAAAAGATGAGCCCGGCATTCTGAATTCAAATTTATTACCCGTAAAAGCAAAGGGGCTGGTTCTGTTTCTGTCTGTCGTATCCTTCTGGAAGGTGGGAAGCACATGAACGCCGACTTCCATATTCATCTTTGCCTCTTCGTCGTATTCGGCATGCTTTTCGATGGATTCAAGTATTCCGAGGAGCTGGTCTCCAAGGAACATGGAAACTATGGCAGGCGGTGCTTCCGCCGCTCCGAGACGGTGGTCGTTACCTGCACTTGCAACTGTTATACGAAGCAGATCCTGATATTCGTCAACCGCCTTTATTACCGCACTTAAAATAAGTAAAAATCTAAGGTTAGTCTGCGGAAGCTTTCCAGGTTCAAGCAAGTTTATTCCGGTATCTGTGGATATTGACCAGTTATTATGCTTACCGCTGCCGTTTACACCTAAGAAAGGCTTTTCGTGAAGAAGGCACACAAGATTATGCTTTGCTGCGGTCTTCTTCATAACCTCCATTGTAATCTGATTGTGGTCTGTCGCAAGGTTAACATCCGAATAGATGGGTGCAAGCTCGTGCTGAGCGGGTGCAGCCTCATTATGCTCAGTCTTGGCAAGCACGCCAAGCTTCCAGAGCTCCTCATCAAGCTCCTTCATAAAAGCCGCAACCCTCGGTTTTATGGCACCGAAATAGTGATCATCCATTTCCTGTCCCTTGGGAGGCTTTGCACCGAGAATTGTACGTCCCGTATACATTAAATCCTTACGCTTTTCG
Organism: Clostridia bacterium; assembly: GCA_017536285.1. Next base: position 1,650 of record JAFXHP010000116.1, read on the forward strand.
TAAAGGTCTTTATCTATTAGGAAATATTCCTGTTCAGGTCCTACTGTTACCCTTACATTTTTCGCTTCAGTGTCTCCGAAAAGACGCACTATCCTCATCGCCTGCTTATTTATTTCCTCAACAGAGCGAAGGAGCGGAGTCTTTTTATCAAGTGCCTCGCCCCCGTAAGAATAAAAGGCTGTGGGGATGCAAAGAGTATTATCCTTTATAAACGCATAAGACGTGGGATCCCACGAGGTATATCCCCTTGCTTCAAAGGTTGCTCTTATTCCGCCGGAAGGGAAGCTTGATGCATCAGGCTCACCCTTTATAAGCTCTTTCCCCGAAAACTCCATAATGATTTCATCGTGTCCCTTGGGGGTAATAAAGCTATCGTGCTTTTCCGCCGTTACACCCGTCAGCGGCTGGAACCAATGAGTATAGTGGGTTGCTCCCTTTTCAATCGCCCAGTCCTTCATGGCACTCGCCACAACGCTGGCAATTTCAAAAGTAAGGGCATCCCCGTCTTCTATAGACTTTTTGAGTTTATTATACGTATCCTCCGGCAGTCTTTCCTTCATAACTCTGTCATTGAAAACCAGACTTCCGAAAATTTCAGGAATGTTCATCAAACCAATCCTTCCTATAGGTCTTATTCGTTTATACCGGGTTTGTTGCGTATCAACGCTTCCAGCTCGTCGATAAACGAGCTCACGTCCTGGAATCTTCTGTATACTGACGCAAAGCGTACATAGGCAATGTCATTTATGTCTTTTAGCTTTTCCATAACCATTTCACCAATCTGTCTTGATGTAATTTCCTTGGTCATGGAATTGTAAATTTCAACCTCAATATCTTCAGCAATTTTCTCTGCTTCTTTTACCGATACCTCAGTTTTATCGCAGGCACGAAGGATTCCTGTAAGTATTTTCTCGCGGGAGAAAAGCTCTCTCTTTCCGCCATTTTTAACCACCATTACAGGAACGTGCTCAACCTTCTCATAGGTAGTAAAACGTCTGTCGCAGGAAAGGCACACTCTTCTTCGCCTTACCGTTGTATTTTCGTCTGTATCACGGGTGTCAAGAACTTTTGTTTCTTCATATCCGCAAAAAGGACAAATCATTTTTTCTTCCTCCGTTATTTTATTTCTCGAAACTTGAAATTATGTCTATTCTTCCCTGATGTCTTCCTCCCTGAAATTCTGCCGAAAGCCATGAATCAACAATATCAGCCGCAAGCTCTGTTCCTGTCACTCTGCCGCCAAGTGCAATTACATTTGCATTATTATGCTCCTTTGTGAGTCTGGCAGAGAACGAATCACGGACAAGTGCACATCTTATTCCGTCAAACTTGTTTGCCGCAATGGATATGCCAATTCCGGTTCCGCAGCAAAGAATTCCGCCTTCGGCCTCGCCTGACTGAACCGCTTTTGCTACCTTTTCAGCATAAACAGGATAATCAACGCTGTCTTCGGAATACGTTCCGAAGTCCTTAACCTCTATTCCTTTTTTTTCAAGATGCTTCTTCAAAAATTCCTTGAGCTGGTATCCGCCGTGGTCACAACCTAATGCTAACATTAAAATCAATCCTTTCCGTTATTTCTTTCGTTATATTCTCTCTCTGCCTGAGAGAGTCTTAAGTAGCAGGGATTTAATTCATCAGGATTTACCCCTGCTTCATTTTGTGCAAGATAAGTAAGAGTTGATGCCTTTGCCGCACAAAGTTGGGGCGGTGCAAAAAATGCAAGATTGCCGAGTTTTTCGGTGAAAAACTCACGGAAGGGTTTTACCCCGTCACCTATGAAAATAACGCTTTCCTTTATTTCTTCTGCCAGTTCCTCAGCAGATATGGCTCTGGGAGCTTTTATTTCCTTGAGTTTCCCGTCTTCCCATTTATACATTGCATTATATACCTGATTACGCCTTGCATCCATTATCGGACAGATGATTTTATCCGCAAAAGGCAAATTTCCCGCAAGTGCTTTTAAGGTTGAAATGCCGCATACCTTTTTTCCGCATCCGTAAGCCAGGGTTTTTGCAACCGTAACACCTATCCTAAGTCCCGAAAATGAACCGGGGCCCTCTGTCACAGCAAAAAGGTCAATATCTGAAATGGTAAGTCCTGCCTTTTTAATGGCACTTTCTGCCATGGGCAAAAGCGTTACGGAATGTGTAAGGCCGTTTTGCGAAAATTCTTCTGCCTTAAGTACGCCGTCGGACATAACTGCGGCACTTGCCGCCACAGCCGAGGATTCTATTGCCAGTATATTCAAACTTCCTTCACCTCAATTATACGGGTATTATCGTCTTCCCCGTAGGTTATATGTATTTCAATCGCATCAGACGGCATCAGGTCAAGAAAGGCGTCGGGCCATTCAATAACTCTTACCGTATTATCAGAAAAATACTCCTCAAAGCCAATGTCAAAAAGTTCTTCTTCGCTTTCTATTCTGTATAGGTCAAAATGATATATCTTTTTATCTCCCGAATATTCATGAACTAAAGTAAACGTAGGGCTTGATACTCGTGCGGATGCCCCGTATCCCCTTGCAAGGCCTCTTGTAAAAGCAGTTTTCCCTGCACCTAAATTACCGAAAAGCAAGAATGTAGGATTATTTTCATATTTCTTTGCCAGTTCACAGGCAAAGTTTTCCGTTTCTGTTTCGCTTTTTGAAATAAAATACATTTTCATCATCCTAAAATTATAGCTAATTTATCATATTATATCACAAGAAGTAAAGCTTTTCAATAGAAGATATGAAAAAAATCGCCTGCAGAGCAAGCGATTTTTTCACTAATTCATAAATTTTTCAAGCTTTTCCTTTGCTTTTTTTTCAATACGGGATACCTGCACCTGACTTATTCCCATAAAGTCGGCAATGGTGCTTTGCGTCATACTTCTGAAATAACGCATCAGTATAACACTCCTTTCTTTTTTTGAAAGAGATGAAAGTCCCTCACTTATTGCCATTTTAAGAAGTGCTTCATCTTCGGGAGAGCCTTTGTCAGACAGCTTATCCAAAAGCATTTCCCCGCTTTCGGAGTCAGTTTCCTCATATATGCTTTTAACTCCGCTTGATGCTTCAAGAGCCAAAATAAGTCTGTCCTCCTCCACCGAAAGCCGCCTTGAAAGTTCCTTTATTGTAGGACTTTTTTCGTTTTCCGCCTCCATTTTTGCTTTTTCCGCCATTGCACGAGCCCCCAGTTCTTTAAGTCCCCGACTGACCTTTATGGGGCCGTCATCTCTCAAAAACTTTCTGATTTCTCCCATAATAAGCGGAACGGCATAAGTAGAAAAGCGAACATCATAACTGTCGGAAAAACGGTCCACCGCTTTAATAAGCCCCACAGCTCCTATCTGGCATAAATCTTCAAACTCGTAACCACGCCCCAGAAACCTGGAAGCTATGCTATGTACAAGACCCATGTTATCGCAAATAAGCTTATCCCTGGCCTCCGAATCTCCCTCGCTTTTAAGCCTTAATAGTCTTTCGTTTTCTGTCATAGCTTTTTAATCATAACCACCTTCGTGCCTTCCATAGGCTTTGAGTAAACCTCCACTGAATCCATGAAATTTTCCATTACGGTAAAACCCATTCCGCTTCGTTCGTGTTCCGGCTTTGTGGTAAAAAGCGGCGTTCTCGCCATGGCAATATCCGATATTCCCCTGCCCTTGTCCTCCACCGTTACCGTAACGATTTTTTCTTTCCAGCCGCATGTCAATGTAACATATCCCGTTACTCCCTCATAGCCGTGAACTATAGCATTTGTCACCGCCTCCGATACTGCGGTTTTTATTTCCGCCACGGCGTCAATGGTGGGATCAAGCTGAGAAATAAAAGCAGAAACCGCCATTCTGGCAAACCCCTCGTTTGCCGATTTACTTAAAAAATCAATTCTCATAAAATTATCCAATTTCTTCACCTCTTATCTTAAGTATCGCATCCTCCACATTTTGATAAATGGGAATTATTCTGTCAACCGACGCCATGCGAAGAATTTTCTCCACACAGGATTTTGCCCCTGCCACCGACGCAGTACCGCCCAGAGCAGTAACATTTTTATACCGTCCGATAATTATCCCTATGCCGGAGCTGTCCATAAAGTCCAGCCTTGACAAATCAAAGATAAGATTGTTTGCCCCGTCCATTATCTTTTTATCAAGATTAATCCTTAAATTTACCGCACTGTGCTGATCCAATTCTCCAGCCAAGTGAACTATCAGTGCACCCTTGGTTTCCGTATAAGTGTCTTTCAAAAAAAATCATCCTTTCTTTTGTATTGCACCTACCAAATTCTTCCTTATCTTTCTATTCCCTTTGACATGCTTTGTCGAAAAATCAGAACCGTTTTACATAAAAACAAAAAAAGACGGAAAGCTTTACGCTTTCCGCCTTTTTTCACCAATTTATCTCTTTATTTTCAATGTGACGATTTCAAAGTTTGAAACGGGAACTTTAACGCTTCTTCCGGATATTTCAAGCTTTGTTTCTTCGTTTTCCATAAGGTCTGTTATATATACTTCCTTTACGTCAAAACCGAAGGTAATATTAGCCTTTGTTTCCATGTTGTAAGCATCATAAAGTCTTACGATTAAATCGTCCGAGTCTTCTGCCTTCTTTACGGTTTCAATAATTACATTCTTTTTATCAGAGGAAACGAGGGAATATTCATCTCCCATTTCGCCCGCATGAGCCTTCGTTTCAACAAAGAGAAGAGGATTATTAAGCTTATATGCCTCCTCGATTGTTCCGCCCTCACGGAATGAACCTTCGTGAGGATAGATTGAATAGGTAAACTTATGCTCACCGATGTCTGCCTTGGGATCAGGGAAAGTCGGAGCTTTAAGAAGCGTAAGACCGATATTGCTTCCCTCTGCGTAGTATCCGTACTTACAGTCGTTAAGTAAGCTTACCCCATAGCCTGCATCGGAAACATCCACCCACTTATGACCCATAACCTCGAATTTTGAATAATCCCAGGAGGTATTAGAGTGAGTCGCTCTTTCCACGTGACCGAACTGAATTTCATAGGTTGCCTTGTCTGCCTTTACGTTCATGGGGAAGTAAACTCTTAAGAGATTGTGGTCCTCATTCCAGGAAACTTCGGTTTCAAAATCAACCCTTGCAACATCATCGTAAAGAACGATTTTCTGTCTGATTTCACTCTTTTCAAGGGTACGCTTTACGATAAAGCCTGCACTCACTTCGTCACAGAAGGGTTCAATTTCTGCAGGAACGGTGATTTCATACTTCTTGTAAAGAGATTGCTTGTCAATATTCCACGCATCGTGAATGGGAGATCTGTCCTCATGATAGCAGAACACATTGCCCTTTTCACCGGAACGGAAAATTTCCTTATCCGCTCTCTTATCATAAAGACTTTCAATGTTACCGCAATCATCCAGCTTAAGAACGAAGTAGCGGTTTTCCGCAGTTTTGCCGGACACCATAACTTCCGTCTTCTTAGCTTCGGGAGCTAATGCCTTAAATCCGAATGCGGGAATATTTTTAACGTGGCATTTTTCGCCGTTGTATGTAACAAAGCCGTCCGATTCAAATCCGTTGGGGTTGTATACAACAAGTCCGTCCTTTGTTTCCATTTTATCAGCTATAGCGGAAAGCTTTGCCTTTTCGATTTCGCTTCCGCAGGATAAAATCTCTTCGTACATCTTATCCGTATCGTCGTAAACCTCTCTTATGGAGCTTCCGGGAATTACATCGTGGAACTGATTTAAGAGCACTCCCTCCCAGAATTCGTCAATTTTCTCCTTAGGATAGCTTCCGCCCATAATCATATCAAGAGAAGACAACGCTTCAAGTCTCTGAAGCAGAAATTCGCTTCTTCTGTTGTAGAGCTTGTTCTTCGCCTGAGTTGTATATGTACCTCTGTGGTTTTCAAGATAAAGCTCACCCACCCACTTAGGAACTTCGGGAAGAGCTTTGGTGCTTTCGATAAAGTTTTCCTTCACCTTTTCCATAAATTCCGTGGGATTCTGCATTTCGGTTCTGGGAATTCCGGGGATTCCCTTTTCAATTCTTCTGCTCTGCTCCAGCATTTCACGGGTGGGACCGCCGCCGCCGTCACCGTGCCCGAAGGTAATCATAACCGTGTCATTCAAATCCTTCTGCTGATAACGCTCCCAGGTACCTAAAACCATGGAAGGAGTTACTCTTCCAACATAGGTGGTGTAAAACTGAGAGGAGCCGTGATCCTGTGCGGTTATGAAATAGGTGAACATTTCGCTGCCGTCAATACCCTTCCACCAGAAGGTATCAAAGGGCATTTTATTGTCCTCGTTCCAGCTTATTTTTGAAGTCACGAAGCTTGTAACGCCGGCCTTTTTAAGAATCTGAGGCATTGCCGCACTATAACCGAATACATCCGGAAGCCAAAGGATCTTATGGTCAACGCCAAATTCATCCTTAAAGAATTTCTTGCCCGTTGTAACCTGGCGTATCATACTTTCGCCGCCTATTAAGTTACAGTCAGCTTCAACCCACATTGCACCTTCGCTTTCCCAGCGACCTTCTTTAATTGCCTGTTTAACGCACTCGTAGGTATGAGGGTCTTCTTCCTTAAGATATTTATAAAGCTGAGCCTGGCTTGACATAAACTTGAATTCGGGATACTGATTCATCAGCGAAAGAACGTTTGCAAAGCTTCGCTGTGTTTTTTCTCTGGTCTGTGCATAGGTCCACTGCCACGCAACGTCGATATGGGTGTGACCGATTAACGCAACCTTTTCGCAAAGGGTATTGTCATTGCCGCAAGCCTTTCCGTAAAACTCTGTCTCTAAAAATTCGTCTGCTTTTCTTATGCTGTCGTAAAACTCTCCGCTTCCGATATTACGCATATCGATCATGAGACACGCCTCTTCAAGATATTTCATGATGAGCATACTTCTGTCGCTGCCTTCAGGAAAACACTCTGACGCATCATAAGGCACGCTTAAGTCATAATAGAGTTTTTCCATTAAAGTGTCAAGATACTGAACTCCCGCATTGAAATCATAAGCCGGGCAATCATTCATGCCTGTATAAAAATAAATATAGGCATCGTATTCCTTGGAAAACTCCAGATGATATTCGGTGTGGTTAATATCAAGGCCGGACACAAGATGTCCGTCAAGGTATAACATACCCTGGGGATTTAACGCATCCCAGGTGCCGATATTTGATGTTCTTACTCTTAAATAAGGCTTGTGATGTGGGTATTTTGCCGCATCCTCCGTCTTAAATTTAAAGTGTACCCATGAATGGTTGTCCTTTCCTCCGGGAATTTTTCCCGAAAGCGGAACAAAGCGTTCATCTCCGTAAGGAATGTCCGAATTCTTTTTATATTCGCAAGGGAAATATTCAATATCACTGACATAATTAACAATTCCCTGCATCCATGTTTTTACAAGCTTTATGGTTTGATAAACATTAATTTTATACTTGTTAAACAACATATAATCACCTCTTTTTTAGTATACTAAAAAAAAATATATAAGTCAATATATTGACTTATATATTTATGTGTGATATTATAATAATAAAGATTAGTTAACATGTTAATTAATTCATATCGATAAGGAGGTCTTTTTATGTGGAAATGCCCTAATTGCGGTCAGAAAAACAGAATTGATACCTGCACAAAATGCGGTACGGAAAAAGCAGCAGAGTCGAAAGGCTCAATTTCTTCATTAAATTTCATTCTTATGGCAATTTTATCCCTTGCCATCATCATCGGCATTTTCTTTGCCGCAGACACTGCGATAGATTATAAAAAGAGACAGGAATCATATAACTATCAGGAAGAAATAACCGGAGAGCCCGATGTTGCTCCCGTAATAGAACAGACAGCAGAATAAAAATAAAAGGGTGTGCAATGCACACCCTTTTATTTTTCGTATAATTCAATTGAGTCTTTTCCGTCGGTTTCGGAAAGGAGAACCTTTATAAGCTCTGACTTGGATGTGGGAATGTTTTTCCCCACAAAATCAGGACGGATAGGAAGCTCCCTGTGTCCACGGTCGACAATCGCTGCAAGCTTTATCTTTTCCGCCCTTCCCATTTTGAGAAGTGCAGAAAGTGCCGCCCGCACCGTTCTTCCCGTACATATAACATCATCCGTTAAGATAATTTCTTTTCCTTCAGTATCAAAGCCGATGTCAGTTGCGGAAATTTCAGGCTCCGTCAATGCGTTTTCTTTTAAATCGTCACGGTATAAGGTAATATCAAGAATTCCCACAGGAACCTTTATTCCTTCAATTTTTTCAATGCACTCACTTAATCTTTGTGCAAAAGGCACTCCTCTTGTTTTTATTCCCACAAGACAAAGCTTTTCGGGATCATCTGTATTTTCCAGAATTTCGTGAGCGATTCTTTTTATACTGCGGTTTAACGTATCCGCATCATAGAGTACAGACTTGAATTTCATATCCTTAAATTTATAAAAGGGACTCCCGAAGGAGTCCCTTTATTCACTCCTTATTCCTGCTCTTTTGCTTTTGATAAAATAATATTTGTAATTATACCAAGGATAAGAGCACAAGCAATACCGGTGATTGTAACCTTGCCAATCTGCATAGCTACTCCGCCGATACCTGCGATTAAGATTACGCTTACTACGAAGAGGTTCTTGTTCTGCTCAAGGTCAACCTTCTGTATCATCTTAAGACCGGATACTGCAATGAATCCGTAGAGAGTTATGCATACGCCACCCATTACGCAACCGGGGATAGAATCAAGGAAAGCAACGAAGGGTGAGATAAATGCAACAAACAGTGCCATGATGGCAGTAGTTATTATTGTATATACGGAAGCGTTCTTTGTGATAGCTACGCATCCAACGGATTCACCGTAAGTAGTATTGGGACATCCTCCAAAGAATGCACCAACCATGGAGCCGACACCGTCACCAAGAAGTGTTCTGTGAAGACCGGGTTCTTCCAAAAGGTCATGCTCAATGATTGAGCTTAAGTTCTTATGGTCAGCAATATGCTCAGCAAATACAACGAAGGCAACGGGTGCATAAGCAACAGCGATTGTTGCAACGTATGTCCAGTTAAATTCTCCTATGCCCTTGAATGCTTCAATGAAAGTATATTTAGGAACAGCAAGAAATGTTTTAAGTGTAACGCCTTCTGCAACCAGAGCCTTGAAAGGTGCAAAATCAATAATTATAAGAGCTTCATTTCCTGTGCTTATACCTATTACAGTGAATATTAAGGCAACAGCATAGCCGGCAAGAATACCGATGATAAAGGGAATCAGCTTTGCCATTCTCTTACCGTATGTTGCACAAAGGATAACCACTGCCAAAGTAACCATTGCACAGATGAAGGATACCCATGCAGAAGTTGACATAAGGAACGCCGAACCGTCTGCATTCTTAGGACCGTATGAGAATACATCGTTTATTGCCGCACCTGCAAGTGAAAGACCAATAAGTGCAACTGTTGGTCCGATTACAACAGGGGGCATAAGCTTATTAATCCAGTTAACTCCTGCTACCTTAACAACAAGTGCTATAATTACATATACAAAACCTGCTATTAATGCTCCGATGATAAGACCGAGATAACCGAGAGACATTGATACTCCCCCTGCAAAAGCTGCAAGCATCGAGGGAATAAATGCGAAAGAAGAACCCAAAAATACCGGGCTCCTTCCCTTTGTGAAGAGAACATAAACCAAGGTTCCGATACCGGCTCCGAAAAGAGCCGCAGAAGCTGACATTCCATTTCCTACAATTGCAGGAACAGCAATTGTTGCCGCCATAATTGCCAGAAGCTGCTGAATAGCAAAAACAATCAACTGACCGAAAGCGGGCTTGTCTTTTACGCCATAAATCATTTTCATTTTTACCGACCTCCATAAATTTTTTACAAAAAAACACCTTGTCCGCAGCAAAAACAGACAAGGTGTTATAATGCTTAATCAAAAGTCTCTTGCCGATGTCTCTGCATCGAATTAAAGATATCTTTTCCAAAAAACAGTATATCATTAATTCCTTTTTTTGTAAAGACCTTTTTCGGCAAAATCCGATTATTTTTTAACTCTGTCAACCAAACCTGCAAGTCTCGCAAGAATAGTCGCCGCTTCAGCTCTTATGATGTTGCTTTCAGGACGGAAGGTTCCTTCCGCATCGTTACCGGCAAGAATACCTGCATTGTAAAGAGCATAAATCTCAGCACCGTATTTTCCTGTAGCGGAAACATCGGGAATACTCCATGAATTCATGGCACTAAGCTTGTCGGGCGTAACACTGTGATAGAAGATATAAGCCATTTCCGCTCTGGTTACATAGCGGTTATAATCTGCAAAGTCGCTTTCCTTTATAATTCCGTTGGCAACGGCATAGTTTACATATACCGTATACCACATATCTCCTGTGGGAACAAAATCGGAATCAGCACCGCCCTTTGCCTGGTTGTGGATTCTGCACGCCATTGTAATAGCCTCTGCAACCGTCATATATCCTTCGGGATTAAAGGTGGTATCTCCCGTACCTTTCATGAGCCCTGCTCCACATACCTTATATACAATATCCTTGTACCAGCTTGTTTCCGCAACGTCGGCAAATACCTTCTGGGGTGCGGCAGGCTGTGCTTTTTCCACCACTTCAATTTTAACATAGCCTGTAAAATTATCGCCTTCATTACTCTGTCCGAAGTAGGAAATTGAAGCGGTTCCCTTAAAGCCCTCCGAAGGAATAAATGTTACATCCGTGATGTTCGGTTTTCTGTCGGTATAGAATGTGGAGCCCGCGGAAATAAGAGTCTGATTAGCCTCGCCGTAGTAGAGATAGAGTGCACCGGCACCGCCTGCCACTGCACCAAACCTTACGCTCATACAGGGAGATTCTGTCGCTCTTACGGAGGCATCGTTAAATTCGGTATATCCCATTTTAATTCCCGCATCAGATACACCTTTATAGTTTACCGTTGTATCAACGGCAGGGGCACTCTCTCCGCTGTAGGTGATTTTTATGGTTCCGGGATAGCCTGTGCTGCTTGCATAAGCCGTGTAATTGATAGTAACCGTTCCGGTATATCCCTTCTTGGGAACGAAGCTTACATTTTTAAGGGCATTGGTTGTTCCGGAATAATAATACTTATCAGAAGAGGTTACCTTTTCCTCATCGTCCCCGTCATAGTCATAGTAAAGAGTTCCGGCACTTGCAGAAGGAATGGAGAACTTTATGTAGCTTAAGGTTTTTCCGGACGCTTTCTTAAACGCGGAGTTAAGGCTTGATGCATTCATGATCACTTCCTGGTCAACAGATACTTTTACATTGATGGTCTCAATATCTCCATCTTCATCCTCGTCATCACCGTCTGCATCCTTCACTTTAATGGTTATCTTTCCCTCAATATATTTACTTGAGGTATAATAGCCCTTATAGGTAATGGTTACTGTTCCCGAATAACTCTTTTTAGGAACAAAGGTAATATCCGAAATATCGGGGTCGTCGTCATAGAGAAACTCGTCGCCCTTTGCGATTTTCTCTTCATCCGAACCATCATAGTCATAGTAAAGCACGCCCGCTGTTGTGGAAGGTACGGTTTTGAATTCTATGCCCAGAAGGTCTTCTCCCGCATCGTCGAATACATCGTAAAAATCGTCGCCGTCAAAGGTTAGCTCATCGTCGTTGTATACGCTGTAGGTTACTGTATCAACGTCATAATCGTCATCATCTTCGTCATCGTCGCCGTCTGCGTCCTTTATCCTGATGGATATCTTTCCCTCAATATACTTACTTGAGGTATAATACCCCTTATAAGTGATACTTACTGTACCTGTCTTTCCGGACTTGGGAATAAAAGCGATATCGGAAATGTCGGGGTCGTCGTCATAGAGAAACTCGTCGCCCTTTGCGATTTTTTCTTCATCAGAGCCTTCATAGTCATAGTAAAGGGTTCCGTAAGTAGTTGAGGGAATGGTTTTAAATTCAAGACTGATAAAATCTTCTCCCGCATCGTCGAATACATCGTAGAAATCGTCGCCTTCAAACCAAAGCTCATCGTCGTTGTATACGGTGTAGGTTACTGTATCAACGTCGTAATCGTCATCATCCTCATCGTCAGAATCGGAAACCTTGATTTTCACAGTACCGGAAAATTCCTTACCGCTTATGTTTTCACCGGTATACTTAATTGTAACCGTTCCCGAATAACTGGCCTTCGGAACAAAGGAAACATCCGAAATATCGGGGTCATCGTCATAGTAAAATTCGTCGCTCTTGGAAACCTTTTCTTCGTCGGAGCCGTCATAGTCATAGTAAAGTATACCGTAGGTTGATGACGGAAGAGTAAAGGTTACATAATCTAAATTCTTTCCGGTAGCAGACTTACATACACTGTTGAACTTGGAGCCGGAAAATTCTATTGCATCTCCGCCGTTATCTCCGCTTAAGCTTATTGCACTTGCAGTTTTGCTTTCCTCTTCAACTATTATCTTTATTTCCCCTTCGATTTCAGGGTCGGATGAGTTTGTGCCGTAAAGAATAATTGCTATTGTAATTTCACATTCCTTTTTGGGGACAAAGGAAATATCATCAATCCAGGTTTTTTTGATCTTTTCACCTTTTATTATTTTTTCTTGATCTTCTCCGTCGTAATCATAATAGAGCACGCCGTAGGTGGTTGAGGGAAGCTTGGGAATCTCAAAGGATTTGAAAGTTTTTCCTGTAGCATCGTTATATGCCTTTGAAAAATCGTCTGCTTCGAACTCTATCGGATCTTCTGTGTCGCCCTCATAGGTAATGGTGGCAGCATCTTCCGGAGTATCGTCACCCGTGGTACCGTCGCCCGTGGTACTATCACCCGTAGTACCGTCACCCGTAGTACCGTCACCCGTGGTACCGTCGCCCGTGGTACTATCACCCGTAGTACCGTCACCCGTGGTACCGTCACCCGTGGTACCGTCGCCCGTGGTACTATCACCCGTAGTACCGTCACCCGTGGTATCGTCGCCCGTGGTATCGTCACCTGTAGTAACGTCGCCTGTAGTAACGTCGCCTGTAGTAACGTCGCCTGTAGTAACGTCGCCTGTGTCTTCCGCTGCAGGTGTTGTATCCGCTTCTTCCGCAAACACGCTGACTGCGGAGCAAATCATGGTGAATACCAGTAAAAACGCCAGAATCTTCATTGCAATGTTTTTCATTTAAGTCATCCTTTCTTATACAAATGCTTCTTTTTCTATATTTAGCAATGCTTCTGTTTCCCGCATATATGCTTTTCCGTATTTGGAAAATCTGCTTTTTCTTATCTCTAGCTCAGAGAGAATATCCACAAGCCACAAAGGATACCCCCCCACAGCCTTAATTTCCATAAGTCGCATATCAGGTTCAATAAGTGCCTCGCCATAGTCTCCTTTAAGCAGGTCCAGCTCGTACATTCTTGCTCTTATATCCTTATCAAAGGAAATTCTTAAGTCCTTGTTATCGTGGGAGAAAAACGCCAGGCGGTCATACGCCACAATGCAGGAAGGTTTTATTCCGGGATTCATTTTAAGAAATTCCAAAATTTCTTTTATAACCTGTTCATTCATGTGGGGCATAAGAGGCGGCATTTCTTTCTTGTCAAGAAAATCCATCGCTTCGTTATAGTAAAAAGCCGTTCTTCTTTTATTCACCGTACCTTTGAACTTCTTCTTCATTTCAAGATATATCTTATATTTTCATCCGGCACTCCGTAAGAACGAAGGCGAAGCTTTTCTTTATATACAGGGCGGGACAGGGAATGTCTTATAAATCGCTTATCATCTGTATCAAAATAAAGGCTGCAAAGAGTATAATACTCTCCCCCGATATTATACTTATCCATATATGTATAATCTTTTATCCGGCTAAGGACCGTTTCAAAAACATCTCCTGTCAGAAGATACTTTTTTTCAACACGGTTGAAAACCTCTTTCGCCATAAGCTCCCTCCTCCCTACAGCAGAGGCTACCAATTCATAATATAATATACATTAACAACGTCTTAAAGTCAATAAAAAGAAATGAATTTATTATTAAAAGGCTGCGATTAGTTCTAATCGCAGCCTTTTCGTTATTTAAGCGATAAAAATATTTCCGTCATTTCCTCATCGTTTGAAGGAATCATGGCATATTCGTCATTTACCTGTGCCGTTATATATACATCAAACATATCCATATACATTTTTCCTGTTTTTGCCAATTCTATATAAGCTTCAGACTCAACATTATAGCAGAAAATTTCAAACACTCTTCCGTCTGCAAGCGTGTATTTCCTTCCTGCCTTCGCACCATCAATTATCCCTTCCGCCTTATCTTCCTCTTCGAAAGCAATTCCTTTTTCAGTAAGTGCTGCGGAAAAGCCTGCAAACTTATCTTCTGTCTCCCTTGTAACATAGGTGAATTCCTTTATTTCTCCGTTTTCATCTGTATATTTTTCTGTTTTCACGGTGCAGGAAGCAAGGGGTAAAATCATAAATACAGCAAGAAAAGTCAACATTATTTTTTTCATTAAAAATCATCCTCTCTTTGCTTAATGATAGCACGGCTTTTATATTCTGTCAAGAAACAAAAAACGTACGGAAGTTATGCCTCTCGTACGCCATATTATAATTCTTCAGGCTCAAATTCCCCAAGCACAAAAGGAATTATTTCTTCCTTTTCTATTTTAAGCACGGTTTTAAATTCTCCGTAAAGGAGTTTTTCAGCCTCGGCAAGAAAATATTCGTCCACTTTATGAAGCTTTTTTCCAAGCTCAAAAATTTCCTTTTTATGCTTATCACAAGCTTTAATAAGTGAAGCAATCCCGCCTCTGTCCGCACTGTTTATTGCGCCGGAATAAATATCACGTCTCTGTCTGTCATTATCTTCCCAAAGGGCACAGTCAGCTTCCTTTATGATTTTTTTTATTTCTTTTCCCGATACAATTTTTCTTAATTTTGTTTCGGCAGCCTTACCTTCTGTAGGCACATAAAAAACCGAGCTTTCGTTTCTCGCCGGTGTAAGAGCATAGTATTTTATAGTTCTGTCAGCAATCTTTTTGTCCTCGATGCCACTTATCCTGCACAAGCCTTCGCCGCCGTAAAGCACCATATCCCCTATATTATACATAAAAATCCTCCGGTATTACCCAATCTGTCATTTGCTCAAAATCCTTTCTTATATAATACCACAAAAAGGATTTTTCTTCAAGGGACAAATTGACGAAAAACTGCACCGGTCTTTATGTGTAAATCGCCCAAAAACCACAATTAGCACTTATCTTTAAGGCTTTTTGCCGCATTAATCAGTGCATCCTTCCCGTTTTCGCATTTTTCCTCTATAACAAGATTCAAAAGAGCATCAAGCACTATGCCTGTTTTTCTTCCCGAAAATCCAAGGGATAAAAGGTCGCTTCCCGATATGGCAAGCTCTTTTATTTTTGTGCAGGAGCATGATGCTTTTTCAAGAAGTTCGAAAGCCTCCTTTGCCTCTTTATCCGAAAATATTCCAAGGTGCAGCTTAAAGGTTATACACTTTGATACATATTTTTTCTCTCTCGCTTTAAGGAAATATCTCATTTTGATAATGTCAGAAAAATCTGCGTTTTTATCTTCCATAAGTCTTATGACCGTATCCTTCAGTAGCCTGTCAGTTTTCAAGGAGTTAAGTACCTCTCTCGCATCATCTGCACTAAGTCCGTCAAAAAGAATTGCAAAAGAAATGGCTGTATCGTCTCCCTTTATTCTTTTTACGTTGTCAATATATTTCGCTTTTGAAAGAGACGGCATTATAAAAAGAAATACATCCTTGAATTCAGATAACACAAAAGGTGCATCAATCCCTGCTAAAAGCTTTTTAAGCTCTGCGAAAATTCTTTCCCTTGCAATATTTGAAAGAAGGAGAAAAAGCTTTAATATCCCCTTTTTAGTTTCATCTTCAATTGAAAAGCCCAGGACAGATGAAAACCTTAAGGCACGCATTATGCGAAGGGCATCCTCGGTAAATCTCTTTTCCGCATCTCCGACACAGCGGATTATACCCTTTTCAATGTCTTCTTTTCCCGAAAAGGGATCTGTTATATTGAAGTTTTCGTCCATCGCCATGGCGTTTACCGTAAAGTCGCGGCGGGACAAATCCTCTTCTATTTTCTTTGTAAAATAAACTTCTTCCGGATGGCGTGAATCCTTATATTCCCCGTCAATGCGGTAGGTGGTTATTTCTATTGCTTCGCCATTTATGATTGGAGCCACCGTTCCGTGCTTCATCCCCGAAAGGACACACTTTTTATCATGAAAGCAACTTATTATCTCTTCGGGAAGGGCATTTGTGGTAATGTCAAAATCCGATGGCGTTTTCCCCATAATCATATCACGGACGCATCCGCCCACAAGGTATGCTTCATACCCCTTTTTCGTAAGGGCTGACAAAGCATACAATATGTTTTCCGGTATTACCATAAATCCACCTCCCTTAAAGTTATCATATATATTTTATCACACATTTTCAATTAATTAAAGCTTTTTCTGTAATTAAAAGGCGATACTCCCTTATATTTTTTGAAAATCCTTGAAAAATAGTTCTGGTCGGTAAAGCCCGTTTCCTCCCCCACCTTCTGCATGGGAAGGTCGGTATTTTCAAGAAGCTCCGATGCCCTCTTTATCCTCATTTCAAGTATGTAATTTTTAGGGCTTTTTCCTGTGCATCTTTTAAAAAGATGAGTAAATCGGCTCACGCTTAAGCTACACATATCGGCATAAAACGAAATGTCAACTTCCATCCCGAAATCCGCCGTCATACGCTTTAGCACCTTTTCAATTCTTTCATCCGCTATATAATGTGAATCCCACACGTTCCTTCTTGCAAAAAGTGCAAGGATTGTGTAAAGATAACCTGCACAAAGCTCCGAAGAATATGGCCTTTTAAGATAATATTCTTCTATCATTTTCTTAAAAAGCGATTCTGCGTGGGGGATTTCCCCGATATTGATAACTCTTTTTGAAAGCTTAAACCCCGAAAGAAGCTTTTCGCACTCCGTGCCAGAAAAATGTACATAATAGGAGGTTGTTTTTATCTCTGCTTTAACATAGTAATTCTGCACCTCAAAGGGGCGGTATATAACAATATTTCCTTTGGTTACTTCCTGCTCGATTCCATTTTCCTTTACAAAGAGTGAGCCCTCGGTAATAAAAAGAATGTGATAGTCAACTCTTCCCTTTTCCCTGAACGAGCCTATATCCCTTCCCGAAAGATGCTGACAGTCACAGCTGTTTACACATAAAGGCTCAGCCGATTTATATTCGCTTGAACGTACCATAAAACCGCCTCCTTAAAGAAATTATACCAACCATCTTTCTTTATGTCAACAGCAGTTTTGTGCTAATTTTTAGCAAGGCTGTCTATATACATATTTTTATAAATCTGTTAAAATAAAATAAGGAGGTGTCAAATATGACAGATTATAATAAAATGCCCGCCGAAATGCTGGGCGAAGGAAGCACTATCAAATTAGAGCGTTGTGAAACAGAGGTTGACCTTTACTGGCGTGTTGCCATGGATGTTCTTTCCGTTATAGAGGAAAACAACAAAAAGGGAGAACCCACAATAATGGTTGTTCCCTACGGTCCACTTGGTCCCTATGCGAGAATAGTTTACCTTGTAAACAAATACCGCATAAGCCTTAAAAACTGCACATTTATAAATATGGACGAGTATCTTGATGATAACGACGAATATTTAGACAAGTCCGACCCCTTATCCTTCCGTGGCGGAATGGACAGAATTTTCTATTCCAAGATTGATGAGGAGCTTAACGTTCTTCCCGAAAACAGATATTTCCCCGATCCCAAAAATCCCGGCAAGGTTATGGAGCTTATAGAAAAAGCAGGCAAGCTTGACCTTGTTTTCGGCGGTGTGGGAATAAACGGACACTATGCATTTAACGAGCCTCCGGAGGAAGGCGAGGTTGTTACTGCCGAAGAATTTTTAAACCGCCCCACAAGAATCCTTAACGTATCAAGAGAAACAAGAACAATCAACGCATATATGAATGCAGGCGGAAACTTTGACGCCATTCCCAAAAAGTGCATAACCGTTGGTATGAAGGAAATGTTTATGGCGAAAAAGGTTATTATGTGTATGCCCCGTGACTGGCTGGCAGGCGCTCTTCGTAAGGTTATTCACGGCGAGGTTACTCCATATGTTCCCTGTTCACTTTTCCGCCTTCATAAGGATGCTACCGTTTATGCCTGCCCCGATGCA
>JAFXHP010000117.1 GCA_017536285.1 Clostridia bacterium
GTAAGGCACCAGACTTTGACTCTGGCATTCGCTGGTTCGAGTCCAGCCAGCCCAGCCACTAATATGATCCATTAGCTCAGTTGGCCGAGCACTTGACTTTTAATCAAGGTGTCCGGAGTTCGAATCTCCGATGGGTCACCAGAAAAAACGACTTGTTTCGACAAGTCGTTTTTTCAGTTATATTTGCCTACGGCAAGTTATATTGCTACGCAGTGTTATTTGGCTTATGCCAAGTGATATTGTGCTTCGCACAGTTTAAGGGCAAATATAATATTACTGAAACCGAAGGTTTCAATATCACTTTTGATTTATCAAAAATATCACTCCAACGAAGTTGGAATATCACTAAAACCCTTGCATCTAAATCATTCGGTTCTTCCAAACAAAAAGAACTGTCCTTTGGACAGTTCTTTTTGTTTGGAAATTCTAATAGGAAATTCGAACGTGTCATAGGAAGTTTTTGTCCGCAAAGCGGAAAAAACGACGTAGATCGTCGGAGCAAATAAACATGGGCTCCATTTTGCAAAGCAAATATACGCCAATAATATTGCTCCTCCTCTCCCCAAAAAGCCATTGGTTTTTCGGGAGCATAGGAGAAAATAACGTAGGGTTAGTGATTTTGCTTTGAGAAATCACTATACTCGAATCTTTGCTGCCGCAAAGTGCGACAGAGTTTTTTATGTATGAAAATTTATTGATTTTAATGATATTTTATGCTAAAATGTTTTTATTATCATACTTTGCCCCAAGGAGGATATATGCTTTTTTTCAATTGCAAAATCCGAAAAATGGAGAATTTTATTAAAAAGGTAAAAAAAGGCCTGAAGCCGGACAGTGATGAGTGGAATGATTTTTCAACACTTTGCGAAGCGACGGCAGAAAAAGTCATTAGCCATCATTACGGACTTAAGCTTATAATTATATCGGATACTCACGGCGAGCTTGCTCTGGGAAATGGTTTTGACGAGTTTATATCCGGAGTGGAAGAGTATGACCTATGTATAATTCTGGGAGATATATACAGTTATGAACTTGAAAAAATTCTTGAGTATATCCTGCCTGAGAGAATAATTGCTCTTAGGGGAAATCATGACAGCTTTGATGTCTATGATAAATTCGGTATCAGAAATATAAACGGTAAAGTAGTAAATTATAACGGAATAAGATTTGCCGGAATAGAGGGTAGCTTTAAGTATAAAAACGGAGAGTTTCCTGCCTACACTCAGGAGGAGAGTCTTATTATATCATCCTCTATGCCGGAAAAAGCAGATATTATGCTCAGCCATGACTGTATGTTTGAAAAAGAACAATATGATAAGGCACATCAGGGACTGGCGGGAATTACACATTATGTATATAAAAACGGTGTTAGATGGCATATTCACGGTCATATACATAAGTCCTATAAGAAATGTTATTCCAACGGCACTTTAGAAAAAAGTGTATATGGCTGTGAGTATCTTGAAGTATAAAAAACGGAGGACGTATGAAGAATAAAGTTTTCGTAATAAGCTCACTGGTGGTGCTTTTTTGCATTATCATGGCAATAGTTGACGGAGTGTTGAAAGCTGATTATTTTGCCAAATCGGCCATAAAACTGGTGTTGTTTTTAGGGTTTCCTGCAATTTATACACTCTTTAACAAGGAAATTTCTCTAAAGCCTTTATTTATTCTTAAAGGAAAGGGAATTCTTTCGGCTGTTCTGATTGGAATCGGGGTTTATGCGGTTATTTTAGGAGGATATATACTTCTTAAAGATGTGTTTGATTTTGGCAACATTACAGGAGCACTTACAAAAAATATCGGAGTTAACGGAACGAACTTTATCTATGTTTCAATTTACATTTCTTTTATAAATTCTTTACTTGAGGAGTTTTTCTTCCGTGGTTTTGCTTTTTTGACACTTAAAAATATATCTTCAAGGAAGTTTGCTTATATCTTCAGTGCAGGTGTTTTTGCACTTTATCATGTGGCGATGATGATAGGTTGGTTTTCTGCCCCTGTTTTTATAATTGTTATGGCAGGACTTTTTGCCGGAGGACTTATCTTCAATTATTTTAATGAAAAAAGCGGAACGGTATATCCTTCGTGGCTGATACATATGTGTGCCAATTTTGCCATAAACACCGTGGGATTTATTCTTTTCGGAATTATATAAGGAGATTATTATGGACATTAAAATGTTTTATTCCCATTTATATTCATTGCTTGATGAGGTTACGCCACTCAGGGGTGACTGTGGCAGACTGTGCAACGGTGCCTGCTGCAAGGGAGAAGATGCAGGAATGTATCTTTTTCCCCACGAGGAAGTAATGTATCAGGGAAATGAAAAATGGATGGAAATTTTTGATAGTGATATTGATTTAAGGGGAGAGAACATAAAAATTCTTGTTTGTAAGGGCAAATGCGACAGGAAAAAACGCCCCTTGTCCTGCAGGATTTTTCCGCTTTTCATTGGTGATGACGGAAAAGTTACTGTGGATAAAAGGGCAAATGCAATGTGTCCTTTGGTACAGAGCAAAATTGCTCTTTCAGAGTATAATCCGGAATTTGTGACCAATGTTGAAAAGGTATTTAAGAGGCTTTCCAAGATTAAGATAACAAAAGAATTCATTGAACTGAATAAAGAAATTATAAGAGAATATGAAAAAATGGAAAAAATGTTCGGAAAATAAAAAACGGTGCATTGCACCGTTTTTTTATTTTAGATCAGAACATATGAACCCTCATCAAGAAAGTATGAAAGCCGATAGAGAACGGTTGAAGCCTCGGCTCTTGTGAGGTTGTCCTTCGGATGAAAATATCCTTCGGTATCACCCTGGACTAAAAGTGCATTAAAAGCGTTGTATACGGAAGTTTTATAACGCTCTTCAACTTCATCGTAATCTTTTACACGTGTAATATCGTAGCCTTCCGGTGCTTTCATTCTTAGACTTAATGCTTTATAGGCTATCGATGCCATTTCCTGGCGGGAAATGGGAATATCTCCGCTTAAATCTTTATCCTCTTTGAGAATAAGGCTGTTCTGCAAAGCTACATTGTAACTATCTTGCCACCAGGGATCGCCATCGTTTGCAGTGTAGTCGTTTTCCGGATACAGGATTCTCATTATTACGGTAATAAACTCCCCTCGGGTAATGGCTGCATTAGGGCAGAATGTTCCAACGCCATTTACAGGGACAGTTTTGCCGTTGACGAAACCCCGCCCGGCCATTACCATAACATACTTATAAAACCAGTCTGATTCTGAAACATCTGAAAAGGTTATATCAGAATCTGAGATAATATCTTCATCGCTTTTGAGGAGTGGATGATTAATGATATCATTATAAAGTTCTTCTATGCGTTCGCCTAGTTCGCCTTCACCACGAATGGCATAAACCCCTCTGGCGGCATTCAAAAAATAGCTTTTATCTGTTGCATCGGAGTTTTTGATACATCCTGAAACGAGGCTTTTTTCCAGGAGAGATATTATTTCAAGTCGTTCTGCATCAGTAAGAACTTTTTTATCCGGTATTTGCTCTACTCCATTCACGGTCATGCCACCTCCCACACTTGTAAAGGTGGTATAACCGGATAGTTTCCAGGCAATAGATGACAGAGTACTTTCCTCAGCTTCTATGCGCTCTATTTCAATTAGCATGGATTGGTATCCGTCAAAGTAGACATCGGAGTCTCCGAAGATTGCATCGTTAATGGCCTTTGCCTCTGCAAATATCTCTTTTTTCTCATCATTGGTTTCTGCGTTGTTGAAGCGTACAACCAAGTTGTTGAATTCTTCCATCGCTTCCATTATATTCATGGTGCCGGATTCGGTTTTTTCTTTGACGGGAGTATCGTTAATGTCACTGCAAAAAGTGTAAATAACAGAGAAATGCATCATAAGGCATAATATAAGCGCAGTTAATCGTTTTTGCATTATTGTTTCCTCCGGAAAAATATAATTTGTGCCGTATAAGATTGATTATCTGAACAGGAATTTATAGCAGTTTAATATTTCAGGCATTCCGACCTTATACCAGGAGTCGGTGTCTTCAAGAGGCAAATCTAAAAGAGCGTTCATTATGTAGCTTCCCGGGGTCCAGGTGGTTTCCATAATGCCTAAGATATGTCCCTTATCGTGCTCCTTTGCATAGTCAAGGAAAAGCTTGGCATTATCCGCATTGTTGAAGGGGCATAGATAAATCTTGAATCCCTTTTGGGCAAAAATGTCAACAGAAGGGAATGATGCCCAGTTATGATAGTGCCAGTCTGTTATGATGATGTCCTTTGAAACTTTATCAAGTGCTGTCCATGTTCCGTTCTGACTGGCATCCCATGGACCGTGACAACATTCGTAGCTGTTTAAGAGGCGATCTCCCCACATCATGGTGGTGATTCCGCGTTTTTTCAAATGCTCTGCCAATTTATTTACCCAATTGGCAAAAATTTCACCCGGGTCTTTATCTCTGCAGCGAGGGCAGCTTCCGATCTCGAAAACTTCATCCATGCCTATGTGGAACATATTGCACGAGAATGCATCTGCCACTTCGTCCATAAGATCCGTTACAATTTTTAATGCATCCGGATGGTTTGGACATATGCTTCTGCAATATTCAACTTTTTCAAGGTCGGGAGTTTCGTCAAGCTCCGGATGTGCTCTCAAAAGTCCATCAAGGCAGTCATCTTTAAACTGATTATCCTGATGACCTAAAAGGTTCATATCGGGAACAAGATTTATGTTATGCTTTTTGCAGACACCAACCATTTTTTTAACGTCTGAGGAAGATAGCGGATAGTCCCCTCTGCATTCGGGATGGGATATAAACATGTAATTATAGCGGATAATCATTACGACGGTGTCAATTTTATCCGGAACAAGCACCTTTTCAACAAAAGAGGAAAACTTGTCAACCTCATCGGGGTGGGGAGCAAACATGCAAAGTGCCCGTGATTTCCAGGGATAGTTAGCCAAAGGGATCGCTCCTTATATCATGCTCTGGAATGCTACAGCTTTACCGAGGATTCTTACACCCTGAAGCTCCATTCCGACATATACAAAGGGAGCGTATTTGGGATTTTCGGGGCTAAGTACCAGCTTGCTGTCTTCGGGATAAAAATAAACTCTTTTAAGTGTTGCTTCATTGTCTATTATTACCGCAGCGATTTCTCCGTTTTCAACGGAAGGCTGTTTGCGGATAAATACTATATCCCCATCATTGATTCTGGCGTTTATCATGGAGTCGCCCTGCACCTTTAAACAAAAATCTGCATGAATTCCTGCACCTGTTTCCACAAAGGATTCATGATCTTCTTCTGCAAAGATAGGCTCGCCTGCGGCTATTTTACCAAGCAGCGGGATTTTTTTTGTTTCAAATGAAAACACATTGGGAATATTAGCTTCTGAAGCGGAATCGCTCCATCCGGTTATATAGGTTGTTGTAGTGTCAAGAACCTTTGCAAGTATTTCCAGCTTATCGAGAGGAATGTTGGTAACTATTCCTTTTTCATACTTATATATTGTCTGAACTGCAACGTTTAATCTCTTGGCTACGTCTTCCTGTGTCATTTTTTTAGCTTTACGCAAATAATAAATTCTTTCGCCCATTGTCATTTTTAATCACCTCAAGTGTTATTTTAACATTAAAAGATTGGAAAGTCAAGAGGATTTTGAAAATATTTGACTCAAAAGTAAAAAAATAACTTGACAAGCGTTAAAAAGTGTGGTATAATATTATTGTGCCGGATAGAAAAAGAATTTAATACCGTATCATGTCTGTTATAAACACAGCTTTGGTAACGGTCTAATTTTTTTCGCCTAAAAATAACTATATAAGTTAACCAAGGGTAAAAAGTAAACGTAAAAGTTAAAGGAGGAAGGTGTAATGTTGAGATTACCAATAGTTAAACAAAGCATTAGAAAAAGCATAGCAGAGCAGTTCAGCTTTAAGGGTATGAAGCATTCGGAGGGAGCAAGGGACGGAGACATATATGATGCCGAGAACATAAGCTTTGATGATTATCCGTCAGTTACGGTGAGAAAGAAGCGAAGAAAGCTTCCCTTTGAGATTGAAGGAGCAGTTTACGGCATAGGAAGTGCAGACAAGCTTTTTTATTGCAGCGGAGATTCTTCGGCTTCGACCCTGGGCGTTTTCGCCGAAAACGCCGAAAGCCTTGAGCGAGGGAGCGACCAAACGGGAGCGATAACAGCGGGGGTCGAAGACAGTAATGAAGGAGTGCAGTTTTACTATGACGGGGAGGCAAAGTTCCCGGTTTCGGCGACGGAGAAAACCTTTTCGGTTATGAACAAATACATTTGTATATTCCCGGACAAAATGTATTTCTCTCTGTGGGGAGATGAGGCGGTAAATTTGAAGGTAGGAGATTCTTCGGCTACGCCCCTGGGCGTTTTCGCCGAAAACGCCGAAAGCCTTGAGCGAGGGAGCGACCAAACGGGAGCGATAACAGCGGGGGTCGAAGACAATGAAGGAATAGTACTGTATGAGAGTCTTGAGCTTCTTAATGAGGCTATGGGAGAAAGTGAGGATATAAAAGACGGTGATGTGTATGCCGTAGGGCTTACGGAGCCTTATTCATTCTTCCAATACAATTCCCAGGGCGAATGGAAAGATAAAAAAGATATGGAGGAGTATGCATACGGACTTCAGACGAGGTGGATTTACCTTATGGATTCCTGGGGAAGCTTAGAGTCGGTTCAAAGTTCTTTTGCTTCAAGGACAAACGGTATCCTTGATATGTACAAGTCCTCAGACGGGATAGGCTATGACACATTTGAAGCGTACAAGGCAGAAAATACTCTCGACTTAAACAGTCTGAGGGCAGGCGATACTGTTGAAATCAGCGTTACATTTTACGACAGCGACACCAAGGAAAGGATTTACAAAAGCTATAAGGCAAAGATTTCCGGAATTACAGTTCAGAAAAGCAGCTTCGATGATGGTTATTATTACAGATATTGTTTCTCGGGCTTGGCGGTTCCCGAAAAGGTTGACGGAGAGGGAAAAGAATCAATTTCGGGGCCTTATGTGCGATATACGGCAAAGGTTAAACGGGTTGTTCCCGACCTTACGCACACGTTCTGTCACGATAACAGGCTGTGGGGCATTGACGGAGACAAGATTTGTGCTTCAAAGCTTGGAGATCCTTTTAATTTTCAGGATTTTTCAACCATAGCGGATGCAGCCTGGCAGGTGGCTGTTGCTTCAAGCGGTCCTTTTACGGGCGGCATTGCCTACAACGGTTATCCTACGTTTTTTAAGGAAGACAGGATAATAAGAGTATCGGGGGATTATCCTTCACAGTATTCCACCTATGAGACGGCTTCCGTTCCCGGCGTACTGAAGGGCAGCGGAAAGAGCTTAGCCATAGCGGACGGCGTTTTATATTATCTTTCACCCGAAGGCGTTTGTGCTTACACGGGAAGCTATCCTACGGTGATTGGAGATGACATAGGAGAAGTGCTGACGGGCGGCTATGGCGGTGCAGGCGGGGATAAATACTTCCTTGAAGCAGAGATTTCTTCCGTAGGCTTTTTTCGGGATTCTTCACAAGTTCAGAATGACAGCGAAAAAAGCCAAAGTCAGAGTGACAGTTGGGGCAGAGCGGTGTATGTGTATGACACTAAGGTGAGGGCGTGGACGAAGGAAGATGCCCTCAATACCGTGGGCTTTACTGATATTGGCAGGGACATTTATGCCCTTACCGAAAAAGGCATATACCTTCTTGATTCTGTGAAGGAAGAAGGAGAAGCGGAAGAGGACATTGACAGCGTTTTGGAGTTTGCTCCCATATATGACGGACACCTTAAAAAGAAGGGTGTATCCAGGATTCATTTAAGCCTTAAGGCGGAATCGGGAGCGGAAGTAAAGATTTTTATAAGTTATGACGGAGGAGACTACAAAGAGGTTATGAAGATTTCGCCGACAATCAGGCGAAACTTTAACATACCCTTGACCGTAAGACGATGTGGCTTTTATCAGCTGAAGATTATGGCCAAAGGGGGATTTACTTTATACGGCATCGGCCGGGAGAGATACTTTGGATCAGATGTGTGAAGTAAAACCAACAAAGGTTTTATGCGATAAAAATTTCCATAGAGTATAGGCGTTTTGCAAAACGCCTATACCCGTAGGAATTTTTGAGCAAAAAACTTTCCCTCGATGGGAACAGTTTTTTACTCATTACGGAACAAAGTTTTACGAGCGTAGAAAACACGAACAGCATTTTAGTGAGCTTCAGCGTTTTTCAATACGTAGGGGGAAGAAAAACGCCCAGCCTGGCATTTTTGTCGGAGACAAAAATTAGCCCACGGTGAAACAAAAATAAAGCGGCGAACAGCCGATTTAGGAAGGGTGGTGAATTTAATATGAGAGATTTGCCGAGACTTTCCGGTGGGGAAAGTACTGAGGAAAAAATCAGAATAATATATGATTGGCTCTATGAATGGAGTAAAACCAACAAAGATTTATGTGATAAAAATTCTTCTGAAGCAACTGAAGAGTAAGAAGACCTTCTGGGCAAAAACTTTCTCGTGCATTTTTGTCAGAGACAAAAATTGGCCACGGCAAGTCGAATAGACCTTTGTAATGTAGCTATAGGCTAAAAACATGAAAGGAAAGAGATATGAAAAATAAAACACTGAAAGAAATAATAAAATTGGCGGATGAATTAAATCCGAATTCATATTCGGATGATATAAAGGCGCAGTGGACATGAGTCAGCGAGGAACGGAGCCGCAAGGCGAGTACCGCAGTCGGCGGTAGTTGGAGCAGATTTGGCAAAGCCTAATCTGCGGAAAACGGAGCCGTCAGAGAAAGGAAAGAGATATGAAAAATAAAACACTAAAAGAAATAATAGAATTGGCAGATGAATTAAATCCGAATTCATATTCGGATGATATAAAGGCGCAGTGGATAAATGAGGTTGAAGCCTATATTCAAACTGAAATATACTCTGTGGCACCACTTGATGTGGTGACATATTTCCCTTATGAAGATAACAAAGACAAGGAATTAAGCTTAGATTCCACTAATGACAAAATATACCTTACATATCTTCAGGCGATGATTGACTTTTCCAACAAGGAATATGCTGCATTTAACAACGATGTAGCGTTGTACAATACCTATATAGAGACCTATGCCAAGTGGTATCAGAGGACGCATGAAGAAGGAAAGGCTCTTGTTTCCGGAATGTATTTATCGGCATACGGCATTGCGGTAAATCATGGTTTTACAGGAACTGAGGAAGAATGGATAGAAAGCCTTAAGGGTGAGAAGGGCGAAAAAGGTGACAAGGGGGACAAAGGCGACACAGGCGATAAAGGCGACAAAGGGGACAAAGGCGATACCGGCTTGACAGGGCCTAAAGGTGACAAAGGGGACAAAGGCGATACCGGCTTGACAGGGCCTAAAGGTGACAAGGGGGATAAAGGAGACACAGGCGATAAAGGCGATACCGGCCACGGACTTGAGATAAAGGGTGTTGTAGCCTTTAAAAGCGAACTTCCGGAATCAGCAAACGTGGGAGATATATGGGTTGTATATGGATTATACAGCGACGAGGAGCCCGAAGATGAATTTGCCATAGTGGAGGCTTACGAATCCGGCGAACTTTTTATATGGGATGGCGAAGTATGGCACGGTTTAGGAATAATTAAAGGAGAAAAAGGCGAACAGGGAGAAGATGGTTATACCCCCGAAAAAGGCGTTGACTACTGGACAGAGGAAGATAAGGCTGAAATAGAAGGCTATGTTGATGAATCTGTAGCGGAGGCAAGGCGTTGGAAAACATTAATTGATACCACTTTAACGGAAGAACAGGGCGGTGTATCAATTATAAAAATAGAAATTCCCGATGTAGAAGCATTAAAAAATGCTACAAGAATAAGAACATATATTGATATACGGGCAGGAGAAAGCGAAATTGCAACTCAGTTAATGAGAGTTAAAATTGCCGATTATAACAGCAGTGCTTATGCAACTCAGCTTTGTTATTCTACTGTCAAGTGCGGTATAGGACAGGTGGCATATTACAGAGGCGTGTCGGAAGTATTTTCTGCGAAAAGTGCAAACGGAGCAAAAGATAGTCTTACATTTTATTTTTCGCCTAATGTTAATGTAGGAGCAAACGCAACCGGCAGTCCAACAAAAATATTGAGCAGTTTTGTTCCATCGAGATTAGATACACACCCACCTTATTTAAGCATTGATTTGTCACAGGGCGGCATTATGGCGGCAGGAACAAGGGTATTTATGGAGGTGTTTGAATGAAAACATTGATTATCAACAAAGAAAATCCGAAAGGGATTCATATTGAAGAAGCTGCTGAAGAAGCGGCAGTTATTCCTTACGAAGAAAGGGTTGTAAGCAGGATACGGGAAGTTTATTCGATTGATGATGAATTTGCAATTTTAAGGCAGAGAGATACAAAGCCTGAAGAATTTGCAGAATACAATGAATTTGTTGAAAAGATAAAAGCGGAAGAAAGGATAAAGGAGGTAGAAAAGTAATGCCGGGTGGAATAAGCGGATTATTTAAGAATACTTACGGTGCGAAGGTTGCAAGAGGAGAGATTTCTTCCGCAGGCTTTTTTCGGGATTCTTCCATAGGAGATTTTTCTGCCGAAGGCGAAAATCTCCGAAGTCAGAATGACAGCGAAAAAAGGCAAAGCGGAAATGGAGCTTTGCGGGCGGTTGGTAGTGCGAGGGCGTATTATTACAACACGATTTGCAAGGTGACGGATGAGGAGCTTCCAAAGGAATATAAAGTGGCGTTTTTGCCGAATGTGCTTGACCAGGGATATGTCAATTCCTGTGTGGCACACGGCATCGCGGGAGCACTCTCTGCAAATCATCTGAAGCATACAGGGGAGCTTACAGACCTTTCTGTATTGCTCATCTACGGCTTATGGCGTGGAGATATGACGGGCGAAGGAATGTTTGTGGAATCCACCTTAGATAACGGCAGGGAAATCGGTACAAGCTTTCGCACGATTGCTCCCGAAAATTTAGAAGTGCCCGAAGCAATAGAGAAGGCGAAGGACTACGCCCAAAGGTTTCCCCGTGCTATGGCTTTTAAGGTGGGAAGCTTTTACAAGATGAGGCAGAATGCCAATTTTGTATCCGATGTTAAGAAGGCGTTATATCAGTTTAACCTTCCTCTTGTGACGGTGAGAAATACTTCCACACGGCATTGTGAACTTATTGTAGGATGGGATGAAGAAAACTTTATATTGCAGAATTCCTACGGAAAGGAATTCTGCGATGGAGGCTATCACAGTATTCCCATTACTACAAAGAGTCTGGACGATACGTATCTTGTACTTGCGGACAAGGTGAAGTTGCCCTTCTCTGATACAAGCGGACATTGGGCGGAGAAATGCATAAGGAACGTATATTTTGCAGGATTGATGGAAGGCTATCCCGACGGGACATTTAAGCCGGATAGCCCGATAACAAGGGCGGAACTGGCTAAGGTGATTGACGAGGTGCTTCGGGATATTGACGAGAAGCTTAAGAATTTGGAAATGAGTAAGTGAGGGGGAAGAATCCCCCAGTCATCGGAGATTTTGCCTTCGGCTGAAAATCTCCTAAAGACAGCCCCCTTTAGGCAAGCATCAGCGTTTTTTGCGACCGAAGGACGAAAAAACGCCCAGCCTGGCAGATTCGGCGGAGTCGAATCGTTGCCCACGGGGGGCCTTTAAAAGAAAGGAGAATTTTATGGAAAAAGTATTACATAAGGTTAATCTGATAGGCGGAGCCATTGTGGCACTGCTTTCGGGAATATTTGGGCAGTTTTGGTATTTATTCTGTGCTTTTTTGGTGCTTAATGTGACAGATTATGTTACAGGCATATTGAAGGCAAGGTTTTTCGGCGTTGAAAATTCCTGCAAAGGAGTAAAAGGAATCGTAAAAAAACTTGGATATTGGGTGTGCATTATGCTTGCGTTTTTTGTGGCGGTGTGTTTTACAAAAATAGGTGTACTGATTGGGGCAGATCTTGGCTTTACTGAGCTTTTCGGGTGGTTTACCCTAGCTACATTTATTATAAATGAAGTGAGGAGCATACTCGAGAATCTGGTGTTGATGGAAGTTGAGGTTCCTGAATTTTTCATTAAGGGGCTAGAGGTTACAAAATTAAAGTCAGTAGAGAGGAGTGAAGGATATGAAGATTTATGATACGGATTTCAACTGGTCCGGAAATCTTTTGACAAGACCCCTGACACGGAAAATTATAATACATCACAGAGCGGGAGCCGGAGATGTTTTAAGCTTACATAATACTCATCTGAAAAACGGATGGAGCGGAATAGGCTATCACTTTTATATAAGGAAAGACGGAAGTATTTACAGAGGGCGTCCCATAGAAAAAATGGGAGCTCACGCTGAAGGAAATAATATGGACAGTGTAGGTGTATGTTTCGAAGGTAATTTCGAAAAAGATATTATGGAAAAAGCACAGATAGAATCCGGAAAGCTTCTTATCGGTCACATTCAGGAATGTTACGGAAGAAAGCTGGAAATAGCCAAGCACTCGGATTACGGCACCACCCTTTGTCCGGGAAAAAACTTTCCTTTTAATGAAATTAAGAAGGTTTCCTGTGACAATGTAGTTACTAAAATGTTTGACGATGGGGTTATAACCCTTTCCAACATAAATAACTGGGAATTGTTTTTATCGGGGAAGGCACGGCCGAAAGCTGAGTATATAAAGACTGTTATAAAAAGATATCAGTCTAAAATTGTATGAATTTGAAAGGGGTGATGCGTTTGATTTGATAGAGGTTTCAAAGGATGAATAATCATCCGGTCTGTTTTATGCGATTACAGAATAATGAAATGCAGGATTTTTAAGTATATTTTTACGGATAAGGAGGATTTTTCATGAAAAATTATAAAGGGGCAGAAAAGTTAACCCCGGAAAGAAATAAGGCACTTGCCGGTAATATGAGTAAGGAAGAGAGAGACGATGCCTTTTCCAAGCTTATAAAGAATGATTATAAAGAACAGTTTCAGGACAGGTTTAACAGAGAGTTCGGAAGAAGGTACAAGGGAATGAAGGAAACCGAAGAAGAGCTTATAGCACTTAAAGAAGCACTTAGACCATTGATGGAGCATTATAACGAAAAGGATACGGTTTCTTTGGTTAAGCGTATTCTTGATGAGTCGAAAAATAAGGAGAAAAGTAGCAAGGGCGATGCTGCTTTGATAAAAAAACAATATGATAAATGGCTTTCAGAAGCAAAGGAAACAAAGAAAAAATATCCTTCATTTGATTTCAAGAAGGAATTTAATAATTCTGAGTTCCGTGCAGGATTGAAATCCGGAATTCCTATGACTTCTTTATACAGAGCTATGCATTTTGATGAGCTTTCGAAGTCGATTTCCGATAAGGCATCAAAAGCAACGCTGGAAAACATCAGGTCCGGAAACGGAAGAATAAAAGAAGCAGGAAATGAAAGGTCGGCTTCTGTCAAGACTAAAAAAAGCGTGGAGTCATTGACCGGAGACGAGATAGAAGAAATTCTCGAAAGAGTTCGCAGGGGCGAAAAAATTACTTTCGGGGCATAAAAACAATTTTTAATGAACAGAAAAAATTAATTAACGGAGGTATTTTATGAGTACAGAAACATTAAAAGCATTTAATCTTAACACCAATACAATGTCAGGCAATTTAAAGTCTGAGGACAAAACTTTTTACGACAGAACACTTATACATATGGCAACACCCAATCTTATACACGGTCAGTTCGGCCAGAAAAGAGATATTCCTAAAAATGGCGGTAATCAGATTGAGTTCCGTAAGTTCACTCCTCTCGGAAAGGCAACAACACCGCTTACAGAGGGCGTGACTCCCGACGGTCAGAATCTTGATGTATCAACAATTACGGCGACAATTCACCAGTACGGAGGCTATGTTACAATTTCTGATAATCTTGATGTTACGGGAGTTGACCCTGTAATTACGGAAACTCTCGGACTTATTTCCGATCAGGCTGCACAGACAATAGATACTGTGGAAAGAGATATATTGGTTTCAGGAACCAACGTTCAGTATGCAGACGGAAGCATTGAAGCAAGGGAAAGCATTACTCAGGAACATAAGATGACGGTAGACGTATTAAAAAGAGCGGTTCGTACACTCAAAATGAATAATACGCCTAAAATCAACGGGTATTATATTGCGATTATGCATCCTTCTGTTGCATATGACCTTATGGCAGATCCCGATTGGATTGATGCACAGAAGTATACAAGTGCCAATGTAAATAAAATTTATTTTGGCGAAATCGGCGAGATTGCAGGAGTAAAGGTGATTGAGTCCACGGAGGCAAAAATCTGGAAGGAAGGGGAGTTAAGTGTGTATGCTACTCTCATTTTCGGAAAGGATGCCTACGGTATTACCAATATTGAAGGCGGAGGTCTTACAACTATAGTTAAAGCATTGGGCTCTGCAGGTACCGGAGACCCCTTGAATCAGCGCTCAACTGTTGGTTGGAAGGCATATCATACTGCGGAAATTCTTGTTGAACCCTATATGGTAAGAGTTGAAACTGCATCAAGCTTTAATGATGAAGAAAACTGATTAAATTAAAAAATTAAAGGCGTGCAGGCAAAGCCTGCACGCAGAAAAGGAGAGTTTTATTATGGCAACAAATAAAAAAGAAACAACAAAGGCAACAGAAGAAATTTTAGAAACAAAAGAAAACGATTACCTTAATGAAGAAGTTGAAATTACACTTCATAAGGACGACGGCAGATATAAGGATGATATTGTAGTTATTTTAAATGGTACAGCAATGGTTGTTCCCAGAGGTAAGCAGGTTAAAATAAAGAGAAAATATGCAAAGATAATTGAGCAGTCACTTGGGCAGAAAGCTCTTGCGGCGGCAAAGATAAACAGTCTATCGGGCAAGGAAGAATAAAACATGTGATAGCAGCGGGGAGCGGAGCCAAGATGAAAATAGAATACAGAATAACCCGAAAACAGCAGGCGTTTATTAATGCCGAGGAGGACGAAGTTTTGTATGGCGGAGCCTTGAGCGAGGGAGGAGCGACCGAAGGAAAGCGACGAGAACAGCGGGGAGCGGAGCCAAGATGAAAATAGAATACAGAATAACCCGAAAACAGCAGGCGTTTATTAATGCCGAGGAGGACGAAGTTTTGTATGGCGGAGCCGCAGGTGGAGGAAAGAGTTACGGGCAGATTATTGATGCTTTTCTTAAGGCACTTAAGTATCCCGGCATAAAGCAGATAATTTTCCGTAATTCTTACCCCGAACTTAACCGTTCTATTATACTTACTGCTCAGGCTATACTTCCGAAAGAACTTTATTCCTATTCTTCGGTTGGCCATAAAATGAACTTTGTAAACGGCTCTCTTATAGAGTTTGGATTCCTTGCTTCCGACTCGGATGTTTCAGGCTATCAGTCGGCGGAGTATGACATTATACGTTTTGACGAGCTTACGCATTTTACAGAATATCAATATAAATATATGCGAAGCAGACTAAGAGGAGCAAATAAGTTTCCTAAGCAGATTAAATCATCTACCAACCCGGGAGGAAGAGGGCATGGGTGGGTAAAAGAAATGTTTATAACTCCGAAAAAACCGGGAAAAAGATTTGAGCGGGATGGGACAAGCTTCCTTTTTATCCCGGCAACGGTTACGGAAAATAAATTCCTTATGGAAAATGATCCAGGCTACATAAAAAGACTTGAGAGCTTGCCGCTGCATGAAAAAAAGGCCCTCTTATACGGAGAATGGGATATTTTTGACGGTCAGTTTTTCTCCGAATTCAAAAATGTTCCGATGCATTACGATGACAGGAAAGGAACGCACATTATTACACCGTTTACACCTCCTCCGGAATGGACGATATACAGAAGTTTTGACTTTGGGTATGCCCGTCCGTTTTCTGTGGGATGGTGGGCGATTGACTATGACGGCAGATTATATCGCATAATGGAACTTTATGGTTGTGCAAAGGACAGCAGCGGAGCAGTTATGGCCAATACCGGTGTTAAGTGGACTCCGGAAAAGATATTCGCAAGAGTTTCTGAAACGGAAAAAAGCCACCCCTGGCTAAAAGGGAAGGATATTTTCGGAGTTGCAGATCCATCCATTTGGGATAAATCGAGAGGAACAAGCGTTGCCGATGTGGCAGAAAGCTTTGGAGTTTATTTTGATAAGGGAGACAACAACCGTCTTCCCGGATGGATGCAGGTGCATTACAGAATGCAGTTTGACGAAAACAATATTCCGATGATGTATGTGTTTTCAAACTGCGAAGGATTTATAAGAACGATGCCGTCATTGGTGTTTTCTAAAAACAATCCTGAAGATCTGGATACGGAAGGCGAAGATCACATAGCCGATGAGGTGCGCTATATGTGTATGGCACACCCCATCGCCCCCGTTTCGGGGACCTGCGTGGAGGTGAAAATGTTTGATCCGCTTTCCGATAACCGCAAAATAGGTCAGTATAATTTTTTTATGAAAAAATATAATTAAGCATAATTGCAGAAAGGAGCTTTATGCAGAAAAAAACGAAAATGAATGAAAAAATATCTGTGGCAAAGGGTATTTTGGAAAGATATAAACAGGGAAAGGCTAATCTTGAAGCAAGAATAGTTGAAGAAGAAAAAGCCTGGCGTTTGCAGATGTGGAGAGAAAAGGATGAAGAAACAGGGATTATGCCTTCAAGCTCTGCCTATATGTGGAACGCCGTAGTAAATAAGCATGCGGATATGATGGATAACTATCCTATTCCTGCATTTTTACCCAGAGAGCAGTCGGACAAGGAAGAGGCATCGCTGCTTAGTGATATTGTCCCTGCCATACTGGAGCGTTCGGATTTTGAAGATACATATTCATCCGCACTCTGGTATAAGCTCAAACACGGCACCAGCTGTTACGGAGTATTCTGGGATCCAATGGCAGATGGAGGGATTGGAGATATATCTGTAAAGAACATTGATTTGCTCCGTGTTTTCTGGGATCCTACAGCGGCGGATGTACAAAGTAGTTCTAATTTATTTATATGTGCGGCAGTAGACACGGAAACGCTTAAGGAAGAATATCCTGATGCTGAGATAACAGGAGAAAGGGTTAACCTTACCGAGTATGAAAAGGACGATAATGTGGACAGAAGCAATCAGAGCCTGGTTGTGGACTGGTACTATAAGAAGAACATAAACGGAAAGAAAGTTTTGCATTACTGCAAGTTTACCGGGGAAACTCTTCTTTATTCGTCGGAGGAAGATTCGTCATATAAGGAGCGTGGATACTACGATCACGGCATGTATCCGGTCGTATTTGACACTCTTTATCCTGAAGAGGATCAGGCAACAGGCTATGGCGTTATAAGTGTGACAAAGGATACGCAGAGCTATATTGACTGTCTGGATGCTCTTTTGATGAATTACACAAAAAAAGCAACTAACCCCAGATGGTTCAAGAAAAAAGATGTGGGAATAAATGAATCTGAGTTTGCTGACTGGTCGAAGCCTTTTGTATCGGTTGCAGGGGATATAACAGAAGAAAGATTTCAGCAGATACACTTAAATCCCGTAAACGGAATTTACAATAAGCTTCTGGAAAGAAAGATCGGCGAGCTTAAGGAAACCATTGGAAACAGAGATGTTAATTCGGGTGGAATTCTTTCCGGCGTAACAAGCGGTGCGGCCATTGCAACACTACAAGAGGCCGGAAACAAAACCAGCCGTGACGCAATTAAAACCAGTTATCGTGCTTATGTTAAGGTTGTGAGAATGGTAATTGAGCTTATAAGGCAGTTCTACACCACTGAGCGAACATTCCGAATTGTGAAACCAAATGAAGGAGAAAGGTTCGTGTCCTATTCCAATAAGGGAATTGCTCTTCAGGAGATAAGGGACGGCGAAGGGAATGTAATGACAGATGCAGATGGCACTGTACTTAAAAGACAGCCTGTTTTTGACATAAGTGTAAAGGCACAAAAAACAAATCCCTATTCAAAGCTCAGCCAGAATGAAACTGCAGGAAACTTATATAAAATGGGAATTTTTAATCCAAACAATGCCCAGCAGGCAACAATAATGCTTTCTATGATGGACTTCGAGGGAAAGAATGAAATTATGGCAAAAATATCCGAAGGCCAGACGTTTAACGAAAAAATAAAAAAGCTTGAGACAGAAATAAAACAGCTTACAGGATTTATTGCTCAGCTTCGAACAGGTAAAGCAGGAACGGTAAAGGTGGCGGATAACACGGCGAAAACTCAAGCGTTTTCTCAAACGCCCGTTTCTTTTAAGGGTGGAAGCACAAATAATGGAAATCCTGTCAAAGTTGCTTCAGAAGGTGCTGAAAAAGCTGCACTTAATGATTATGGTAAAGCTTTGGTGGAAAGAGCTAACAATATAAAGGGGGATTAAAATATGGCATACGGAAATATTAAGACTGTTTATGAAAGCGTAAAAAATATGGAAAAGAATGAAGAAGAAAAGCTTTTCAAAGACATAAATATAAATGATATTTTTAATAAGACTAGTTCTGCTATGAAAAAAGCAGCAGGCGATACCGAAAATAATAATGAAGAGAAAGCTAATGGCGAAGTGTATTATGACACCGACGGAAAGATGAGAGTTTCCGGTGCGGGAGAGGACAGTGCAGCGTACGCCCATGCAGGGAATCGTGACAAGAGCAATACCACCAAGGGCGAAGAAAACTACAGAACGATGGAATTTGAATATGACTTAAACGAAGATCCTTTATATCAGCAATATCTCGCATCAGCCAAGAGAAACGGAAAGTCGGCAATGACAGATACCATTGCCAAAACTGCCGCACAAACAGGCGGCATTGCCGGAAGCTACGCTGTGGCGGCAGGAGCCGAAAGCTATAACGACTATATGGAGGAACTTAATGACGTCATTCCGGAACTTGAACAGCTTGCGTATGATAAATACCAGGACGAGCTTGAAAGGAATTTTCAAATTGCGGAAATGGATGAAGAGGATAAATGGGAAGAAGGGGAACTTAATTCCATTTTGCAAAAAGCACAGGATTACGGGGCGGATTCTCTTACATCCGATGAAAGAGAGATACTTTATTCAAGCGGAGAATACTGGATTGCAGACGGAAGTGTGTATGGACCGGAAGGAAAACTGGCCAGCGAAAACAGGGGATTTACTTCTGCATATGACAATTATGATGCATATGGCTGGGATAATATAAGCGAAGAAGACAAGGATATTCTTAATGCCAATGGGTTCAGATACAATGCAGAAACAGACAGACTGGAAAAGGGTGGTGCAGAGTATCCATGGAGAGGAGAAGAGTCAACAGACGAGCTTGTCGCCAGATATAAGGCGGGAGAAGAATTGACCGCTTCGGAAAAGATGCGTATTGAAGATAGCGGAGAATATGTATTTAAAAACGGGCTCCTTTACAAGGATGGCAAAATAGTGGAAAAGTCATATATGCAGTATGATGAATTACAGCTTGCGTATAATGACTATGAGAGCAACGGATGGGACGAGATGGAACCGGAAAATCAGCTTGTGCTTCAGGAATACGGATATAAGTATGACGATCTATCGGGCATGATATTTGATGAAAACGGCTATTATCGCTGGGGCGGAAGTACTCCTTATGACAGAGCGATGACAAATTATCTTGCAGGAAACGAACTTGAGGAGGATGATATACTGCTTCTTATAAATAATGGCTATGACTATGAAAACGGCACACTTTATTATGACGGTACAGCTATAACAAAAACTTACAGCGGAGAGGAAACCGGTGACTTGAGTGCGGCAATGAGTGCCGTTATCATATCCAATCAGAGTGGCAGGGCACTTTCTAATAAATACATAGATATTCTTGCGGATTACGGATTTCAATATAACGACAGTAAAAACGAATGGGTACAAAAGGATACCGGAGTTTCTCTGTTTGACTATTAAGAATAAAGCTTAAGCTGTGCAAGGAGGGGAATTTCTTAATATGGGTATAAAAGTCAGAACAGAGGATTATACGGAAGGGGACAAAAGACGAAAAAGCAATTCTGCGTATGAAAAGGAAACTGCAGAAGAAAAATCTCCGTGGAAAAGGTCATACTCCGATGTATTTAATGTTCCTGTTACGGTTAAAAGTAATAAGACAAGCAACAGCGATGAGACAAAAAAAGAACAGGATATTACATACATCCCATCGGAAAAGGGATTTGAGGAAAAGTATGCGGGAAAAAGCTATGCCGAATTAGGAAACGAGGCGGCAACAATTACTGCAGACTATCTCACGGGAGTAAGAAGCGACATAGACTATGACGAAATAAACTGGCTTAACGAAATGTCAAAGCTAAATGCCCCGGAAGAGGTAAAACAGTATCACGCAGAAAAAGAAAAGGAGCTTGCAAGAAATCAGGAAGAAAAAAGAAAAGCGAGGCTTGAAAAGCGATACGGAACAAGCACTCCCACGACAGAAGATATTGTTTCGCAAGCTACGGCAATTAAGAGCCATGAGACCGATGCTGATGTTGGAGGATACCTTTATAGGGCGATTAAAGACGAAGTCATAACAGCAGAAGAAGCTGATGACACATATAAAAATCTTACAGGCAGTGAAGGCGGACTTGCCGACGACAGTACAAAAAACTATGTGAAGAGCTTTTACTCTAAAGGAACAAGCGGAGTAAGTGACGAAGAGCGGAAGGCAAAGCTGATTGAGCTTAAAAAAGCCACCCCTTATGAGGATTTGTATGATGCTGAAACAGAAGCGAACTATGAAAAGAAGTATAAAAATAAGACGTATCAGCAAAACAATGATGCCGCCAATGATGTGTATGCAAAATATGTGGAATCAGGATTTGACCCTAAATACAGGCAGGAATATGATTGGCTGGTTCACAAGGCAGAAGAGCTAAGACCCTATGAACTTGACGAGGAATTTGCTGAGTTTTATACAGAAAAAGTAGTCAACGATGACGGCTATAGTGAATACAATGACGCAAAATTATTCCTTGATGCATATAGCGGACTTCCGGAAAGAGCAGAATACTGGAGCGAAGCGGAGAAAGAGGAGAATGGTTGGCATTTAGAAAAGTATAACAGCTCAAAGGAGATTGTGGAAAATTATAGCGGGAATCTGCAAAAATATTCATCCAGGATAAAGGAACTTGAAGAAAATGCATACTACAAAAAAGAGCTTGAGGAAATAGAAAAAGAAATCGAAAAGCATAAAAATAAAAAATATGACGGAATTTTTGCTACAATATATCTTAACTATCTTGTTTCGGATTTGAATATAGAGAAAAACAAAAAGGGAAATGATTATGCCAAAAGCGGAAAAGCATATGAATTTGCCTTGGCTGCAAAATATGATGAACTGATAGGAAATATAGTCAGCAATAACGAAGAGCAGATGGAGGGCAGTAATGCACTTGAAGAACTTCTTGCAAGTGGAGCATCATATTTGCCACAGGGAATAGAGCAAGCAAAAACAGCACTTCCGTATATGATTGTCGGAGTAGCGTTAACCGGTTCGCTTAGCGGAATAAAGGCAGGATATGTTGCCGGCAGTATGCAATTTTCTTACGAGCAGACAATGGGAAGCACAATATATGAGCTTACTGAAATGGGACTTTCCTTTGAAGATGCCAAAAGGCTGGCAAATAATTCCGCTTTCGCTTCAAGTATGATAGAAGGTATTGACAGCGTGATAGATGTAATAACATGGGGAAGAGGTAAAATCGGGAAAATAACGTTAGAAGGGGCAAAGAAGATAGCCACTCCCGTAATAAAGAAGCTCGGATTGAAAAATATCGTAAAGCTTGGATTGAACAAGCTCGTGAAAAGCAAGGGAAACGAAATGCTGTTAAAGCTTGGGCTTAGTAAAACGGCTGTGAAAGTCATAAACGGCATAGCAGGTTTAGGTGAAAGTATGCTGAAGGATATGGCAGGAGAATTCGGAGAAGAGTTTATGCAAAGCGGCATACAGGAAAAGGTTATAAATCATGCTGAAAATATATTGGCAGGTAATGAAAACTCGGAGGATTTAACGGCTTTTGACTTATTTTTGGACGCATTTGATTTCGGCTCTTATGAAAATGATGAACTGGCCAATATGACAGCTGCCGGTATTGAAGGAGCAAAAACTTCACTTGCGTTGGGATTAGGAAGGGCTGGAGCGAGCATGACGATACAATCTGTCTCGTCTGCATTAAGTAAAACAAAAATAGGAAGTATAATAACCGAAGGCGGAAAAACGAATGAATTGATAGAGTACGCAAAGTCAATGCCAAAGGAAACCGAGACAAGGCAAAAGGTAAATAAGCTTGTGGAAAAGGCGGAATCCGGGAAAAAGGTCACAAATGCCGATGTCGGAGAGCTTGCGGTAACTATGTTTGAGGAAGGCACCATAGATGCAGAGTCATATAACTGGCTTTTGGGAATGACCGAAACGAAAACCGTACAGCAGACAAGCCCGGAAGAAGCGGAAACTACATATTCCGATAACATTAACGGCAAGTCAGAAGTGCAAGAGCAAGTGGAAACGACAGGGAAAAAGCTACAATATGCAGATATACTGGAAGAAGTGCGAAGAAACGGGACGGGCAGTGTTGAAAATATATATACAGGCGTATTAAGTAAACTGAGCGATACAAAGGTGCTTGGTGAACTACTTTCGATGAGTAAAACGGAAAGGGCGTTTGCATCTGCTGGAGCGAAAGGATATGACATTACAACAGCGGTAAATATGGCGAAAGAAGTGTCGCTTAAAGGAGGTCGGGAAGTTGAGGCGCTGGAATATGGCTTGTCTTTAAGGGGTAAAGGCTATGGCGAAGAGGTGGAAATTCTTGCCGACATAATAGAATATGGAGAGGCTAATCCCGACAGCGAAGTAAATGCACTTTTGTCCGAATTTGCCGAAGAGACGGCTGTTGACAAAACGGTAAATAAAGAGTATACTAAAGAACAACGAGATGCCGATATCCAGGCCTTTGTAAAAGGTGAAAAAGCTTTTGAGGAAGTTCTTGATGCCTATACCTATTTGTATGCAGAGTTGGTGAATAGTAATAAGGTGTGGAAATGGAGGAAAGCCATACCAGGGTATGGGAATATAAGTAAAAAGCAGCGTAGACAGATTAAAGAAAGAGCTCAATCAGTTGGGCTAATTCCTAAAGTAGACATAAAAATTAGTTCTGATAGTAAACGCGGATATGCCGATTTTTCATCTTCAAATTTAGTTAAAATTCGTTATAAATTACCTGAAAATATGTGGAAGTGGAATGATAGGCGTCAATTTGCTTGGTTGAATGAGCAAATCGGAGGGAAGATTCCAGGATATACTTGGCACCACTCTGAGACGCCTGGAGAGATGGAACTTGTTCCTACTGGAATACATCGTATTACTCCACATCTCGGAGGGCGAAGTCCAGGGATGTGGGCATATATAGGAAAAAGCAGAAACGGAGGAAGAAAAAATGGAAATTAAGAAGGAGTCAATAGTTTATCCTTTGCCTAATGCAAAACTTATAGAAGAAGAAGAGCGGTTTTGGCACATAAAATTGCCTAAAGACTATACGGATTTTATTATGAGTTATAATGGTGGCGAACCTATACAAGATGCATTTGAATATGATGGATATGAGTATGGCATAGATAGGTTTTTGTGTATTTTAGATGATGTAGAAGAGTCAAACTATGGAGAATACGATATCAGTGTTGTAGAGGAAGAAATCGGAGAAATGTTGACAGATAATGAAGACCTTATAGGGATTGAAGTATTGCCGATAGCTGAACTATATGGCGGAGATATGGTTTGTCTTGATTTCAGAAAAAATCCGGATGCACCGACTGTTTGCATATGGGATAGTGAGAAATCAGATGAATTTGAACCGGTGACCTATGAGATTGCAAAATCATTCACGGAATTTTGCTCAATGCTTTATGAATGATATTATTCAACATTAGTTTAGCGGCTTATTCTATTATTAGTTAACACCCAAGGACGCGTTTTGCGTCCTTGGGTGTTTTTAAATGGTTCGTTACAAATGCCGATGTTGGAGAGCTTGCGGTAACTATGTTTGAGGAAGGCACCATAGATGCAGAGTCATACAACTGGCTTTTGGGAATAAGTGAAACGGAAACCGTACAGCAGACAAGCCCGGGAGAAGCGAAAACTACATATTCCGATAACACTAACGGCAAGTCAGAAGTGCAAGAGCAAGTGGAAACGACAGGAAAAATGACCTTTGGCGAATATTATTCCAATGTGGTAAGAAAGCCGTATAGTGAAAAAGCCTCATCAAGGGTAAGGAATATGTCAGCAACGGAGAGGATATTTGCTAAAGCGGGAGCAAAAGCAGAAGATATATCAGTTGCGGCAAGCCAAGCGAAAGGGATGCAGTATGACGGAGAAAAGGAAGTAGAAGCATACGAATATGGCTTAGAGCAGCGGAA
>JAFXHP010000118.1 GCA_017536285.1 Clostridia bacterium
GACTGGAACGTATATAAGTGGCAGCACTTCTTGGCAATGTCCGCCGCATACCCGGATCCCATTATTGTTGAGCCTACGGACAGAGTTCTCGGCGGTATGCTTTGTCAGTGGGAATGCAGTCTCGAGGAAGAACGCCCCAGAGTGCTTCTTAACCTTCCCATGACCGCAGACAGAACCTGGAACGTGGAAGGCTTCTATACGGATGAAGAGTTCCATGAAGCTAAGGCTAAGATTATGGAAATGTCAGAAAAGCTTATATAATTGTGAATAGTGCACAAAAATAAGTTGAAAACTTCGTGCATTTCTACTAAATAGGGTATTGCGAAAATTTATTGACGGTGCTATAATAAGGTCATAGCAAGTTAATACATATTTTTATTTCCCTCCTTTAAGCGTTACATTTGCCAGAATGTAGCGCTTAATTTTTTTGTGCGTATTGCTAAGGTGAACGGTCTATCAGGAGGGAAAAATAAAAGTTCCCGTCGAGGGGACTTTTATTCCTCACAAAATTTCCTTGCGGAACATTTTGTTTCGGATATTTCCCTCCTTTAAGCGTTACATTTGCCAGAATGTAGCGCTTAATTTTTCGCGACGAAGCAAAAATAACAAAGTTTTTGCGCAGTCAGGTTGTAAAAACGAAGAGCTCGGCGAACAGCCGAGCCGTTTTTATAACTAAACAATCAAAACCCGAACAGGGTTTTGTGCACGAGTAGAGCCGAAGAGGGGTGCTTTGGAGGGAAAAATAAATTGCTGCATCGAGCAACAATTTATTGCTCGTAAAATTCCCTTTGGCATAAGCTCTTTTCTGTTGACTTTTTAATTTATGTGTTATAAAATTAAAAAGAAGTTTATACGGAAAGGGACGATTGTATGGAAAAAGAGCCGGTAACTCATATAGACGGAACACTTCGGATTATATCTCCGAAAACTGAAAAGAGCTGTTTTTTCGGTTATTATGACTTAAAGGCCTATGACGACACCGACAGCTTCCATCTTTGCAATATGGCGGAATTTGAAGACAGAGTTCCGACATCCGCAGATATACTCACATTGGGTGTTGTTGACCTTGCAAACGGTAATTTTGAGAAGATTGACGAAACCTGCGCCTGGAATTTTCAGCAGGGTGCAATGCTTCAATGGCACAGAAGTAAAAAAGATACGGTCTTTTATAACGTATATGAAAATGGAGAATATATGACCGTAGAAAAAAACATAAAAACGGGGCACAGGCATTATACACCTGTTTGCGCTAATATTTCCCGTGACGGTAAATGGGGGCTCTCCGTAAACTTTTTAAGAATTTACGATTTTCGGAAAGGCTATGGCTACTGCAACGAAAAGGATCCTTATTTTGATATTGCACAACCTGAAAACGACGGGGTTTTCCTTGTTGATATGGAAACGGGGGATAAAAAGCTTATCTGCACATATCCTGAAATGGCACACCTTATCGGACTTACCTCTGACAGAAAGCTTGTTGTAAATCATATAACCTTTAATCCGTCGGCAACGAAATTTATGATGCTGGTAAGAACTTTTCCATCTGAAAATGATAAAACGTGGGCGACAAATCTCATAATATCAGACCTTTCCGGGAATATGAAGCTGATGAGCAGAATGACTATGTATTCACACTATGATTGGCAGGATGACGATACGCTTTTCGGCTACTGTACTTATAACGGTGTGGATGACTGCTATTGGCTTAATACAGAGGAGGGCATATGGAAAGAAATTCCCGATGATATGACAAAGGGGTTTGATATCCATTGCCTTTATTCGCCGGATAAAAACTATATTTTAGGCGACGGTTGTCCAAACGGGCAGGGCTATCGCAATGTGTATCTTTATGACTGCCGAAAGGAAAAATATCGCATAGTTCTTACGGC
>JAFXHP010000119.1 GCA_017536285.1 Clostridia bacterium
ATAAAAGCCTCCCCTGTGTAAGGGGAGGTGTTGAGCGAAAGCGAAACGGAGGGGTTGTAAATGGAGAGAAGACAATCCCTCAGTCAACTGTGCTGACAGCTCCCGCAAATCCCTCAGTCAACTGTG
Source organism: Clostridia bacterium (assembly GCA_017536285.1). The sequence goes on from JAFXHP010000119.1 coordinate 127, forward strand.
CTGACAGCTCCCGCAAATCCCCCGGTCAACTGCGTTGACAGCCCCCTTTAGGCAAGGGGGCCTATGGCAAGGTAGGCTTTTATAGGTGGCATCCATATTATACAGTCTTTATAAGCTTTGATATACAAGGGATAAAATATATAGGCGTTTTGGTAACAAAAGCATAATTTCTCTTATGAAGAGATATAATACATAAAAAGTAAAGGAGAATAAAAAATGACATTTCAGGAAAAATTTGATGAAATTAAAAAGCTTACGGGGAAGAGAGTTAAGCTTGAAAGGGAGTTTGCAATTCAGATAAATATGACGGATTCAGACTCAGGCGGTGCGTTTTATGCGGCATTTAAGGACGGCGTATTTTCTGTTGAGCCCTATGACTATCACGATCACGATGCAATGATTACAACGGAAAGCTATGTAATTGAAGGTCTTTTAAAGGGTGAAATCACCCCCGAGGATGCTTTTTCAAGCGGAAAGGCATATGTTGAAGGAGATATGGATGCGGTAAGAGAGCTTCTTAAAAAGTGCAAGAAAAAAACCACAAGAAAGCCTGCGGCAAAAAAGACTGAAACCGAAAAAAAGGCACCTGCCAAAAAGGCTCCCACGAGAAAGAAAAAGGCTGAATAAAACCTGTTAAAATTTTCACATCAATGTTAAAAAATAGACACGCTTTTTGCTGAAAAAAGCGTGTTTTTTTGTTGAAATTAAAGCAAATATATGATATACTGTATAATGTATAAATATGTGAGGTGAGCATGATGGAAAAAATGATTAAAACATCTCCTGCAGTATTCCTGGCAGGCGACGAATATCAGATTACCGTACCGGTTAACGGAAGCTGCCTTATGTGGGTTAAGGTAGGAGACGAAATATATTATGACGATTCCAACGGAATACTCCGCTCTGCTACGGATGTTCATAAGGTATCGGTGCCAAAAATTGAACTTGACAGAGCAGGTAAATATACCCTTTGTTTAAGAACTGTTTTTGAAAGAAAACCCTATTTTTCCGAAACGGGAGAAGTTTTGGAAAAGGAATTTTCATTTTATCCTCCAAAGGAAGATAAAATAATCGCCTATGAAATTGCCGATGCTCACAATACCGTTGGTATAGTGCTTGATGCATATTATAAATTCCGTGATGAATACGGAAAGGCGGATTTTTTAATCCTTAACGGGGATGTTCCCGCACATTGCGACAAGGGGTCCGACATCGATGTGGTATTTAAGCTTATTGAAGGAGTAACCGAGGGAAGCATTCCCGTTATCTTTGCAAGAGGAAATCACGATACACGTGGAACTACCGCTGAAATTTTTGAAAATTACACTCCGACCTATGAAGGCAAGACTTATTTTACCGCAAAAATCGGAAATATATGGATGGTTATTCTTGACTGTGGTGAGGATAAGCTTGATTCTAATGAGGAATACGGAAACACCAACTGCTTTGCCGCTTTCAGAAAGAAAGAAACAAAGTTTTTGGAAAAGGTTTGTGCCGAAAAGGATTATGAAAAGGACGATGTGTACTATAAGGCTGTAATATGCCACCATCCCTTTACAAGAAAATGTCCTCCGCCTTTTAACATTGAAGAGGATACATATGAATACTGGTCAAAGCTTGTAAGGGAATTTGTAAAGCCCGACATTATGATTTGCGGACACAAGCACAAGCTTTCCTTTGATCTGCCGGGCGGCGAGAATGATGATTTCGGTCAGGCGTGTCCCGTTGTCGTAGGCTCTGAAATAAACTTCAGGGAAAACTATTATGCGGGAAGCGGATATGTTTTTGAAAAGGATAAAATTACCGTTATTTTCAACGACAAAGAAAAAATAGTGAATACTTACGAAATAAAAAAGTAAGACTAAGGAGAAGGCTATGATTAAGACAAAAGAAGAACTTATAAGAGACGTGGCAGGAAACGGCAAGGGCGGAATTAAACTTGCCTTGACGGACCTTAAAAATTTCCCCGGTGTATCCGATAAGCTCGGGATGTTTTCCATTGCTGAGGTTGGCTACGGCGAAATGGTTGATTTTCACATTCACGAAGGCGATGCGGAGCTTTATTACATTCTGGAGGGAACCGGTCTTTATGATGACAACGGCGAAATGAAAACCGTAACTCCCGGCACCGTTACCTTTACACCCTCGGGAAGTGGCCACAGCATAAAAAATGTGGGCGAGGGAATACTTAAATTTGTAGCATTAATTATTAAGGACTGATTTTATGAATCGCAGTGCAGGCGTACTTATGCACATATCTTCGCTTTACGGCGACTATTCAATAGGAAGCTTCGG
>JAFXHP010000120.1 GCA_017536285.1 Clostridia bacterium
AGCAAAAAGGCTCAAAATGAAGAAAAATCGCAGGAATGCGATTTTTCAACACTATTTTACAACATAGAGTTTGTAACTTTGCCCAATCCACTAATTTATTTGCCTTTTTGCGGTCTGGACTTTTTTTACATCTCCTTTTTTTGTTGACATGGGAAAAAACATAGGATATAATTTTTTTAGAAGATTTATATTTTGTTAACCGTATGTTAAAAAGCAGATGGTAAAATAAAATCAAAGGAGGTAATTTCATGAAAAAATTTATTGCTGTTATTCTCTCTCTGGCACTTATGCTTTCGGGTACCGTTGCGGTTTTTGCCGATGATGCCTGGAAGGAAAACACAGGCAAAATAAACCTTACGGATATGACGGTTACAGGAAGTGGTATTGCTGTTTCGGAAGGAACTGTAAAAATCACCAAGGGCGGTGACTTTACAGTAACAGGTAAAAATGAAGACTCTATGATATACATAAACACAGAGGAAAAGGTAAAGCTTCGCCTTTCGGGAATGTCCCTTGCCAATCCCGATGGCCCTGCAATTTTCTTTGATAATGCTGATAAAGCGTTAATTACACTTGAAAAGGGTACAGAAAATTATCTTAAAGACGGTGCAACCTATAATGAGGATGCAAAAGCGGTGCTTTTCTCCAATGACGATATGGAAATAAAGGGCGGCGGAAAGCTTATAATCGAAGCATCCTACAAACACGGCATCGCAGGCGATGACGATGTTGTAATAGAAAACGGAATTATCAGTATTACATCGAAAGAACACGGTATAAAGGCAAATGACCTTCTTGATATCTTAAACGGTGAAATAACTGTTACATCAAAGGAAGGTAAGGGTCTTAAGGCCGATAAGGAAATTTTAATTGAAGGCGGTAAAATAAATCTTGTTTCTGAAAAGGACGAGGGTATTGAGAGCGAAGGAACGCTTACAATAAAGGGCGGTACAATAAATATTACAGCTAAAGGCGACGGAATAAACACCGGTGCAACGGATGATGAAGCTGCTTTGGAAGTGCCTGCGGAAGGACATTTCCCAGGAGGAAAAGGCGGTAATATGGGTGGTGATGCAAAAACAGAGGAAGCTGCTGCGGCATCGGCAATTACAATTTCAGGCGGAAAAATTTACATTAAAGCAGAGGGCGACGGAATCGACTCCAACGGGAAGTTGCTTATTTCGGACGGTGAGGTCATAGTCGACGGTCCTGCGGGAGGCGGAAACGGCTCCCTTGACTTTGCAAGAGGTTTTGATATTACAGGCGGCACGGTTATAGCAACATCAAGCATGGGGATGGTAAATATTCCGGGAAATGTTACTCAGAATACACTTAAAGCAACATTTGCCTCCGGCTATGAAGGCGGAAGCGAAATCATCATAAAAGAAGGCGAAAACGAAATTTTAAAGGTTACGCCTGCGGTTTCCTTTCGTGGAATAGTTTTCTCATCTGCCAAGCTTGAAAAAGGAAAAACATACACTGTTTTTGCAGGTGGAAATGAAGAAGCAACCTTTACGGTTGAGGGCAATCTCACCTCTGTCGGCACGGCAGGCGGAGGGATGGGCGGAGGTCGTCCCGGCGGAAAGGGGCACGGTGGTATGACTCCTCCAGAAGGAATGGAGAACCCCGGCGGAAAGGGTGAGCATCCCGGAAGAAATCCCGACAGAATAAGTGTCACCCTTGACGGTAAAGAACTTTTCTTCAACACCGATCCTGTAATTAAAAACGGAACCACGCTTGTGGGTTTCCGTGCGATATTGGAAGCTCTTGGTGCAACGGTTACATGGGATGGCGAAAAGCGTTGTGCCACAGCAGAAAAGGACGGAATTAAAATAGAACTTTATATTGATTCTGTTACTGCGTATGTAAACGGCGAAGAAAAGACACTTTTAACAGCACCGGAAATTATAAACGGCTCCACAATGATACCGGTAAGATTTGTTTCGGAAAATCTTGGGATGAAAGTTACATGGAATGAATCTGAACGAAAAGTAATAATAGAAAGTCAGCAATAAAAAAATCGGTGCTATGCACCGATTTTTTATTTATGTCCCATAGCGTAGCCTGAAAAGCCGTCAAGCACATACTGCCCCGATTTTCTTATGACAAGGGAAACCTCATCATCCATGAAATAAAGATGGATAACAACCTGACCGAAATAGTTGTCGATAATCTGCATTTTTATTGAAAACTTGTCCTTTTCGCTCCAGGCACCAGAGGCAACGGCGGAAAATGCACCTTCTTCGTTTTTACCCATACAGGTTTTATGTGTTCGCATACCCAGGGAAAAATCAATAGGTTTGTTTTCGCAAAGCCCAAAGGGAATTGTGAAGATTTTCCCTTCCTTTGTAAAGGTGAATTTTCCTTCTTTATCACCAAATGTCAGGGTAATATCTTCCATTTTTAAGGTGTTTTCAGAAAGGTGATAGGTTATGCCTGAAACCTTTTTTGCAGTTTCGGAGGTCATCTTTCCGTCTGCTGTGAAAAGCCTGCGGGAGCTTAAATATTCCGAAAGTTCATTGTAAGCTTCGGGATTTTCGGGAAGAGCTTCGTTTTTAATTGAAGGGATAAGATGCTTTAACACTTCATGGAAAATTATGTGCCGTGATGATGTTGAACCCTGATTATCTGAAGTGATAACGAAGATAAAGTCCTTTTCCTCATCACAGATGGCAAGCTGGTCGCCCATTCCGATAAGAGAAAAACCACTGTCGTGGGTTTTCCATATAAGATAGCCATAGCCCGATGTGTCAAATGCCGTTATGTCCGGGGACAGGTTGTTGTCAGACTGCACTTTTACAGCTTCTTCCATAAAGGCACGGTCAATTATCTGCCTGCCGTTAAATTCACCCTTGTTAAGAATAAATCTTGCAAAGATTAGTAAATCCCTTGCGGTGCATACAACGCCTGAATCGCCAATGGTGTGACCGCCTGGCTCATACAAGGTGTAGCTTTCCTTTGAAAAGCCCATATCTAAAAGGAAGGAATCCTTTAAGTAGTCAAGAAAGGTCTTTCCCGTAAGGCGCTCAACTATGTTGCCGAGCAGGGCGGAGCCCATGGAATCGTAAGCGAAAAGCGTGCCCGGGATTTGCCCTGTGGTATTGGTATAGTACGCCTCTGTACGGTCGGAAAATAATCCCCACCAGGGCGAAAAGCGGTTTACATTGCTTTGCATGGAAAGCATATTTCTTATGGTGACGGACTTAAAATACTCATCCGTATCTTCCTTTTTATATTCGGGAAGATGGGAAAGAATGGTATCATCCAAAGACAACAATCCTTCTGTATAGGCAAGGCCTACAGCCAATGAAACAAAGCTTTTTGAAACAGAATACATTCTGTGCAAAAAGTCCTTGCTTATTGGTTCGTAATAAGCTTCTGTAATAACGGAATCGCCCTTTGCCATTAAAACAGAATGGGTTGAAAGCTTGTAGGAATCGAAAATTTTTAAAACTTCAAGAATCTTTTCCGATGACACTCCGCATTTTTCGGGAGCCTTATAATCAAAAATCATTTTTTCACCTTCTTAAGAATTACAGGGCCGAGAAGACCACCGTTTTGTGCTTTTGCCTCAGCCTTTTTCATATTGGCGTGGTATGGCCCTACATCTGCAAGGGCCTTGATTTCGAAGTATTTAGCTTTTCTTGTGACATTTGCGGCGGTGTTGGCAACCACAATTTTTAACTTTTCTCCGCCTTTTAAGCATCCGATACCCTTTTCATAGGGCGGCATAACCGCTTCCGCTCTTTTTTCTCCGTTTACATAAATTTTTGCAACGCACCGAACATCGCCGAGTGAAAGGGCATATTCGCCTTCCTTAAGTGAGGGAAGTGTTATTTCATAGGTTACTTCGCCTGAAAAATCGCTGTCCCATTCATAAAGTCCCTTTTTGATTTCGCCCGAAGTGAAATATTCGTTGTAAGGACCTTTGTTATCATCAATATTGTAGCATCTTGATACGAAAGATGAAAAGTCTGTAAGTGTTGCCGCATCTTCATACACGGGGTGTTTTTTTAGGGCGGGAGCATCACTTGTAAGATAAAGCATAATTGCCTCGCCTCTTAAAAGTGTGGGGGAGATTGTGATATAATCACCGTTCTTTTCAAAAGCGATTTCATAAAGCTCACCCGTATTAAGGTCAATTACTGAAGGGTTTTTATCTGTCTTTATCTTTATTTTTTCGTTAACTGTGGCACCTGCTGTGTTGACAATGAAATATGCCTCGTTTCCGTCATCAAAGAAAAGATGGCGGACATTGGTCTTTTCGCTTTCCCTCATTGCAACGGGAGCAAATTCGGATTTCACAGAAGAAAGCTTTTTTATTACTTCTTCAGGCTCAAACTCACCTTCGGGAACGAAAACATTTTCGTATGTTACATATTCGCCAACCAAAGCACCGTCTGAAACCTTCGCAGTTTCAACAAATTCTTCGTCTATAAGGTCAAAGGTAATGCCCTTTGCCATAAGCATATGCCCCATATTCTCAAAGGATTTTTTTGCTTCGGCACATACCGTTCCGCCTGCGGCAGCGGAGCGCTGGGGATAGTAAAG
>JAFXHP010000121.1 GCA_017536285.1 Clostridia bacterium
CTTTGCCTTTACATCTTCTGCAATATCGTCAACAGATGCATAGTTACCCTGTGCACGTGCTACGATTGACTCTGTAATGGAAATAACGTCACGGTCACGAAGGGAAAATCCTTCATACTCTGCTGCCTCGATAACGCTGTCAGCCACTATTTTCGCAAGGTCATCCCCTTCACGGATAATGGGACAACGGATACCGCGGGATACCGTTCCGACTCTTCTTTCTTTTTCCATAAACCTTCAGTCCTTTCAAATAAGTTTGTCATAAGCAAATGCTTTAACAACACTACCTTATTATTTTACATCTTTTTCCCGAAATATTCAATAGAAATTTTTATATTATGGAAAATTTTTTTGTTTTTTTCGGTATCTCATATAAAATTTTGGCAAACATTTTTTTCATTTTTATACTATTTTAACTTTTTATCCGTCTGCTTAAAAAGAAAAGGGCTATTAAATTGGGAATTGCCATTGCCGCATTCATCACCTTTGCAAGAGTCCACACCGTGGGAACGGAAATGAAAGGCCCGAGAAAAACCGCAAGAGTATATAAAAATCGGTATACCCTGATGCCCCTTTTATCGCTTTTTGTTATGTAGGAAAGGCACGCTTCGCCGTAACAGCTCCATCCGATTATGGTTGAAAAAGAAAAGAGCACAACGCACAGCGTGAAAAGTAGAGATGCGACATCTCCACCCTTAAAAAATCCCGTTTCAAAGGTTTTTTCCGCAATTTCCCCGCCCGTAAGACCGCTTTCTTTATAGCTTCCCGTAACCAAAACCGCAAGAGACGTAAGAGTGCAAATTAAAAAGGTATCAATAAAAACCGACAACATTGAAACAAGCCCTTGCTTTTCAGGAGAATCGGTTTTAGCCGAAGCATCGGCTATTGGCGATGTACCAAGCCCTGCCTCGTTTGAAAACACGCCGCCTGAAATGCCTTGCCTAAGTGCCTCCCTCAAAGTTATGCCAGATGCCGCACCCAGTGCCGCCTCAGGCGTAAATGCACTTTTTACAACAAGATATATTGACGGGATTATTTTTTCAGCGTGTCCTGCAATGATAATAAAGCAAAGGGATATATATAAGAGTGCCATAAATGGAACAGTCAGCTCGGCAATGCGGGAAATTCTTTTTATTCCACCCACAAGGGCAAATCCCGATAAAGTCGCGGCAAAAACTGCACAAACCACCGTAACGGAGGAAAAAGAAACATTCCCGAATTTTATGAAGTCCGTGTTGTTATTCTCCTTTAAAAAGCTTCCCACAGCATCGGCTATGGCGTTTGACTGAACCAGTGTCCCCATTCCGAGCAATGATGTGCAAAGCCCCGAAAAGGCGAAAAAATAAGAAAGTGGCTTAAAGACCTTGCCCATTCCAAGCTCGATATAATAAAAGGGGCCTCCCTTTGTTTTTTCTTTTTCCGTAACGCGGTATTTTACGGCAAGGAAGCCCTCTGCATATTTTGTTGCCATACCGAAAAAGGCAGCTGTCAGCATCCATAAAAGGGCTCCGGGACCGCCTAAGGAAATTGATGCGGCAACTCCTATTATATTCCCCGTTCCGATTGTGGCCGAAAGAGATGTGCATAGCGATGCAAAGGGTGAGATTTCGCCCTCGCCTTTATCATTTTTCCGCAGCAGGGATAAAAGTGCTTCCTTTAATTTTCTTACCTGAAGAAATTTAAGCTTTATCGTAAAATAAATACCCGATAAAAGTATCAACAGGGCAAGAGGCCCTCCCCACAGAAAGCTGTCTGCCATATGAAGAAATTCCGTAAAATTCATATATACCCCTCCGCTTATTACTTATGCAAAGGGCAATCATTGTATGATAAGACAAGTCACTGCTAAATTACATTTATAACTTTTTTCCCTTTTTTTACAGCATAGTCATATGCTATGGCTGTTCCGCTCTTTGTCTTGTTACATAATAAATCCTTCCTACTATTTCTTCTCTGCGGAACATAGTTTTTATCATAATAAATAATGCAGTAATCCGAATTATCTATCATTTCTCTGTTACGTTTCACATAGGAAGCTCTGCCTGAATTTTCAATCTGCTCCGGGAAGTATGTATCCTCATAGCTCTCCAACAGATAATTTTTGTAAGCATCATCAATGTGCTGATATGTCACCCTTACATAAATTCTTTTTATATAGATATATTTTTCTTTTAAATCACTTACAACCTTGTAACATAAATCGTCAAATTCACTTTTGCTGCCGAAATAGAAAGTTATTACGCCTTTGTCTGCAATTAAAAACTCTATCGTTTCAGTAAGCTTTTCCAAAAGTTCAGGGGTCTTGTTTATCTTTCTATGTCCAAAAAAGCAACAAGCGTGTAGTTTTTCGTTATCCATAACATCACCGCCAAAATATATTAGATATACTGTATATCCATTATCCACATTATATCACATATTATTGTTAAAATAAATATACAATATATTTATTTTGGAGTGATTTTATGGCTATCAAAAGTGTTTCAATAAGAATAGAAGAGGAAATGTTAAACAAAATCGCCTATGTGGCAGATTACGAAGGCAGAAGCGTTAACAGCCATGTTCTCGTTTTGATAAGAGAAAATATTAAGTCATTCGAAGAAAAAAACGGATTGATTGATGGAAACATCAATCCTGCAATCAATGTAAAACCCACCCGCAAATAAAAAAGAAGTAACGCCGTTGGCGTTACTTCTTTTCACTTATTCCATTTCTATAAGCCCGTAGTCCTTATCGTTTCTCTTGTAAACCAGCTTTGTTTCTTCCGTTACCGCATCCTTGAAAACGAAGAATGCGTGACCAAGCAGGTTCATCTGTAAAATCGCCTCTTCGGTGCTCATGGGCTTTAGTGCGATTTTCTTTTGTTTTACAACGTTGAACTCCTTTTCTTCATCGGTTTCGGTGCCCGTTTCAAAGTTTGCAGCATCAAAAGCGTTTTCACGAAGCCTCTTTTCAAGGCGTGTTTTATTTTTCCTTATCTGACGCTCAATTACCGTAACCACCTTGTCGATTGCCGTGTAAGCATCGTCGGTATTTTCCTCAGCACGGTAAATCATTCCGCCGGAAAAGACTGTTACCTCCATGACGCTGCGGTCTCCCTTTTCACCCGTAAGGGTTACTTTCGCCTCTGCGTCCTCCCGGAAGAATTTGTCCAGCTTTGAAAGCTTCTTTTCAATTAAGTCCTTAAGACGCTCTTCAATTTCAATTCTTCTTCCACTGATGATAACCTTCATATAAACAGCCCCTTTCGTTTTTACCGGAAGGATTTCCCTTCCTTATTTATAATATACCATATTTGCACAAAAAAATCAATACAATTTTATTTTTTTAATATAACTTGCACAAAATCTTTACCGAATTGTAATATAAAGGGGCGAAAAAATACGGAAGGCGTCACCTTCCGTATTTTTTACTTTATCATTTCGTTAAATTCTTCTTCGGTTATGAGAGTAACTCCCAAGTCCTTTGCCTTGGTTAATTTACTTCCTGCCTCATCACCAAAGAGGACATAGCTTGTCTTTTTGGAAACTGAGCCCGACACCTTACCGCCAAAGCGTTCGATTATTGCCGACGCCTGATCTCTGGTATATGTGGGAAGCGTACCCGTAAGAACGAAAGTCAATCCTGAAAATCGCTCATCCGTAACTTCCTCTTCCTTATATACAGTGTTAACTCCCGCACCAATGAGATTTTGAATGTTTTCCAAATTCTGTGTTTCCGACATATAGGTAACAATGTTCTTCGCTGTGATTGGTCCAATATCGGTAATCTCCGAAAGTTCTTCTTCGCTTGCCGCCATAAAGGCAGCCAACGTTTTAAAGTGCTTAGCTAAACTCTTTCCTGCACTCTGACCAACCTGGCGGATGCCAAGGGCAAATATGAGATTGGATAAATCATTTTCTTTAGAGTTTTTAATTGCTTCATCTAAGTTTTCCGCCGATTTTTCCCCCATTTTATCAAGGGCTGCCACATCTTCCTTTTTAAGATAGTAAAGGTCGGCTGTGGAGGATATAAGCTTTCGCTCAAGCAACTGTGCAATTATTGCAGGACCGAGACCGTCGATATTCATGGCATCACGGGACACGAAATGCTCAATATTTCGCTGAAGCTGTGCGGGACATTCATTGCCGCTGCAACGGATTGCCGCTTCGTTTTCATAGTGCACCGTTTTTGCACCGCATACCGGGCAAGTCTCCGGCATATTGAAAACCTTTTCGCTTCCGTCTCTTTTTTCCTTAACAACGGAAACCACCTCGGGAATGATTTCTCCCGCCTTTTGTATAATTACGGTGTCTCCTATCATCATATCCTTCTGGCGGATGAAGTCGATGTTGTGAAGGGTTGCTCTTCCCACCGTTGTTCCACCGATAAATACCGGGGTTAAAACCGCATTGGGTGTTAAAACGCCGGTGCGTCCAACTTGTATTTCAATATCAAGAAGCTTTGTTTCCTTCTGCTCCGGCGGATATTTATAGGCAATTGCCCATCTTGGAGCCTTTGCGGTGGACCCTAATTTTTCACGGTAGGATAGCTCGTTTACCTTGATAACCGCACCGTCAATTTCAAAGCCTAAATTATATTCGCCGCTTCCGATTTTTTCGATTTCGGCAATAGCTTCCTCTATGGTTTTACAGCTTTTTCTCACAGGCACCATCTTAAAGCCGAGACTTTCAAGATAGGAAAGGGATTCTGTGTGTGTATCAAAGTTTTTTGCATCGCACTTTTGTACGTTGAAAATCAAAATGTCAAGACCACGACCTGCCGTAATTTTAGAATCCAGCTGACGAAGGGAGCCTGCCGCCGCATTTCTGGGATTTTTAAATAAAGACTCCCCTGCTTCTTCTCTTTTTTCATTCAATGCAAAAAAGTTCTTTCGGGGCATATAAACTTCGCCCCTTACGATTATGTCAACATCCTCATTAAGCTTTAAGGGGATGGAGCCGATGGTGCGTAGATTTTCCGTTACGTCCTCGCCCACTTCACCGTCACCACGGGTTGCACCCTTTACGAAGTAGCCTCCCTCATAGGTAAGTGCAACGGAAAGACCGTCTATTTTAACTTCAACATCATATGTGGCGTCAAAGCACTCTTCTTTCACTCTTCTGTCAAAGTCACGAAGCTCATCATAGGAGAAGGCATCGGTAAGGCTCTGAAGAGGCACTTCATGGGTAACCTTGGAAAAGCTTTCCAGTGCCATACCGCCAACTCTCCTTGAAGGAGAATCGGGCGGAATCGGTTCATCAGATTCTTCCTCAAGATGAATCAGCTCTCGCATCATCATATCATATTCATAGTCGGTTATCTCGGGATCGTCTTTCACGTAGTACATATAGCTATAATGTTTAAGTTTTTCCCGAAGCTCATGTATATCCATACGTTTCACCCTTTATATTATATAGATAATTGTAAATGTGTAAATATATAAATATTTATATATATTTGAATTCTTTGTCAAGGATGCCTGTTCTTACGCAGTCGTAATCACCTGCGGAAAATCCCTTGATATATTTCTCCATGGCACAGAGAGCGAACTCAGGCTTTAAGTAAGCATCATTTCCTGCGGCAAGAATCATAATAAGCTCGTTACCCGCAATTTTAATTGATGCTATCTCTTTTCTGATATCTGTTTCTTTTTCACCGCTCTTTGTCTTTTTAAGTGTTATTATTTCTTTTTCAGCCATAAATGCTGCGATATCTTCCTCGCTTGGCATAGTTTCGGGCGTAATTTTATACTTTGACCAGCAAATCGACTTGAACTTGTTTTTGTCGGGAGAAATTCCGCTTTCAGTAAACTTAAGACCAAAAGGAACAAACTTATTAAGCCTTGCAACAAGCTCCTCGGGGGCAATTTCCATATCCGTTTCAAGCTCCATAAGCTCGCATATGCTTGTTGTACCTAAGGGAAGCGGAAGAGCAAAGCTTAAACGTGGATGAGGGTTAAAGCCCTGAGAGAAGCTTACGGGGATTTCTGCACGCCTTAAGGTTCTTGTCATTGCACGTAGAAAATCAAGGTGAGAAATGTATTTTGCATCCTCTCCCTTTTCGTATCTTAACCACATTCTACTCATAGCATACACCTCCCTTAAAGCATGCCGCACCGCAGCCCGAGCATTTCTCACGGCAGTTGGGTGTCACTATCGCCTTTTTGGCATTTTCATTTTCCTTTATTAAAAATTCCTTGGTTACGCCGATATCAATCTTGTCCCAGGGTAGTATTTCATCATAGGAACGCTCACGCCTGTAGAACTCAGGGGAAAGACCTGCCTCTAAGAAGGCTTCTTCCCACTTATCCGCAAGGAAAAATTCGTCCCATCCGTCAAACTTACAGCCTTTTTTAACTGCAAGCTCAATTACCTTGGAAAGTCTTCTGTCTCCACGGGCAAATACGCCTTCAAGAACACTTAAAGTGGATTCGTGCCAGTTATATTTGATAAATTTGGAGTTTATTTCTTCCTTTAATGCAACCTGCTTTTCTCTTAGCTCCTCCATTTCATTCTGTCTTGCCCACTGGAAAGGAGTAAAGGGCTTGGGTACAAACGAAGACACGCTTATGGTAACGGAAGGACGCTTGCCCTTTTCGGGAGATGTTTTGAAAAACTCGCTTACAACCTTTTTTGAAAGGTCGGCAATTCCGAGACAATCTTCTATTTCCTCAAAGGGAAGACCTATCATAAAGTAAAGCTTTATGCTTGTCCATCCTCCGGAAAAAGCAAGATTTGCACTCTTTAACAAATCCTCCTCCGTAACACCCTTATTTATAACGTCACGCATCCTCTGAGTTCCTGCTTCGGGAGCAAAGGTAAGCCCTGTTCTTCTTACCTTCTGCACCTTGTTCATTAAATCAAGGGAGAAGTTATCCACTCTAAGGGACGGAAGGGATAAGCTCACCTTTTCCTTTTCAGTCATTTTAAGAAGCTCCTCCGTAAAGCAGCCAAGTGAACGGTAATCGCTGGTGGAAAGTGACATTAAAGACATTTCCTCATAGCCCGTTGATTTCATCAAGGCTTCTGCCTGACGAAGAAGTGTCTCGGGGCTTTTCTCCCTTACGGGACGGTAAATCATACCCGCCTGGCAGAAACGGCAACCACGGATACATCCTCGGAACATTTCCAGCATAATTCTGTCGTGCACAACGTCAATATACGGAACGATTATTTTATCGGGATAATATGCTTCGTCAAGGTTTTCCATAACGCACTTTCTTACCTTGTCGGGGGCATCGGGTGTATTCTTCTCAAAGGACTTTATGGTTCCGTCTTCGTTATATTCTACATCATAGAAAGAAGGCACATAAAATCCGGGAAGACGGGAAACTCTTCTTAAAAATCCCTTCCTATCCTCACCCGATTCCTTCCATGCGAGATATTCATCCATAAGTGCCATTGTTGACTCTTCTCCTTCTCCAATTGAGAAAAAGTCAAAAAAGTCTGCCACAGGCTCACCGTTATAGGTACAGGAGCCACCGGCATAGATAAAGGGGCAGTCTTCCCCTCTGTCCTTTGAATAAAGGGGAATATCGGAAAGGAGAAGCATGTTTACCACATTTGAATAGCACATTTCGTACTGAAGAGTAAATCCCACAAAGTCAAAATCCTTTACGGGACTTTTGGTTTCCAATGAGAAAAGAGGTATACCTTCCTTTTTCATTTCATCTTCCATATCCGGCCATGGAGCAAACACTCTTTCGCAGAAGGTATCTTCTCTTTCATTCAACAAATGATACAAAATCTTCATACCAAGATGGCTCATTCCTATTTCATAGGAATCCGGAAAGCAGAAGGCGTAGCGGATTTTAACGTCTTCAACATTTTTCTTAACGCTGTTGTATTCGCCGCCTGTATAGCGACCGGGCTTTTGCACCCTTTTTAATATTTTATCGAGATTCATGAGCAATGCCTCATTTCTTACTTTTGTATATCTCACATTGTACCATATTTTCCCCGCTCTTTCAAGTACCTTTTAAGTTATTTCCCGAAGATGAACCCCTGCTCCTTTTTCTATAATTTTCTCCTTTAACATATCTTCCGTTATTTCAGACTTTATGTTGCCGTTGCAGTCTATAACCTTTATCAAAGCATATTTTCCCGGAGGAATGAGCGATAAAATTCTCCGTGCAGAAAGACTTTCTTTTGCCGCAAGCATAAATACTTTGGCGTATCCATCTTTAAGCTTATCATCGGATATAAGCACATCTGCAAAAAATGCTGTTTTGCCGTTATCCGCAATTGCCGCAAAAAGCAAAAACGCCCCGGAAGTAAATACCGATAAATTAAATCCGGCCGTAAATGCCTGAAAAACACCCAGAATTGAGAGGATTACTCCACCTGAAACCGATATTATTTTCATCAGCGAAAGTGCCTTAAAGCTGCCCACAAAAAAAGAAACAAGAATGAAAACAATTCTTCCCCCGTCCAGCGGCATAACCGGAAAAAGATTTATTATACTCATGGCAAGATTTATTTCAAAAAGCGGCCCTTCTCTAAAGAAAAGAAGCATGAGTAAATTGAAAGCCGGACCGGCCACTGCAACCAGACACTCCTTCAAGGGATCTTTTCCCGTATTTACGAAAAGCTTGCACCCATACGGCATAATTGCAATACCGTGGCATTTTTCTTTAAGCAAAAGTGCCGCTGCAAGATGACACAATTCGTGACACATAGCTGTCAAAAAAGCCATTGCCGTAATAAAAAATGTTCCTGCAAAAAAAGACGCCGCAAAAATAATGAAAAAGGTAAAATGGATATATAACCCCTTTGTTATCTTGATCACTTGATGCCTGCCTCCGAAAATGCGTTTATTTCTGCTTTTTCAGAAAACTCATGAATTGCCGAAAGTGCATCCTCTCCCGCTTCGATGAGCACTTTTGCAAGTTCATCATTAAATACCGATGCCGCAAGAAGGCATATCAGAGCAATTGAAACAATACAAAAGCCCATTCCCATTGCTTTTAAAAACCTCACAAAAAAAACCTCCTTTTTTTGTCTAAAATTCCCAAACTTTTTTAGCTTTGCAACCTTGCAAAGACAAAATTTGTATTATTTATGAAACCCGATGAAAGGAATGATTTTATGAAAAAGAAATTATCGGCACTCCTATTAACCACCTTAGCTTTTCTTTCTCTTGCAGGATGCAAAGCTCCCGAAGTTATCGGCATCCACGAAACAGAGGATGACGGAGAATATTTTATCACCGCAGATTATGCTGAAGGCGAAGCCAAGGAAAAAGCCTCAGCAACAGAAAATTCCAGCGTGTATATGAATAGCTTTGACTATAACTCTCTTTCAGAAGAAGAGTATGAAAACGTCGATGAATCCGGATTCAAAAATCCCGTTACAAGTCCGCTTTCCACCTTTTCGGCAGATGTTGACACAGCATCTTACTCCAATATCAGAAGGTATATTCTTAGAGGAGAGCTTCCTCCCCCGGATGCAGTTCGCACCGAGGAAATTATAAACTATTTCGATTACGACCTGCCATCTCCGACGGGCGAAACTCCGTTTTCGGTTACTACAGAGCTTCATAGCTGTCCATGGAACAAGGACAATCTTCTTTTGATGCTTGCCGTGAAAGGCGAAGAAATTACTAAAAAAGTTCCACAAAATCTGGTATTTTTAATTGACACCTCAGGCTCCATGCATCAGGATAACCGCCTTCCTTTAATACAGAAATCCATAAGCCTTTTACTGGATAAGCTTGACGATGACGATAAAATAACCATAGTTACCTATGCCGGAAGCTCGGGAATTCTTCTTTCTCCCACCAAGGCAAAGGAAAAAGAAAAAATAATGGATGCGGTAAATTCATTGGAGGCTATAGGTTCCACCAACGGAGAAGCGGGAATCCGCCTTGCGTATGATGCCGCCCTCGATAACAAAGTAAACGGCAATAATCGCATAATTCTTTGCACCGACGGGGATTTCAATTTAGGAATAACCGACAATGTAAGACTCGAAGGTTTAATTGAAGAAAAAAGAGAGCTTGGCATTTATCTTACCGTTCTGGGCTTTGGTATGGGAAATTACAAGGATTCCAAAATGGAGACCTTAGCCGACAAGGGCAACGGCAATTATTATTACATAGATTCCCTAATGGAGGCAAAAAGAGTGCTTTCAGATAAGCTGACAGGCACTTTATACACCATTGCCGACGATGTTAAATTCCAGGCAGAATTCAACCCCAAAAAGGTAAAATCCTACCGTCTTATAGGCTATGACAACCGACTTCTCGAAACGGAAGATTTCGACGATGATAAAAAGGATGCAGGGGAAGTCGGCTCCGGCCACACCTTGGTTGTTCTTTACGAAATCGAGCCTGGAGATGCCACGGAAAACGCAAACCTTAAATATCAGAGTGTAATTGACAAGGGCGATTTATTAACCTTCCGCATACGCTGGAAAAATCCCGGAGAGGATGAAAGCAAGCTTTCCGAATATATAATAAATAAGAAACTCTCCTTAAAGCCGAGCAAAAACTTTGCCTTAGCTTCTTCCGGTGCTGAGCTTTCACTCCTCCTCAAAAACTCCGAATACAAAGAAAATGCAAGCTTTGAGTCGGTAATAAAAAATGCAAAGCTTGCAGCAAAAGCAGACGATCCCTTCGGTATAAGGGCAGAATTTCTGCAGATAGCAGAGCTTGCCGCAATCCTTTACGAAAGCAATGATGAGTACATTTGCGGATACCCTAAATACGAAGACTGAGCCGGCATTTTAGGCTATACCACAAGTATATTTTTAAAAGATACCAAAAATGACGGGAAAATGTTGACTGTAAAAAGATTTTGTGGTATTATATTAAAGAAAGGAGATGTTTTACATGAAATCTTTTAACATCGCACTTAATTCTATTTTAGACGTAAAGGAGTTCGTTAACATCGTTAACAAGTGCCCTTACGACATCGACCTTGCATCCTCCAGATATGTGGTTGACGCAAAATCAATCATGGGCATCTTCAGCCTTGACTTAAGCAAGCCCATTAAAGTTACCGTTCACTCCGAGGACTGTGACGATCTGGTTGCTGAGCTTAAGAAATATACTATAGATTAAGTAAATAAAAAAACACCGTGGCTACGCCACGGTGTTTTTTTATTCCTCCAGATGCTTTTTTTCATCAAAGTTTCTTATTCTTTCTATAAATTGTGTCGGGGTTTCCCCTGTGGTTTTTTTAAATACTCTTGAAAAATAGTGAACGTCGGAAAATCCCACTTCATTTGCCACCTCGCTGACTGTCTGATAAGACTTGTTTAAGAAAAGCTCCTTTGCACGGTTTAAGCGGCAATAAGTCACATAACTCATGGGGGTGGTTTTCATTTCAGAGCGGAAATATCTTATAATCTGCTGCTTTGTGACATTTGAGTGCTTTGCAATGTCTGATAACGTAATTTCTTCGGTATAGTTCTGCTTTATAAAGGAAAGGGCTCGGCGTAAATTGGGAGGCACAACTTTTTCTATTCTTGTCTCATCCTTTATTCTTTCCCTCGTCTCCTCTGTCATAAGAGCCAGAATTTCGCAAAGAGCCAAAGATGTTGCAAAGCCGCTCTCTATATGGTGACGGGAAAAGTTTTTGCGGAGGCGAGCGAAAGCCCCTGAAAACTCACTCTCCTTCCCATTAAAGTCACAGCATTCTGAAAGATATGCCATATAAGGGTTTTCGTCAATTCCGTTTTCAAGGATATTTTTATTAATGCTGTCACGCCTTTTTATGATTTCTCCCTTAAGCTCATCTACTGAAAGAGGAGTTACCTCTCCTGACTTAAAATGTATATATGTCATTGTGCAAAAAGAATCGCCCACAGGACTTCTTTTATAGCTTTGACTCTCCGGGATGAAAAAGAGACTTCCTTCTCCTACAATATGCTCCTCGCCGTTTATCTCAATCAAGCAGTTTCCTTTTTCAACATAGATAAAAATATTGTAAGGATCTGCCACCTGCCACACGGTTTTTCTGGTAACAGAATACACCCTTGTAACCTTCGGAAAGTGCGATAAATCCAAACCGTAAAACACAAAACCGCCCCATTTATGTTAATTTTGTCCACTATTTTAATAATAAAATCTATTTACAATTATAGCATCTCTTTTTATAATTGTAAATAGATAATTAAGCAAATGCTTAAGGAGGTATTTTTATGTCAAAGCAGTATAAGGTTGCCGTAATAGGTTGCGGTATGTTTGCAAATGCCCAGTATCTTCCAAATATTACTAAGGAAGCAAACGCAGTTTGCGTTGCGGTAGTTGATATAGTAAAGGAAAGAGCCCAGGCTGCCGCCGCAAAATACGGTGTTCCCGAAGTTTATGAAAATGTTTATGAATTAATCGAAAAGTGCGACTTTGATATTGCCATCGATGCAGCATCAATTCAGGCTCATCACGAAATAAATATGGCTATCCTTGCTTCCGGAAAGCACTTAATTTCCCAGAAGCCTGCCGCTCCAACGGTTGAATTATTAACTGAGCAGATTGAGCTTGCAAAAAAAATGGGCGTTAAATTTGCCTGTGTGCCTGTGCATCCCATGAGATATGACCTTGCCATCGCCAAGGATTTAATCTCCCGTGACACCATAGGCTCTCCCTATTATGCAAAGTGCAATATGTCCCACGGAGGGCCTGAATATTTCCAGTACCGTGAGGCAGATCCTTCCTGGTTTTTTGAGCCGGGTGCAGGTGCTCTTGTAGATATGGGTGTTCACGGTCTTCAGATAGTTACAAGCCTTTTCGGTCCTGCGAAGGCATTTCCTGTATGGCTAAAATCACCACTCCCGAAAGAATGGTACGTTCCGGTGCCTTTGACGGAAAAGTGATTAAAACGGATATGCTCCCCGACCAGTATGTTATCTGCCTTGACTACGGCGATGGAAAAATGGCAATGGTTGACACGGGCTTTTCGCAGAAGGCAAGCCGTGCTCCACAGCTTGAAATTTTCGGCGAGAGAGGCACTCTTTCCTTCACTCGTCCCTATATGTCAAACCCAGCACCCGACCTTTACATAGACAGTATCGATATGGGCTTAAAGGGCTGGATTGTTCCCGAAATGCCTGCAAAGCCACCTAAAAAGATGATAAGCCAGTGCTGCTGTCTGGGCGACATCATTGATGCCATCGAAAACGACAAATCCCCCGTATTATCACCCGAGCACGCAAGGCACGTTCTTGAAATTATGTGCAAAATTCCCGAGGCAATCGAAAAGGGCGTAACAATTAAACTTGAAACAACATTTTAAGGAGGCACACTATGGAAAAGCTTAAAATTGCCTTTTTAGGCCTTGACCATGTTCACGCAAGTCAGATGTTTTTCTGTATGAATACAGCCTCAGACAAGGTTGAATTTATCGGTATGGCAGACTTTTTATCGAAGGATAAGGAAATTGTGGACGAAAAAGTTTCCCGAAACTGTGCAAAACAGATGCGGGATGCTGTAAAGCTTTATTATGACTATGAGGAGCTTTTAAGCGAAAAGCCCGATATGGTAATGATAAATTCCGATGTTAAGAGCCATGCAGATTGTGCCATTGAAGTACTTAAGCGTGACCTTAACGCCGTCTGCGAAAAGCCCATGGCTTTCGATATGGCTGATGCCAAAAGAATGTATAAAGCCGCAAAAGAAAGTAAGGGCGAGCTTGTCATAAACTGGCCAATCGCCTGGTTTCCCGCTTTTAATAAGGCAAAGGAGCTTGCCGATTCCGGCATAATCGGAGAGATTTTGCGTGTTCAGTACAGAAGTCCCTCAACAAGAGGGCCTTACAGACTTGACCAGTTTACTCCGGAGGAGCTTTCCAAAATGTGGTGGTATCAACAGAATCGTGGCGGAGGCTCTATATTTGACTATGCAGGCTACGGATGTGTTCTTGCCACATGGATAACCAATATGACAGCGAAGAGCGTTTACGGCCTTAAGAAAAACTTTTTCCTGCCTTTTTCCGACGTTGAGGACTACTCTGTATTTACCATAGATTTCGGCGATAAGGTAGGCTTAATTGAAGGCTCCTGGTCAACAATGAATAACGGTGAGATCGCAACAGGTCCCGTTGTTTACGGCACCGAAGGCGTAATTGTTGCAGACCGCTTTGACCCTGTGGTAAAGATTTATAAGGACTTAAAGCCATATCAGCCTTCTCCCGCCCCCACAGAAGTTTTCGAGTGTCCTCCCCAGACAAATGCGGATATGGCGAAAAACTTAATTGCGCATTTTACCATTGGTACTCCGCTTCATGAGCTTTTAACCCTGGATTTTAATATGAGAGCCGCATCTGCATTGGATGCAGGATGCCGTTCCTGCGTATCCGGCGTAAGCGAAAAGGCAGAAGATCCCTTTATGATATGAGAAAGGAAGATAAATATGAGTAAATTACGTGTTGCTTTAATTGGCTGCGGAATGATTGCAAACTCCGCACATTTCCCCGCCCTTAACATTTTAAGAGAAGAGGGCCTTATTGAAGTCATCGGTGTTGCCGACATAAGAGAAGAGGTTGCAGCAGAAACTGCGAAGAGACATAACGTTCCTTCCTACTATGCCGACCCCCAAAAAATGCTGGATGAGCTTCATCCCGACTTTGTTGCGGTTTGTACCCCCAACGCATACCACAAAAAGTGGACTATTGCCGCACTTAAGGCAGGTGCTCACGTTGCATGTGAAAAGCCCATTGCAGTAACATTTCGCGATGCCGAGGAAATGTGGAAAACCGCAGAAGAATGTGGCAAAAAACTTTTCCCCTGTCAGTGCATGAGATGGCGTAACTATATGATGCAGTCAAAACAGCTGGTGGATTCAGGCGAGCTTGGTGCTCCCTATTTTTCCGACATCGAATTTATCCGCCGAATCGGCGTTCCCACCTGGGGTTATTTCCATATGAAGGAGCATAACTGCGGTGGCCCCTTCTGCGATCTTGGCGTTCATTTAATTGACTCCCTTTTATGGATTGTGGGAAGCCCCAAGGTTGTTTCCGTTTCAGGCTCCGCCTTTACAAAAATTGCAAACCAGGGCGAGGACATACTTTTATCCATTGCAGAAAGCGGTGCCTATTCCGGGGCCTTCACTCCAAGAAAATACGACTATAAGGAATTTGATGTTGAAGATTTTTCAACCGGCTTTATGAGACTTTCAAACGGCATGAGCGTAAACTTCAAGTTTTCCTGGGCCTTAAATCTTCCCACCACAAACCTTGATATGGTTATCTGCGGTGACAAGGGCGGCCTTTCAGTAAACAAAGAAAAGCTTTATAAAAACGTAGGCCGCTATCAGGCCGAAACCGAAATGAAATGGTTTGATAACGGCGAATACAAAGGTGTTCCCTTTGAACAGCACCGCTATATGTACAGAAACATTATGAATACCTTAGCAGGCAAAGAAGAATACCTAATCACAAAAGAGCAGAACTTGGAGGTTGCAAAAATTATCGAGTGCTTCTACAAATCTGCCGAGCTTGGACGAGAAGTAAGAGCCGACGAGCTTTAATTTCCCCGCTTCACATAAAAATCCTACAAGTAAATAAGAAAAGCGACTGTCAGCGGCAGTCGCTTTTCTTATTTATTTTCGCTTTCTTTTCTTATCTGTGCTCTTTTTATCTTTCCGCCTAAAGTTTTCGGAAGCTCGTCCACAAATTCCACGATTCTGGGGTATTTATAGGGAGCTGTTGCCTTCTTTACGTGATTCTGAAGCTCTTTAATAAGCTCATCCGAAGGTGTGTAGCCCTTGGCAAGAACAACCGTTGCCTTTACAACCTGACCTCTCACGGGGTCGGGTGCGGCGGTGATTGCACATTCTACAACCGCAGGATGCTCAATTAAGGCACTTTCAACCTCAAAGGGTCCTATTCTGTAGCCGGAGCACTTTATAACATCATCGTGTCTGCCCACAAACCAGTAATAGCCGTCGTTGTCGCACCATGCAACGTCCTTTAAGTTGTAGTTGCCGCTGCCAAGTGCTTCTGCCGTCTGCTCCTCGTTTTTATAGTAGCCAACGAAAAGTCCCACCGGGGGATTGTTTATTACATTACAGATTACAATTTCGCCTTCTTCACCTGTTCCGCACTCTTTTCCGTCCTCGTTAAAAAGTCTTAAATCATAGATTGGTGAAGGCTTTCCCATTGCACCGGGGATAGGCCTCACCCACTTAAAGTCTGCAAGAAGAACTGTTCCTTCCGTCTGACCGAAGCCTGTGTGAATTTCGCCGCCCGTCAATTCCTTCCAGCGGTTAAACACCTCGGGATTTAAGGGTTCACCTGCGGTTGCCCAGTTTTTAACAGAGGACAAATCATAGGATGACACGTCTTCCTGAAGCATAAAGCGATACATTGTAGGCGGTGCACAGAAGGTGGTAAGACGATATTTTTCCATCATTGAAAGAAGCTTTGCGGGAACGAACTTTTCCATATCGTAGGCAAAAATTGTTGCACCGCAAATCCACTGACCGTAGATTTTACCCCATCCGAACTTTGCCCAGCCTGAATCCGATACACTCATATGAAGCTTGTTTTCCTCAACCTGCTGCCAATATTTTGCAGTTACGATGTGACCGAGAGGGTGGAAATAGTTATGCATAACCATCTTGGGCATACCGGTGGTACCGGAAGTAAAATAAATCTGCATTATGTCACGTCCACCCGCAGAATCGGCACTTCTTTCAAAGGAGGGATCGCACTTTTCAAATTCTCTGTTGAAATTGATATAGCCCTCTTTATCCTTATCTCCTGCCATAAGATAATGTAATACGCCCGGCATTTCGCTTCTTGCAAGCTCAATCTGCTCGTTTACATAGCTGTCCTCAAGGGATAAAATAAGGGAAACTCCTGCTGCGTTGGCACGATATGCAATATCCTTTTTGGTAAGCTGAAGCGTTCCGGGAATAAAGGTGACACCAAGCTTCATAAGGCCACATGCCGCAACCCAGTATTCCCAGCGACGGCGAAGGATTAAAAGAGCAACGTCGCCCTTTTTAAGACCTAATGACTTAAAATAGTTTGCCGCCTTATTACTTAATACGCTCATATCGGAAAAGGTGAAAATTTTCTCCTCGCCCTCGTCGTTGCACCATAAAAGTGCTCTGTTATCGCCTTTTTCAACGGCCCATCCGTCAACAATATCAAAGGCAAAGTTAAAATTGTCATTGGCTTTTACTTTGTAATTTGCCTTAAAGTCCTCGTAGGACGAAAATTCTGTTCTCTCTAAAAATTTCTCAAGCATGTCCTTCCTCCTACTCGGCAATTACAGTTAAAAATCTTGCCTTTACATCACCATAGCAACGCTGACCGTGCATATGACGGGGATTGAAATATATACAGTCGCCGGGATTTAAGATTATGGATTTTTCGTCAAATACCAGTTCAATCTGACCTTCCAGTACCATATTGAATTCCTGACCGGAATGACAAACAAGTGCCGCAGGATCGTCGGAAGGGTCAAGTGTTACCAAAAGTGGCTGCATAATTTTTCCGCTGTAACGGAAGGCTAAATCCTCAAAGCGATAGCCGGGATAACGTTTTATATCCTCGCCCTCGCCACGGCGTACCACCTGATAGGTGTCAAGACGGGCACTTCTTCCGGTGATAATTTCTGTAAAGTCCACTCCGAATTTATTTGCCACGGCATAAACCGTGCTTATGGGCACATCTTCCCCTGTTTGTTCATATTTTTTATATGTTTCCACATCAAAGGAAAGCTCGCTGCAAAGCTCCTCCACGGTATAACCGCAGGCTTCACGGAGTCCCTTTAATCTTTCAGCAATTTCGTTTATTTCTTTATTCACAGTAAACCCTCCCATTAAATAAGAAATCTGCAGTATATATTGTATCATAAATGAAACATTACCGCAAGTGTCAAATTAAACGAAAAAAGATGCCCGACGGGCACCTTTTTTCAAAAGGGATTGAGAAATGAGTAGGAGGGATTATCATATTCAGCCGACATTCATCTCTAAGCGGAGCTTATCTGCAATCAGTGCGATGAATTCGGAATTTGTAGGTTTGCCTTTAAGGGTGCTTACGGTATATCCAAAAAGCTTGTAGAAAAATTCCTCGTTTCCTCTTGTGCAGGCAACCTCAATTGCGTGACGGATGGCACGTTCAACACGGGATGATGTGGTTTTATGCCGTTTTGCAACCTCTGGATAAAGCTGCTTTGTAACAGCATGCATAAGCTCAGAATCTTTGACGGTCATCATTATCGCATCTCTTAAATAAGTGTAGCCTTTGATGTTTGCAGGAATTCCCACATTATGAATAACGCCCGTAACCTTTAATTCAAGTGCTTTACCGCTTTCTTCTCCCTCGGTCTTTTTCGCATTGTCAGGGCAAAGGAGCATTTTTATTCTTTCAAAAAGAGTTTCGTAAGAAGCAGGCTTTGTTATGTAATAATCCGCACCGTAAAGCGATACCATGTTGGAAACATAAGTACCGGAAAGTGCCGAATGTACCACTATCGCAGGCTTTTTCTCCGCTCTTGATAAAGCCTTTAACACCCCTATTCCGTCAAGCACCGGCATTACAATATCAAGAATTACGGCATCGGGCGACAGGAGATTTATCTTTTCAAGGCCGTCTTTTCCGTTTAATGAAAATCCTACGATTTCAATTTCCCTTTCGCCCGACTCCTTTAAATAGGCATTTATTCCTTCTTCCACCTCACGGCTGTCATCAATTACAAGCACTTTTATTTTTTCTTTCATTTTTATTCCATCCTTTCAAACATTAAATTTCTTTTTTCTATGTATTTTTGTCTGTAATTGCATTTTACCATAAATTACCAATTTATGCAAGAACTTTTTACCATTTTTTACCATTTTTCGTTCGACATAATACCTCAAAAAAGCAACATCGGTACTATTGACACCCCCTTTTCACTATGGTAAAATTGAATTATAACTATTAAAAGGAAGTGTTTTTATGGCAAAAACAGTTGAAGTAAAAAAAGACGGCGTTTACTTAGACGGCGAGAAATTTTTTCTTGTCAGCGGTGACTTTCACTATTTCAGAACCCTTCCCGGCGGATGGGAAAGAAGACTTCGCCTGATGAAGGATTTCGGCTTAACCGCTGTTACTACCTATGTTCCCTGGAACCTGACAGAGCCTAAAAGAGGCGAATATTGCTTTGACGGAAGAGCAAATCTCATGCTCTTTTTGGAGCTTTGCGATAAATGCGGCCTTAAAGTAATCCTCCGCTGCTCACCCTACCTTTGCGGCGAATGGGAAATGGGCGGTCTTCCCAGCTGGCTCTTAAAGGACAGAACCATCTGCGTCCGCTCCAGCGACCCGGGCTATATGGAAGCGGCCAACGAATACAACAAAGTGCTTTGCGATAAAATCCGCCCCTATCTTCATACCAACGGCGGGCCCGTAATTTTAGTAGGTCTTGAAAACGAATACGGCTCCTTCGGCGACGATTTGGAATATCTAGAGATGCTTTGCGACTTTTACAGAAACGAAAATATCGACGTTCCCTTTGTAAGTGCCAACGGCGTTGACAATTTTAAATACATAAACGGAACACTTTCCGATAACTGGAACGGCATTGACCACGGGGCAGACCCCGGTTCAATTGCCCAGTTTGAAAAGCTTCGTGCTTTTCAGCCCGATAAGCCTTTAATGAGCGGTGAAGCCTGGACAGGACAGATTCAGTTCTGGGGCCGTAAGTTCTATAAGGGCGGAGACGGCGTTAAAATGGCCCAGTATTTCAAAAAGGCACTTGAAATGGGGGCTTGCGTAAACTTTTATATGTTCTGCGGTGGCACCAACTTTGAATTTACCTCCGGTGCACTTCACAGCGTTGGAAATAGTGCCTACACTCCCCTTATGACAAGCTATGACTATGACGCGCCCATAAGTGAGGAAGGCACACCCACAAGAAAGTACTACGCCCTCCGCGACGTGCTTGACGAATATTTGGGCAGAGAAAAAAGAGAGCACATTGATCCCGACTTTGAAATTCAGTCCATTGAAAAAATCACCCTTACAGAGTCCGCTCCCCTCTTTTCAAACCTTGATAATCTCTCGGATAAAAGGGTTAAGGCAAACAGAACCATCTGTATGGAAGATCTGGATCAGAACTTCGGCTTTATCTGCTACCGCTCCGAAATCCGCTATACGGATGACCGCGTAAGACACCTTATTATTGACGGTCTTGCAGACAGAGCAACTGTTTACATTGACGGAAAGTATATCGGCACCCACCTTCGTGATGCGGAAAATCCCGACATCACCTTTACCGTAAAGAAAGGCGGAAGCGTTCTTACCATCCTTGTTGAAAATATGGGAAGAATCAACTACGGCCACAGAATTTACGACTATAAGGGAATACTCGGCTCAGTTCGTGTCAACATTGAAAATGCGGACGGCAGCTTCCTTTACAACTATGCCAACAATATGCGCTTTACCATTGACTGTCTGCCTCTTTCAGACCTTTCAAAGCTCTCTTATGAAAAGGGCATCGTAAAGACAGATACTCCCTGCTTCTACAAGGGTACATTCGATGCCAAGGCAGGCGTTGATACTTTCTGCGATATGGGAGGCTGGCGCAAGGGCTGTGTATTTGTAAACGGCTTTAACCTTGGCCGTTTCTGGGATGTAGGCCCTCAGAGAACCTTGTACCTTCCCGGTGAGCTCTTAAAGGATAAGGACAACGTAATTGAAGTTTTCGAGCTTCACTCACCCAAGGGCGAATATGAGGTTTCCTGCCTGAATCACTCACTTCTCTGCGAAGAAGTAAATAATGATTTACTTAGCACCGACTTCCAGTTACTGTAAGAGGAGATGTTAAAAAAGTTCAGACCGCAAAAAGGCAAATAAATTGATGACTCTTACTCCTTGCTTATCAAAGTTATTAAAATAGTGTTGAAAAATCGCATTTCTGCGATTTTTCTTCATTTTACGCCTTTTTGCTACGAACAAACTTCACCCTCAATGTATCTCATACATCTTCGGGCGGTGCAGTTTGTCCGTTCTGAAGCATTTTTTCCTATCTCCTGATATTAAATTGATGTAGGGGCTGATGCCCACATCAGCCCGCATTTTCCGGTTCGATGTGGCATCGACCCCTACATTTTTAAAAAATATCTTGACACTTGTAGCTACACGTGATATACTACGATTGTAGCTACAAGTGTAATTACACTTACAATTAATCCCCAAGGAGGCAAAAAAATGCCAAACATAAAGCAAATAATTACGGATTCCGAGTATCAGATTATGAAAATTTTGTGGGATGCAAATGAGAAAATGACCGTAGCTGACGTATCGGCAAAGCTTGACGGCAACGACTGGACGGCATCCACAGTTTCCACCTTTCTTCAGAGGCTATTGAAAAAAGAAGTGGTTGCCTGCGATAAAAGGGGCAAAACCAACCTTTACTACCCCGTTTTATCCCGGAAGGACTACGATTTAAGCGAAACGGAAAGCTTTCTTTCCAAAA
>JAFXHP010000122.1 GCA_017536285.1 Clostridia bacterium
TCAGGTATTCCCGTAAAGGAAGGCTATCGCTTTGAAGGCTGGAACACAAAAGCGGACGGAAGCGGTATAACTTATCCGGGTGAAAGCGAATATATATTTGAAGGGGATAACGGAAACGGAGGCTTGAAAGTTACTCTTTATGCCATCTGGGTTGAAAAGGAAGTAATTACTGTTGATGAAGCTATTCAGGAATCCACCTATGACGGAGAGGCTAAGGCCTTTGAGATAAAAGGCGATGTCACGGAAGGCTTTACCATTAAGTATAAAAAAGGCGATGATGAAGTAACACCCATTGACGCCGGAACATATGACGTTGTAATTACACGCGACGAAGACAATGATTACAAGAAGTTTGAAAAGACAGTTACCGGCGGACTTGTGATAAACAAGGCGACTCATACCATTACAGAAGATGACCTCCCCGTGGCAGGACGTATTGCAAAAGGAAAAACTCTTTCCGAAGTTAAGCTTACTCCTTCTGAACTTAAGGACGAAGAAGAAAATGTGATAGGAACCTTTGAATGGGCAGAGCCCGACGAGGTTTTAAGCGAAAGCGGCACATTTACAAAGGAAATAAATTTTGTCCCCGCTGACAGTACCAACTATAATGGGCAGACCTTTGAAATTACTTTTAAGGTTTTTGTAAATCTCGGAAGCGTGGGAGGAGACGATACAAGATACTTTAACATTCAGTTTGAATCCAACGGCGGAAGCTATGTATCCATTCAGAATGTAGAAGAGGGAATGAAGGTTAAGGAACCCAAAGCACCTACCAAGGAAGGATATGAATTTGTCGGTTGGTTTACCGATAAAAAGCTTACAAAGGAATATAACTTCAGCAAAAAGGTAACTGAGGGCTTCACTCTTTATGCGGCATGGGAAGAGGAATCTGATGAGAAAAATCAGATAATTCTTACTATTGACAAGAAAAAGGCAATCGTTTTCGGTGAAACTGTGACAAATGACGTTGCACCGATAATCGTAAGCGACAGAACAATGCTCCCCATAAGATTCATTGCGGAAGCACTTGGAGCAGAAGTAAGCTGGAATGAAGATAAAAGAGAAGTTACAATTTCCTGTGACGATACAGAAATTGTTATCACCATTGATTCTGATGAGGCAAAGGTGGGATGGGAATTTGTTAAGCTTGACAGCCCTGCCTTTATCGAAAACGACAGAACATATCTTCCATTAAGATTCGTAGCCGAAAATTTGGGTGCGAAGGTAGAATGGATAGAGGATGAAAGACAGGTTATTATAACTAAATAAACAAAGGAGATGTAAAAAAAGTCCAGACCGCAAAAAGGCAAATAAATTAATGATTTGGGCGAATTTACAAACTTCATGTTGTGAAATAGTGTTGAAAAATCGCAGAAATGCGATTTTTCTTCATTTTGAGCCTTTTTGCTACGAACAAACTTCACCCTCGACTATGTGAATAAAACCAAAGGTTTTAGAACAAAAGTCGGAGACTCGATGTCTCAGGCTTTTATTAATATCCATATACGCCTTCGGGCGGTGCAGTTTGTCCGTTCTGAAGCATTTTTTACTATCTCCTGAAAAAGGGGCTGATAGTATCAGCCCCTTTTTGCTGTCTTGACGGAAGTGTGCTTTTGTGTTAAAATACCATTTGTGCTTTTAAAGAAAGGCGGTTTATTATGGATAATCAGAAGGAACTCGAAATTGAAGCGATAATAAAAGAAGCGGGAAAAATTATGCTTTCGGCCCGCTATAAAAATATGAATGTGGACGAAAAGACAGGATGTGCAAATTTCGTAACCGAATATGATGTATTGGTGCAGAAATTCCTTGAGGAAAAATTCCTTGAATTAATCCCCGAAGTAAAATTCCTTGCGGAGGAAGAGGGGGAAGACGAAAACAAGGTTGGCGACGGCTTAACCTTTATAATAGATCCGATAGACGGAACAAGCAACTTTATGTATAATATGAATCTCAGTGCAATTTCCGTTGCCATCGCAAAGGATAAAAAGACCGTATTCGCTGCCATATATAATCCCTATGCCGATGAATATTATACGGCTGAAAGAGGAAAAGGTGCTTATCTTAACGGCAATAAAATAAGCGTTTCTTCCGTTAAGGCATCAAGTTCTCTGGCACTTATCGGAACGGCGGCGTATTATAAGGACTCCATTGGAGATAAAACGGTAAAAATGTTTGAAAAGGTTTTTTATTCCTTCGGGGACATAAGACGATGCGGCTCTGCAGCCATTGATTTATGCAATATTGCAAAGGGAAGTGCCTCGGCGTTTTTTGAATATGTTCTGTCTCCCTGGGACTTTGCGGCAGGAGCTTTGATTGTTACAGAGGCAGGAGGGCATATCACCGACTTTAAGGGAGAAAGCCTTCTTGACAGATACGAAAAAAGCACCGTTCTTGCAGCAAATGCCGTTGTTTTTGACGAAGCAAAAGAAATTGTAGAAAAAATTTACTGATTGTTCATTTTTCTCTCTTGCTTTTTGAAAGGAGAGAATATATAATAGAAAATAAGTTATTATGTAAAGGAGAAAAAGCATGGAAGAAAATAAGGATTTGAATATCGAAGCCGAAGAAGAAAAGGAAGCCGTTGATAAAGCGGATTTTGCCGAAGTAAACTATGGCGAAGATAATAAGGAAGAAACAGAAGAAGCAGCAGAAAAAACAGGCGAGGAAGAAACAGAAGAAACCAAGGAAGAGAAGCCGAAGAAAAAGAAATTTATCGGTTTGGCAATTGCAATAGGCTTGGTTTTGATTCTTCTTATTGCAAGTATTGCAAAATTTGCAGGCGGACAAAATGCAGGTCTTTCCAACAGATTCGGTGTTGTCATAGGTATTCCTAAAGGAGGCTATCTTATACATACCGACTATAACGGCGACAAGCTTTATAAGTCAGGTATTGCAAAGAACAACATTGGCGAAAGTGAAGTGATTTCCGACGACATTGCTCCCTGGGGATTTACAGAGCATGGCGGTTCCATCTACTTCTTTGACAGAATGAAAAACGGTATATATAAGCTTGAGAAAAACGGTGCAGCTACACTTATTTATGATGGAGTCACATATTATCATCAGTATTGCGGCAAATATGTTTACTTCATGGAACCTGAAGCAAGCTACGGTGGATTTGTAAAGAGAGTTCCCTTAAAGGGCGGAGAAGCCGAAACAGTTCTTAATGTATACACTACAAGCTTTGCTGTTTCTGGAAAAAATATCATTTACTACGATTCGTCATTAAACGATTTGCTTGTGACAACTCTTGACAATGCATTGGAATTTGCAAAAGCATCTGAAGGTGAAGCTATGACATCTGCTGATATAAAGGCTATTGTTGTTGCAGCTGACAGATATGCACAGAATATAAACGTGGTTGGCGATAATGTATACTTTACAGATGCATCCAAGGAAAATGTAATTTGCCGTGCAAGCATAAAGACAGGCGAAGTTGAGGAGGTTAATTTCGGCACAGCAGGAACATCCCTTAACGTATATGGAAAGTATATGTTCTATGTGGGTTCGGACAATTGCTTATATCGTATGAATCTTGACGGAAAAGATATAAGAAATCTTACAGGTAATGCATTTAAAACATTTGCAGGCTTCGGCTTGTTCAAAAACAGAATAGTTGCATATGCACTGATGGGACAGCTTAATGCTGAAACCATGCAGACAGATTATATGCCTGTGATAGTTGTTATGGACTTTGAAGGTAAGCCGATAAACGTAATTCCTGCCGTAGATATGTCAATGAACAATATGTATCCCGGTGGAGAAATGCCCGAGGTGCCTGAAGAAGTACCGGAGGAAACAGAGGAAGAAAGCGAAGCAACTGAAGAAACAGAAGGTTAAAATAAAAATCTCAGAGCCATTCGGCTCTGAGATTTTTTTATTCTGTGATATACTTTCCTACATACTCAATTACGTTTTCGGTGTCCGAGCAATTTTCGAATTTATTTCCTTTATATATGAATTCTTCGGTGTTGTTAATTATCGCAACGGGACAATGACAGTCGATAAAAGTGTTGTCCGAAACTTCGATTTTTCCGTGGAAGTATTTGCCTTCTTCAAATTTGGGGCGTTTCATAACCTCCACAAGGCCCTTGCTGCCCCAGCTGCTCTTTACATATTTGCAACGGGTAAAGGTATTGCCTGTTATAAGAACATCTCTTACTCCGCCTGCTTCAAACCAGTATTTTCCGTCGGACTCAAACTTGATGGGAGTTCCGGGATTGTCAAAAAGATTGTTTCTTATAACGGTTTTGCCCGCACTTGCAAGAAGCATTCCCCTTGCACGGTTGTTTTTAAGTGTGCAGTTTTCAAAAATTACTTCGGGAACTCTTGAAACCTCTGTAACATCGTCGCCCACCAGAATATCTTCCGTACCGCCTTCAATTTCAACACTGATATATTCATGGTTGATTTTGGTAACGGATGAAACCCTGTAGCACTTTTTCGGAATCAATGATTCGGGATCGCAGGTTTCTATTGTATCTCCTGCCTTGATAAATTCAATTCCCTGTGCCTGATTGTGCATATATTTAAGAAGTATGGATTTTTCCGTCTTATCCATTATACGAAGGTAGATGCCGTGAACGTTAAGTGCGTCGTCAAGCTGTGCCTCAAAGTATGAATCGTGGATGTGTATAAGACCGTAGCAGTGAACAAAGTGAGTGGCATCGGCACCCAGGGTGATTAAGCCGTCAGCGTAGGGTATCAATTTCATTCCCGATATTTCGATGTTTTCGGAAACCTGGGCGATTACGCCCATTCCGGGGCCGTTGTGGCGGGTAAAGTTTTCGATTTTTATATTTTTTGAATGGTCGATAAATATTCCGCAGGATTCTCTGCTTCCGGGATCCAGTGAAATTTTATCGCCTGTTTTAAGGCCGTTGTTATAATAGTAGGGGGAATCTGTGTGATAAAGGATATTCCCTTCGGAATCTGTAAGCTTGGAAAATGGAACACCGGCAAGACCAAGGTCGGGAAATTCGGGAGTCATATAGCCGGTTTCCTTATCCCAGGCGTTAAGGCGTGAAAAATAAGCAAACTTTGAGTTTCTTCTTGCCACCTTAAGGCAGGTTCCGTGAAGCACCACAGGAGAACCTCCCGTCTGGAGGAATGTAAAGCCTTTTTCGGAGCACTCTGTAACAACCCCTTCTGCTGTCAGGGGGTCAGATGTCCTTACGGATACGTTTTTTATTCCGATGTTTTCGGAGTCGATTACGGCAAAGGGGAAGGCGGTATCGTCAATTATAAGTTCGCTTCCTGAAAAATCAAGGGTAAAGTTTTTAAATCCTTCCATAAGGAAGACGATTCCTCGAAGACCGTTATCGTGATTTGAAATTGTTACATATCTTTGCTCTGCGAGGGCGGAAGATATGTTATATGTACCTTTTGGGAAAACAAGAGTGTCTTCGCCGTGCTCTTTGCAGTAGCAAAGAGCGGCTTTTATATTAAGCGTAATATTATCGGTTTTGTTAAATTGTTCAAAGTTTATCATAAAAGTCATCCTTTCTTCGGGAGTTTACTTGATTTTACCATATAAAAACCGAAAAAGCAACAACAAAGAATGCAGGAATTTTTATGAACAAAAAGTAAAATATAACAAAATTGTTAAAAAAGTTTGACAAAATTAAAATCTTATGTTATAATACGGTAAAAGTTACATAAACTCATTTGAGAAAAGTTTTGTTTTAAGATAGATGAATTGGAAAAATGGAGGACTTATGTTTTTTAATATTAAGCGATTAGGTTCACTTATGGTTACGGTTGCTTTAATTGCAATCAATACAATTTGTACGGATGCTGAGGTAGGTATAGTTATTGCATCAAGCCTTAATGTAAGAGAAAAGGCAAGTTCGAGCTCTGCAATTGTGGCAGAGGTTGAAGCGGGAAGTGAAATTCTTCTTCTGGAGCGTACAGGTGACTGGTATAAGGTTAACGTCGGCGACATCGGATATGTTAATGCAAACTATATAAGAACAGAGAGCGAATTTTCAACGGGAACCGTTAATGAAGCTCCCACAACAGATGCAACCATAACAAAGGGACAGCAGGTAATAGACCTTGCCAAGCAGTATATCGGTGTGCGTTATGTATACGGAGGTACAACTCCCAACGGATTTGACTGCAGCGGGTTTGTTCAGTATGTATATAAAAACATGGGAGTAACCATTAACCGTGTTGCGGCAGACCAGGCTAAAAACGGTATTTATGTAGCAAAAGAAAATCTTCAGCCCGGAGATTTGGTATTTTTTAAAAAGCCGGGAAGAGCCATCCACCATGTCGGTATTTATGTGGGCGACGGAAACTACATACATGCTCCCTACACAGGAAGAACTATCTGCATAGAACCCATGACACGTTCCGACTATTACACGGCAAGAAGAATATTCTATTAATGCCCGGAAAAAAACACTTGATTTTCTTGAAAAAGTGTGTTATAATATAAAAAGCGTAAAAGAGTGGGAATTCTCCCACTCTTTCGTGTTGTATTAAGGAATTTATATTTTTCTCTGGAAAAGTGAGGTGTGAAAATGTCCGTAATCGAGGAAATCGCAGAAAAGGAAGCTTCGGCGATTTGTGAAAAAGAGGGACTCTACGTTTATGAAGTAGAGTATAAAAAAGAAGGAAGCGACATGGTGCTTAGAATTTTTATAGATTCTGATACCGGTGTCACTCTTGATGACTGCGAAAAGGTAAGCCGTGCTTTATCTGACAGATTTGACGAGCTTGATCCGATAAAAACGCCGTATGAACTTGAACTTTCTTCGCCCGGTATAGAAAGGCTTCTTACAAGGCCGTGGCATTTTGACAAGGTAATCGGCGAAAAGATAAGCGTTAAACTTTTTAAGCCAATTGACGGAATAAAAAACTTTACGGGAATCTTAAAAGAAGCCGACATCGAAACCTTTACTATTGAGGTCGGAGAAAATTTATTGAAAATTGAAAAAAATAAAGCATCACAAATAAAAACAGTATTTGAATTTTAGGGGGTATTTAAGAAAAATGAACCAGGAACTTATGCAGGCTTTGGAAGAACTCGAACTTACCAAAGACATTAAAAAAGAGTACATGATAGAGGCTATAAAGGCGGCACTTGTTGCAGCTTGCAAAAAGAATTATCTTGACAATCTTTATGTACGTGTTGAAATGAACGAGGAAACAGGTGCGATTCAGGCCTTCACACAGAAAATGGTAGTGGAGGAAGTTGAAAGCCCTGCAAACGAAATTACTCTTGAGGAGGCTCGTGCAATAAAGCCTTCCTATGAAATCGGAGATTTTGTTGATTTTGCGGTAGATCCCATGCGTTTCGGAAGAATTGCCGCACAGACAGCAAAGCAGGTTGTTATTCAGAAAATCAGAGAAGCTGAAAGAGGACATCTTTTTGACGCATTTACGGAAAAGGAAGGAAAAATCCTTACCGGTATTATTCAGAAAGAAGACAAAAAAGGAATTATTGTTTCTCTTGAGGATAATGCCGAAGGTCTTCTTATACCGAAGGAGCAGATTCCCGGAGAAGAATATCCTTTCAATAAGAGAATGAAGTTCTTTGTTATGGAAATCAAGAAGGCTTATGCAGGCCCTCAGATTTTGCTTTCAAGAACTCACCCCGGACTTATAAGAAAACTCTTTGAACAGGAAGTTCCTGAAATTGCTGACGGAACAGTTGAAATCAAGAGCGTTGTCAGAGAAGCGGGTTCGCGCACAAAGATGGCTGTATGGTCCAATGATGAAAAAATTGACCCCATCGGATCGTGTGTAGGACAGAAGGGTATGAGAGTCAATGCCGTTATGGACGGTATGGGCGATGAAAAAATCGATATTATAAAGTATTCGGAAGATCCTGCCGAGTTTATAAAGGCGGCATTAAGTCCTGCTAAGGTTACAAGCGTTACCATAAACGAGGAAGAAAAGAGTGCTGCTGTTTTAGTTCCCGAATATCAGCTTTCCCTCGCAATCGGTAAGGAAGGTCAGAATGTTCGTATTGCGGCAAGACTTACCGGCTGGAAGATTGATATCAAGAGCGATAATGCCCAGTAACAGAGGTGATTTCTGTGGCTAAAAACATTCCTTTGCGTATGTGTTGCGTATGCAGAGAAAGCAAAGAAAAGAAAGAACTTTTAAGAATTGTTAAAAATAAGGATGGCGAAATTTTTATAGACCCCTCCGGCAAAGCCAACGGCAGAGGTGCATATATCTGTAAAGACGGAAAGTGCGCTGAAGAAGCTGAAAAGAAAAGGGCACTTGAGCGGTCTTTCAAGGTAGCTATCGACAAAGAATTGTTTTCATCTCTTATGGAAATGAAGACAGCAGACTAATCATGGAGGTGTTTCTATGGCTAAAATTAAAGTAAACGAACTTTCCAAAGAGCTCGGAGTAAAGAGTGCTGAGCTTGTTGAATTACTTAGAGATACAGGTTCTCAGGTAAAGGGTTATTCCAGCGTACTTTCCGACATGGATATGAATATAATCCTTGAGCATTTCACAAAGCTTTACGATGACGGCTCTGATATTTATGAATTCATGAAGTCGTTGTGCCCTGTTGAAGAGCCTAAAAAGGAAGAACCCAAGAAGGAAGTTAAGGATGTTTCTGAAGAAAAGGAACCTGCTCCCGTAAAGGAATCCGGCGCAAAACCCAACCGAAACACGGAAAAGAGATATGTTGACACCCGTGCTAACGTTGTGGATCTTTCCAAGTATAATGACAGTGAAAAAATTGAGGAGCTTGCTCCTGAACTTAAGGATACTGTTACAAACAAACAGAAAATTAAAAAGGGACAAAAGAATAAAATGCAGCAGCAGAAAAATAATTTTGTTCCCAAAAAGGAAGAACCAAAGAAAAAGGAAAAGCTTGAAATAGAGATTCCTGATGAAATCATCGTATCTGACCTTGCGGAAAAGCTTAAGGCATCTGTTAACGATGTAATCAAGCGTCTCATGTTAATCGGCGTTATGGCCAATGTTAATCAGGCTGTTGACTTTGATACTGCAAGTTTAATTGCAGAAGATATGGGTGCAAAGGTAACAAAGGAAATTATTGTTACAAAAGAGGATGTTCTCTTTAATGATACAGAGGACGCTCCTGAGGATTTACTTCCCAGAGATCCCGTTGTTGTTGTTATGGGTCACGTTGACCACGGTAAGACATCACTTCTTGACGCTATAAGAGAGACAAACGTTGTATCCGGCGAGGCAGGCGGTATTACTCAGCACATCGGTGCATACCGTGTTAAGATAAACGACCGTCAGATTACTTTCCTTGATACACCCGGTCATGAAGCGTTTACCGCAATGCGTGCCAGAGGTGCACAGGTAACTGATATTGCAATTCTTGTTGTTGCGGCTGACGACGGAATTATGCCTCAGACTGTTGAAGCGATTAACCACGCTAAGGCTGCAGGTCTTACAACAATTGTTGCAATCAATAAAATTGATAAGGAAAGTGCGGATATTGCAAGAGTAAAACGTGAACTTTCTGAGAATGATATATTGATAGAAGAGTGGGGCGGAGATACTGTTTGTGTTGAAGTTTCCGCAAAACAGAGAATCAACATTGAAGGCCTTCTTGAAATGGTTATCTTAAGTGCCGATATGCTTGAGCTTAAGGCTAACCCCAACAGAATGGCTAAGGGTACAGTAATTGAGTCCCGTCTTGATAAGGGAAGAGGTCCTGTTGCAACTGTTCTTGTCCAGCGTGGTACACTTAAACAGGGTGACGTGGTTGTTGCAGGAACAAGTGTGGGCAGAGTCCGTGTGATGACAGACGATAAGGGTAATAAAATTAAGGAGGCAGGTCCTTCCGTACCCGTTGAAATCGTAGGTCTTTCCGAGGCGCCCGAAGGCGGAGAAATTTTCTGGGCTGTTGACGATGAAAGAGCTGCACGTGACGTTGTAGAGGCAAGAAAGCAGAAGATTAAGGACGAGGCTATTTTGGCCCAGTCTGCGGTAAATCTTGATGATCTCTTTGCTCAGATTTCTCAGGGTGATGTGAAGACTCTTAACATAATAGTAAAGGCCGACGTTCAGGGTAGTGTTGAAGCGGTACGTCAGAGTCTTGAAAAGCTTTCCAATGAGGAAGTTAAAGTTAAGGTTATTCACGGGGCAGTCGGCGGTGTAAATGAGTCCGACGTTATGCTGGCATCCGCATCCAACGCCATTATCGTAGGATTTAATGTAAGACCCGACAGCGGAGCAAGAGTGGCTGCTGAAACAAAGGGCATAGAAATGAGAATGTATCGTATTATTTACGATGCAATTGATGAAATTGAAGCTGCCATGAAGGGTATGCTTGCACCTAAGTTCCGTGAAAAGGTAACAGGTCATGCAGAGGTACGTCAGACATTCAAGGTTTCCAGTGTAGGTACTATCGCAGGATGCTATGTTACAGACGGTGTAATCCAGAGAAACAACCAGGTAAGAGTTGTTCGTAACGGTATCGTTATTTACGAAGGTGCAATTGACTCTCTTAAGAGATTTAAGGATGATGCCAAGGAAGTTGCATCAGGCTTTGAATGCGGTATGAGTATTGAAAAGTTTAACGACATCAAGGAAGGCGACGTATTCGAAAGCTTTACTATGGAAGAGGTTGAAAGATAAATGAGTTTCGACAGGATTGAGCGAATTTCCGGCGAAGTAATGAGGGAGCTTTCAAATATTTTAAGAGAAATAAAAGATCCCAGAATGAAGGGCATGGTAAGTATTCTTGCCGTTAAGGTGGCAAAGGACTTATCACACGCCAAGGTTATTTTAAGTGTGCTTGGTACTGAGGAGGATAAAAAGTCAACTCTCGCTGCATTGAAATCTGCAAGCGGCTATATAAGACGTGAGCTTTCGGGCAGAGTTGACCTTCGTATCACTCCCCAGTTAAGCTTTGAAATCAGTGATTCCATTGAACACGAAATTCACATAAGTAAAATTATTGAAGATGCGTTAAAGGGAACTGAGGGAAAAAATGAGTAAATTTTCTGATATTATAAAAGAAATTGAAAAAGCGGAGAGCATCGCTGTTTTCGTCCATGTAAATATGGACGGAGATGCGGTAGGCTCCGCATTTTCCTTTGCCAATGCATTGAAGGATTTTGGCAAAAAGGTTACGGTTGTGCTTAATGATAATCCTCCGCCTTATTTGAAATATTTCTGTGATGACTATGTAACAGAGTCGGACGAAGAATTTGATCTTGCCGTGGCTCTTGATTGCGGAGATATGGCAAGACTGGGATGGTGTAAGGCACTTTTTGAAAAAGCACATCGTCATGTTTGCATTGACCATCATGTGTCAAATGTGGGATACGGCGACGTAAACTATATAAAAGCGGAAGCTTCAAGCACAAGTGAAATTATTTATGAATTTATTATGGAATTTACGGGGAAAATTTCCCCCCGCCAGGCAGAACAGCTTTATGCAGGCTTTATCACCGATACAGGAGGATTTAAGTTTTCAAACACCACGCCCGAAAGCTTTATATACAGTGCCGAACTTTTAAAATGCGGTGCCGATATAAGCAGGGTTTGCATAGAAATTTATGAGTGTGTATCTTTGGGTAAGCTTAAGCTTAAGTCCAGGGCACTTGATTCACTTAAGCTTTACTCCGGAGGAAAAATTTCTTCTGTTATTTTAACCGAAAAGGATTTTGAGGAAACCGGAACGGAATTTTCCGATTGCGAGGGATTTTCTGAAATCGGAAGAAGTGTTGACGGAGTTGAAGCGGCGTTTTCTATAACCATTAAAAACCAGGTAAAAGTAAGTCTTCGCAGTAAATCCTATGTGGATGTGTCCCGTGTTGCGACTCATTTTGGCGGAGGGGGACATGTGAGGGCGAGCGGATTTACATTGCCCGGAGATACCGATGTACCGCATCTTACAGAGGAAATAGTTAAGATGCTTGAAAAAGAGATAATGGAGCACGAAAATGAACGGAGTAATAATAATTGACAAGGAAGCAGGGTTTACAAGCTTTGACGTTGTTGCTAAGGTGAGAAAACTCTGCAGGCCGTTTAAGGTCGGTCATACGGGGACGTTGGATCCTGACGCTACCGGGGTGCTTCCTGTTTGTATAGGAAATGCAACAAGAGCAGCAGACATAATGAGCGGAAACGACAAGAAAAGCTATCGTGCAGTAATGCGTTTAGGCTCTGCAACGGAGACCTATGATGCATCGGGTGCTGTTACGGAAAGTGCAGACGCCACCGGAGTTACGGATGAGCTTGTTGAAAATGCTCTTTCCTCATTTCGTGGAGAAATTATGCAGGTTCCTCCGATGTACTCGGCAATAAAGATAGGCGGAAAAAAGCTTTATGAGCTTGCCAGAGAAGGTAAGGAAATAGAAAGGGAAGCAAGAAGGGTTATAATTCACTCTCTTTCTGTTGTGGCACGGGAAGGAAACGATATAACCATTGACGTGGATTGCTCAAAAGGAACATACATAAGAAGTCTTTGCCACGACGTTGGCATAAAGCTTGGGTGTTTTGCCCATATGGCATCTTTGAGAAGAACGAAAAGCGGGAACTTTACACTTGACGATGCAGTTAAGCTTTCTGAATTAGCGGATGCTTCGGACATTGAAAAGCACCTTATCCCTACCGAAAGACTTTTTGATTATCCCGATTTTACGGTAAGTGAAAAACAGGAATATCTCGTAAGAAACGGCGTGAGTGCTTACTGTGAGGGAGAAGAAGGCAAATACAGAGTATTTAATAAAAAAGGTGAATTTCTTTCTGTTTCGGAAATTGTCAATATGGACGGAAGAAAGTGTTTGAAGCTTGTGAAGAGCTTTTACGGAGCAACAAAGGACTGATTTTGTGATAATATTAGGCGAAGATAAAAAACTTAATAACACATCTGTCTGCATAGGAAATTTTGACGGAGTACATATGGCACACAGGGCACTTATAAAAATGGCCAACGATGAGAAAGATAATCTTGAAAGTGTCATATATACCTTTTCGCCTCATCCTAAAAAAGTTTTCGGAAAAGAGCTTTGCTTTATACAAAGCGAAGAGGAAAAAAAGAAAACATTGTCAAAAACAGAATGTGATTATCTGTTTTTGAAAGAAACAACCAAGGAGTTTCTCGGGAAAAGTCCGCTTGACTTTGTAAGAGAAGAATTAGTTGAAAGACTTGGGGCAAAAAAGGTTTTCGTGGGTTATGACTTTAAGTTTGGTAAAAACTCTGAGGGTGATGCAGATCTTCTTTCATCTCTTGGGAAAGAATACGGATTTTCTGTTCATATCCTTCCGGAAATTAAAATTGCGGATATTCCCGTGAAGAGTAGTACTATAAGGCGTTTTATTGAAGACGGAGATTTTTACAGTGCCAATCTCCTGCTCGGAAGACTCCATTCCTATGAGGGGGATATAGTCCACGGAAAAAGTCTTGGAAGAAATCTCGGCTTTCCTACGGCAAATATTTTTCCCGGAAGGGAAAAGGCACTTCCGCCCTTCGGAGTATATGCAGCAAAGGCAGAAGTTGAAGGCGAAATTTATGATGCTGTTGTAAATGTGGGGATTAATCCCA
This sequence comes from Clostridia bacterium, assembly GCA_017536285.1. The sequence continues at coordinate 13,511 of JAFXHP010000122.1, forward strand.
CGGTTGAAAGCGGGGATGTTCCCAAAATGGAAGTTAATTTAATAGATTTTAATAAAGATATTTACGGGAAACGGATAAAAATTTCTTTTTTCAGAATAATAAGAAGAGAGAAAAAGTTCAAAAATATAGATGAACTTAAATATCAAATTGAAAAAGATGTAAAAAATGCAAAAAAATGTTTGACAAACTGTTAAATATGTGTTAAAATAAATGATGGCTTATGAATGGCCGAACCTTATGCGAGGTTTCGGGGTTCACCGCCCTTTGCTTCGTGTAAAGGAGATATTAAATTAGGAGGTGTAGTAATGTTAAAGGACAGAAAGCAGGAAATTATCGCTACTTATCGCACAA
>JAFXHP010000123.1 GCA_017536285.1 Clostridia bacterium
CTTGCAACGATTTCACTTATCATTTTTTCGTTATCCATAATTCATCCGGCCTTTCTTTGTTAAGGCGAGGGGAGTTGAAGCCACAAGCCTTAAACTTATTAAATTTTTGTTCTTGAAATTTTCCTGCGTTTAAGGTCGAAGAGCTTAAAAACTATAAATTTTGATAGAAGACAAAGAAAATTCAAAAATAATACTGACGTATATTTGCAGAATTTTCTGCAGTATTATGCAAAATTTATGTTTTTAGGCCTTGTGGGGTTAGACTCCCCTCGCCTTAAAGAATTGATTTCCAAATATCTTTTGTGGGACGGGCAATAACTGCGCTGTCAAGGTAAGTGCCTTCTTCTTTTATTGCCTGTTTTGCCTTTTCGATTGCCGCTTCGACTGCAGCAACTTCTCCCGTTATGAACATATAGCTCTTGCCGCTCATACCCTTTGCAATTCTAAGCTCAATAAGCTTTACAATGGCTGTTTTTGCGGCAATATCTGCGGCAACTATGATAGATGACGCAGTAAATGTTTCAAGTATACCGAGGGCGGATACCTCGCCGGGATCGGACGATCCGTACATAGCGGGGAAGATGTCCTCGTGGGGATTTCCAAGTATGAAGCTGTCAACAAGCTTTGCCGGAAAGTGTGTTTTTGCGGCATCCACCGCTGCTTTTACAGCACTCAGCGCACCGCTTACTATTACAATATACTTGCCGGGGCAGACCGTCATAGCCGTGATGATTTCAACTTCCGCGGTTTTTGACATAATGTCTGCTGCCTGTACGCCGGTGGTTACATTAAAGTACTCCACCATTCCGATTGCTTTTGGCATAATGTGCTTCCTTTCAGTTTATTTTTACGGTAACGCTCTTCTCTGTCACATCTGTTACAGTTCCGTTTACGGAAGAGTGGATGGGAAGGGAAAGTGCATTTTCGGCTGCAGCGGCAATTACGTCGCCGACCTTAACCGTATCGCCCTTCTTAACGGCAACTAATGGGGGTGCACCGATACTCTGGGCTAAAGATATTTTTACTTTTGCTGTCTTGATTTCAGTCTCGTCAAGGGGTGCGTCATGATCGTATTTTACGATGTCAAGACGGCTTATAAGACGTGACATGGGTACAAGTCTTCCGTCTCTTTCTTCCTTCGCATCAATGGGTGCGGGAATAGGATCGGGTTTAAGTCCGTTTTTACGGAGCTTGGATTTATATATTCCGATAAGTGCGGCGGGGCTTAAGCCCTGAGGGCAGGAATACATCTCACAAAGACCGCAGCCTGAACAGTAAAGGGTGTTAACCAGTGCGGGAACATCCGTATTACCGCTTGAAATGCAGCGCATAAAAGCTGCAGGGTCTATCGGGTGATTGAGTAAGTTTCTTGAGCAAAGGTCGGTGCAGGTTCTGCACTGACAGCAAGTGCCCATAGCCCTTGTTACACTTATGGTAACTTTCTGAGTCCTTGTGCCTACGATATGATGATTTTTCGGAAGTACGATGATGGCATTGCTTGTTTTTGTAACAGTGCCGGATTCATCTGTCAGTCTTCCTGTCATAGGTCCTCCGTGAATAATTGCAGTATCTTCTGTGGTCTTACCACCGCAAAGTGCAATCAAATCAGAAAAGGACGTACCGATAGGCGCTAAAACCGTTTTGGGATTTTTTACTTCGCCCGTAACGGTTATATATTTATGGGTTACGCTTTTTCCTTCAAAAACCGCACGGTAAATATTAAGGGCGGTTTCTACATTTATTACGGCAGCACCCACATCAAGGGGAAGGCCGCCGGCAGGAACGACTCTTTTAATGGTGTCGTAAACGAGTATTACCTCGTCTCCTGCGGGATAAATTTCTTTCAGCAGATGAAGTCTGCCTTTTTCGTGGTCGGGAAGTACACGGTTAACAGCATCAACGGCGTTTTTGTATGCCCCCTTAACCGCCACGATAAATTCTTTGGCACCAAGCACCTCGCAAACCAGTGAGAGTGCCTTCATTATTTCTTCTGCGTATGTAGCAATAATCTGTCTGTGAACGCGAAGCAGAGGCTCGCATTCGGCGCAGTTCAAAATAACGTATTCTGCCTTTTCGCTCATTTTAGCGTAAGTGGGGAAACCGGCACCGCCGGCACCGGCTACACCGCTATCCTTGAGTATTTCTTTTAATTTTGTAATATCCATTAATTAAAACTCCAATTCTGTGCCGGAGTCCACGATGCCGACAATTGCCGCATCAATGGGACTTGATTCCTTTCCGCAGCCGATTCTTGCTGCGCTACCTGTTGCAATTAAAACTGTTTCGCCGATACCGCAACCTACGTTATCGACTGCAACAAAGCGTTCGGATGGTTGAGCCTTGCCTAAGGCAGGCTCAACCACCATAAATTTGCTTCCGACCAGATTGTCATTTTTTCTTGTGGATACGATGCTTCCGACTACTTTTGCAATAATCATAATAGAGCATCCTTTCTTGGAAAAAATGATTTTTTGAAAAAATTACTTAAGTACGGGAATAATCTTTTCAACGTCTGAGTGAGGTCTGGGAATAACGTGAGTAGCGATGATTTCACCAAGCTTGGAAGCATTGGTCTGACCTGCTTCTACAGCAGACTTAACAGCGCCTACGTCACCTCTAACCATAACGCTTACAAGACCGGAACCGATCTTCTCTGTGCCAACTAACTGAACGTTAGCAGCCTTGAGCATTGCGTCAGCAGCTTCGATTGCTGCAACTAAACCTCTTGTTTCGATGATACCTAAAGCTTCGAGTGACATTTTCTTTTCCTCCTTAACTTTAATTACTTCTTTTTTTACCGGAGCTTCTGCTACGGCTTTTATTTCGGCCTCAGCCTTTGGGGGCTCGGCCTTAGCTGCTGCGGGAGAAGCAGCCTTGGGAGCCGCCTTCTTCGGAGCAGTTTTCTTTTCTTCAGCCATGTTATTTACCGCCTTTCGTTAAAAGGTAATAAATCAGAACTTGGGAAGGATCTTTTCAACGTCTTCGTGGGGTCTGGGAATTACGTGTACAGCGATGAGCTCACCAAGTCTGGATGCAGCAGCGCTTCCAGCTTCTGTAGCAGCCTTAACAGCACCTACATCGCCTCTGACCATAACGCTTACAAGACCGGAACCGATCTTTTCTGTGCCGATAAGTACTACTTCGGCAGCCTTAACCATTGCATCTGCTGCTTCAACAGCTGCGGTTAAACCTCTTGTTTCAATCATACCTAATGCTTCTTTTGCCATTTTGATATCCTCCTAAAAATTAAATTCTTTTTTATTTATTATTCATTAATGATTGCGATTTTAAGTCCGCTCATTGCAAGATTTGTCTTGTGAGCTTCGTTGATTTCGGAAAGGGGGAACTTATGTGTGATAAGCTTTCCAATCGGAAGACCGATTCCCTTAGCTCTCTTTAAGAAATCAAAGGTTGTTGCGTAGTCACGAAGTGTGTATACCCAAGAACCAACTGTTGTGATTTCCTTTGAGCAAATATCGAAATGGGGGTTGATTGTTGCGTCTCCGCCGTTGATGAAGAAGCCGAGCTCGCAAAGACCGCCGCCGTTTCTTATGAACTTATAGATGTTTGCGTGAGCGATGGGGGAGCCTGTGCACTGGAATGCAAAGTCAGCAAGATAGCCGCCGAATGCATTTTCAACACCCTTTGCAAGTTCTTCAACACCCTTGTGGTTTTTGAAGTTAACTGTGCCGGTTGCACCCATTTCCTTGGCAAAGTCAAGTCTCTTGTCCTCACCGTCAACTGCAACGATGTTTTCGATACCCATTGTACGAAGTATTGCGATACAGATGAGTCCGATGGGGCCGCAGCCCTGAACAACAACTCTTGAGTTGAAGCGAAGGATTCCTGTTGTCTTAGCACGCTCAACTGCGTGGATTAAAACTGCACAGGGTTCGATTAAGATTCTTGAATCTAAGTCAAGGTCGCTTACGTTAAATACGGTAGAACCGCCTCTTACTACTATGTAATCAGCAAACCATCCGTTTAAGTGAATGTCGTCGTCGGGAAGAAGTCCGTAAACGTCTGCACCGCCTACATTCTGCTTATTTAAGTCAAACATTGTGATGTCGGGGTTGTCTTTGAAAATCATACAGGTTACAACCTTGTCGCCTACTGCGAGGGGCTTTCCTGCACTGTCTTTCTTGACATTTTTACCCATCTTTACGATCTCACCTGTTCCCTCGTGACCGAGTACAACGGGGATAAGACCGAAGGGGTCTCTCTTGAATTCATGAGCATCTGTTCCGCAGACACCGCAGCCTTCTACTTTAACAAGGATGTCGTCATCGCCGAGCTCGGGGATGGGGAATTCCTTGATTTCGTAGTTTTCAAGCTTTGTGAGCATTGCTGCGCGGCTTGTTTTCGGAATGGGGCCTGCTGCCTTAGGAGCACTTGATGCGGGTGCAGCTGACTGATTCATTTCGGAAAGAACCTGCTGAACAATAGCCTGAATCTTGTCCTGGTTAATATCCATAGCTATTCTCCTCTCAGATTTATTTTGTTTTATTATGTCGCCTTCAATGACGCCGATTGCGGGGAAGGGAAGTTCCTTCTCTAAAAGACTGTCTCCATTAAAGGAATCGTAGATGATGAATTTGGGTGTTGCGTTTGTAATTGCGTGGCAGGCAAAGAGTACTGCACTTATGCTTTTTGTATTCTTTGAAACACGGAAAATTGTTTCTGCCTGCACCCTTGATGCCGGATAACCGCCGTTTTCAATAAGGTGGTAGATAAACTCGCCTTTTTTATCGGAAGGAACGGTTACTTTTGCGTTGCCTTTAACCGTTTCAGCCAGCTTTTCGGCATTTTTCGCAAAGTCATCTGTTATGCTTTGCATTGTAACCTTCCTTTCTTCTCAGACGAGATTATTTTTGAAATAATCAGCACCGTAGGCTGAAAGGTAGGTATCCAGTTCCTCTGTTCCGCCGGAAACGCCCAGGCCTCCGACAACAGCATCGCCGATCTTTAAAGGATCGCCGCCGCCGAACACCACGATACGGCAGTCATTTGTAAACTGTATTCCGTATAATGGCTGGTTTGGCTGAGCCATACTCTTCAAGGCGCTTGTGGGCATCTTAAGTGCTACAGAGGTATATGCCTTCTGCAAAGCAACATCATAGCTTGCAATGAAGGAATCATCGGTTGCGTGAATCAAAATCGGGTTTGCACCGGAATTTGTAATGGCGATTACCGCCTTCACACCAACCTTTGCTGCTTCCTTTTCAACGGCTTCGGCTAAAAGCTTTGCAGTATTCAAGGTTATGTTATCTGTTTTGTAAGTAGAAGAACTACCTGTATTAAAGGAAGGCGATTTTATATTATCCTTTACGGCATCGACGATTTTTCTTAAATCTTTCTCGTCCATAAAACCATCCTTTATATAACGGAAATTACTTTCCGAGGCTTTCCATTACTTTCTTTGTGATCTGAGCGATAAGCTCTGCATCGGAGCAAGAAGAAGAACATCCGCCTTCTTCAACGCCCTGGTGGCAGTTGTGGCAGCTCTGAACGCCTGCTTTTGCATTTAAGCAGATGTCAGCGGGGTGCTTACCTGTCATACCGAATGCACGGCGAACTTCGTAAAGTCTCTTAACCTGTTCTTTGGAAAGCTCCTTGGGACCGCCGAGCTGCTTTGACTGATAGAGAAGCTGAGCATAGAACTCAACGGATTCCATCTTGTGATAAGCAGAAAGAAGGCTGTCAGAGAAGGAAAGAGCACCGTGGTTTGCAAGGAGTACAGCGTCAAAGTGCTGAAGGTACTTTTCAACTGCATCGGGAATTTCCTCTGTAGAGGGTGTACCGTAATCAGCAATCGGAACGCAGCCAAGTGCGATTACAGCTTCGGGCATGATGGGTGCTGTAAGCGGAACACCTGCGATTGCAAAGCTTGTTGCATAAAGGGGATGAGCGTGAACAACAGCTTTAACGTCAGGTCTCTGCTTATAAACTCTCATATGCATCTTGATTTCTGAGGAGGGACGAAAATTACCTGTTGCGGAAATTACCTTACCGTCGCCGTCAACCTTACAGATATAGTCGGGTGTCATGAAGCCCTTGGAAACACCTGTGGGTGTGCAAAGGAATTCGTTTTCACCGATCTTAACAGAAATGTTACCGTCATTGGAAGCAACCATTCCCTTGTCATAGATTCTCTTACCGATGTCGCAAATTTGTTTTTTGATTTCGTATTCGTTTACCATAAATCATTTCTCCTTCTTCTTAAAGAATATTCGACAACATAATATTATCACATTATCTTTGGTTTGTCAACAATAAAATGTTGTTTTTTTACTTTTTTTCTGTGGATTTGTTGGTTTTATCTGTCCATCCCAAATAATCCTTAAGCTCGTCTATCCCCTGGTTTGCGGTGGAATTGACGAAAAATATCTTTTTACAGCCTGCCAGACGAAGCCAGCTTTCCGCATTTTTTATGTTTGCGTTTTTGTGGTCTATCTTGGTTACTATTCCGATTACCTCTTTCGGAGTCATACAGGTGATGCAGGGAGGATAAAGGGAATAGGGCTCCGTTGC
>JAFXHP010000011.1 GCA_017536285.1 Clostridia bacterium
AACAGAGTGCCGATAACACGCCTGTCTTCATTCCGTAAATCATACCGATTAAGCAGACAGGCATCATTGAAGCAAGGGTTATTCCCCCGCCGAAGGGCAGTGCAAAGGGCTGAATTACCGAAAGCACGCTGCCCAGTGCAATAAGCATTGCACAGACTACAAGTTTTTTTGTTTTCATTTCTTTCAATCCTTTCAGGAAGCACACATAAGACACTCCATACACGCCTTAAACTTGGTAAATTTGCACTCTTTCAATTTGTCGTCCTCGAAAGGTGCCAGCCTTACTTCGTCCTCCGCATTGAAATTGCACTAAATTTCCCTGCGTTTAAGGTTTAAGAGTTTGAATCAAAAATTCAAACCATATATCGAGTGACTTCCGTGTGCTTTGATAATATCGCAAAAGGCAAGGATTGATAATTCGCTTTTCTTAAAGCTTTTCCCGGCAAATGAAACCGGAAATGCGCTTTTCATCTGTCGCGCGCACAAATGAAAAAGCTGCATCCGAAAAAGGATACAGCCTGAAAGCTAAGCTATTATCCCTTCGTTGGCATTACCCAAATCAGGTTATACGGGTCTAAGCGGCATTACGCTTACTCTCAGCTTGCATGCGCAAGCTCCCCCTTTTGCTGAACTTCATTATACTACAAAATTTTATTTTGTCAAGTCTTTATTTATCTTTCGTCTCATACGGTTTACATGGCGTTCAAAGCTTCCGCTATCAATAAACTCTGAAAGCACATACTGATCAAGCACAGGCACCGGGCAGGAAAATGCACCAAGCTGCTTTTCGTATTTATCCGACAGGCTGTCAGGCAGAATCATATACCCTATTCTCATCGACGGCGAAAGGCTTTTTGAAAAGGTGTTTATGTATAAAACATTTTTCCCCTTATTCATGGAATACAATGTTTCGCGGCTTGCACCGGGAGCAAAAAATTCGCTTCCGAAATCGTCCTCTATGATGACGCCCTTTTTACTTGCCCATGAAAGATATTCATACCTTTTACCTGCCGAGGTGGTGACATTGGAAGGGAAGCTTTTAAAAGGCGTTACATGAAGAACATCAAAGCCGCCCTTTACCAGTTCATCCGACCTTATGCCGTCATTTCCCATTTTAAGCTTTTTTATTTTCACGCCTTCGCCCTTATACACCGCTTCAATCTGTGAATATGATGGATTTTCTATTCCGTAAATTTTATCTCTGCCAAGCACTTTCACCGCCGAAGCATAAAGCTGCTCCGCACCGGAGCCGATTATTATGTTTTCTGGTGATGTGAAAATTCCACGATATCTTAAAAGGTAGGATGCTATTGAGTTTCTTAAAACGGCACATCCCCTTCCGGGTGCTTTACGGAAAAGAAGCTCCCCTTTTTCAGAAATTACCTTTCTTACGGTCTTAAACCACAGCGAATATTCAAATTCCGAAATTTCGCCAGTCTCCTCCGAAAGATAAGTTATGCTTTTTTCGCTTTCTTCCTCTCGGTCCTTTAGCACTTCAATGTCGGACACAAAATATCCGCTTCGCTCTTTCGGTGTTATATAGCCTTCGTCCGTCAGCATACCGTATGCCTTTTCCACGGTTATTACGCTGACATTCTCCTTTTCCGCCGTAACACGCTTGGATGGTAACTTTTCGCCTTTTTTAAGCTCACCTTCGGTTATTTTATTTTTTATTTTCTTATATACATCCAAATATTTTTTCTCTTCCATCTGGTTATATAAAATTCTCCTTTTTTGATTATTTACATATTATCAGATTAATATTATAATACAGAAAACAAAATTTGTAAAGGGGCATTTTTATGAGCTATAAAAGACTTCTTACCATTCAGGATATTTCCTGCGTAGGTCAATGTTCAATGACCGTTGCACTCCCAATCGTTTCCGCCTGCGGAGTAGAGTGTTCCATTCTCCCCTCTGCGGTTTTATCCACCCACACCGGCGGATTTACGGACTTTACCTTCCGCGATCTTACGGAAGACCTGCCCGGAATAAAAGACCATTGGGTTAAAGAAGGAATTTCCTTTGATGCCATATATACAGGATATTTAGGAAGCACCAAGCAGATTGGTTATGTAAAAGACATCTTTTCTGCGGTTTCAAAGGAGGACTCATTAAAAATAGTTGATCCTGCAATGGCTGATAACGGCAAGCTTTACTATGGCTTTGACGAAGTTTATGCAAAGGAAATGCTTTCTCTTTGCCGTGATGCCGACTACATACTTCCCAACATCACCGAAGCCTGCTTTATGACAGATACGGAATATAAAGAAACTTACGACAGAGCTTATGTTGATTCCTTAATTAAAAAGCTTACGGATGCAGGCTGCAAAAACATAATATTTACGGGAATTTCCTATGAAGAAGGAAAAACCGGCGTTGTGGTTTTTGAAAACGGAGAATATTCCTATTACGAACACGAAAAGCTTAAAAACAGCTGTCACGGAACGGGCGATATTTTTGCCTCGGCATTTTCAGGTGCTCTCCTTCGCGGAAAGACAGCTTATGAAGCTTCTAAAATCGCCGCAGACTATACCTATCTTGCAATAAAGTACACAGCAACACTGGATAATCACTGGTACGGTGCCGCATTCGAGCCCGTTATCCCCGATCTTTTAAGAATGTTATCTGAATAAAAAAGCAAAAATAACGGCACCCTGTGGGTGCCGTTATTTTATTAAAACTTGAAGTATTCTTTTGCGTTGTAGTAGGAGATTCCTTCGATAATTCTCTTTAAGGATGCCTTATCGTTGGGATATTCGCCCTCTTCTACCCACTTACCAATCATATTACAAAGTATTCTTCTGAAATACTCGTGTCTTGTATAGGATACAAAGCTTCTTGAGTCTGTAAGCATACCAACGAATCTTCCCAGTACGCCAAGGTTTGCAAGAGCCATCATCTGTGCTTCCATACCGTCACGGTGATCGTTGAACCACCAACCGGAACCGAACTGAATTTTACCTGCTGTGGGTGCCTTCTGGAAGTTACCCAGCATTGTGCCTATTACGAAGTTATCCTTTGGATTAAGGGTGTAGAGTATGGTCTTGGGAAGAACGTAATCATACTCAAGATTTCCCAAGAATGCGGAAAGCTTTTCAGCTATACAAAGGTCGTTGATGGAGTCAAAGCCAGTGTCGGGACCAAGCTTTTCATACATCTTTCTGTTGTTGTTACGAAGAGCACCGATATGAAGCTGCATTGTCCAGTCACGCTTTACATATTCTGATGCACAGTGCTTAAGTACTGCTGTCTTATAGATGTTTTCTTCCTCGTAGGTAACAACCCCACCGTTAACCTTCTTTTCAAATACAGCCTTAGCATCGCCGATGCCAAAGGGTACATATTCAAGAGCGTGGTCGGAAAGACGGCAGCCTACAGAATGGAAGAATTCAATTCTCTCTGTAAGGAAATGAAGAACGTCTTCAAATGTCTTTACATTTGCAGTTTCAAGATAAGGAAGGAAAGTTTCCTTATTGATTTCCACAATTTTGTCAGGACGGAAGGTAGGAAGAATTTTTGTGGAAAAGCCTTTAAGCTGCTGATGGTATTCGAGGCTGTCAACGGGATCGTCTGTTGTGCAGATAACCTCAACGTTGGACTTCTTGATTAACTCTTGAGCGGAAAAATCGTCACGTGCAAGGAGCTTATTACACTTATCCCAGATTTCCTTTGCAGTTTCTTCCGTAAAAGGCTTATCAATATCAAAATATCTCTTAAGCTCCAGATGTGTCCAGTGATACAAGGGGTTTCCGATAAGAAGAGGCATTGTTCTTGCCCACTGTAACCACTTTTCATAGTCGGGAGTAGAGCCTGTAATATCTTCCTCGGGAACACCATTTGAACGCATCTGACGCCACTTATAGTGGTCACCGCCGAGGAACAAATCATAGGTGCTCTTAAACTTATAATTCTCTGCAATCATCTTGGGAACAAGATGGCAATGGTAGTCGATTATGGGAAGGTCCTTTGCATATTCTTCGAAAAGACGCTTACCTGTTTTGTTTTTGAGCATGAAATCATCATTGATAAAACTCATAATGTTACACCATCCTTAAATATTGAAATTTCTCTGTATCCGTTAATTTCGTTCATTGTTTCTTTGCCCTCTGCAACTTCTATGATGTAGGAAACAAGCTCATCTGACAAGTCAAGGCCCTTAAGTGTGGGGCTTGCATCAAAGTCAATCCAGTTTTTCTTGTGCTTGTAGAGGTTTTCATTGGTGGAAATTTTAACCGTGGGAACGCTTGAGCCAACGGGTGTACCGCGACCTGTTGTAAAGAGAATAATATGCACGCCCGATGCCATAAGGTTTGTTATTGCAACAATATCATTTCCCGGACCGTTAAGAAGGGAAAGACCGTTTTTGGTAACGGTGTCGCCGTAGGTTAATACGTCAACAACCTTGGAAAGACCACCCTTCTGAACGCATCCCAGTGACTTTTCTTCAAGAGTGGTTATTCCGCCCGCCTTGTTTCCGGGAGAGGGATTTTCGTAAATCACCTGACCGTGACGTGTGAAATAGTCCTTAAAGTCATTTATAAGACTGACTGTCTTATTGAAAATTTCTTCGTTTTCAGCTCTTTCCATAAGCAAATGTTCAGCACCGAACATTTCGGGTACCTCTGTTAAAATACAGCTTGCACCCATGGAAATAAGTTTATCCGACGCTCTTCCAACCAAGGGATTTGCGGTGATACCCGAATAACCGTCGCTTCCGCCGCACTTTAAGCCAACCTTAAGTGCGGATATACTAACTGGCTGTCTTTTAAAGGTATCGGCATATGCCTGAAGTTCTTTTACTATTTTGATACCTTCTGCCACATCGTCCTCGCACTCCTGAGTGATTAAGAACTTAACCCTTTCATCGTCCCAGGTGCCAAGCACCTTTTTCATTTCACCAATGTTGTTGTTTTCGCAACCCAAGCCCAGCACCAAAACGCCTGCGGCATTGGGATGATTTATTATTCCCTTAAGGATTTTCTGTGTGACATCCTGGTCATCTCCAAGCTGCGAGCATCCGAAGGGATGAGGGAAGAAAAGTGCACCCGTTGCAGCCGCAATTTTCTCAGCCACCTTGTTTACACAGCCGACCGTGTTTACTATCCACACATCGTTTCTTATACCGACGTCGCCGTTCTTTCTCACATAACCCATAAAGGTTTTTGTTTTATCGCCTTCGGGAAGGTCGTAAAACTTCGGATTGTATTCGTATGTAAGATTGTCCTTAAGATTTGTTTTTACGTTGTGTGTGTGGACGTGTTCACCTTTTTTGATATCGCTTGTAGCGTGACCTATGGGGCAACCGTATTTTATAATGTTCTCCCCCATCTTTATATCCCTGTCGGCATATTTATGGCCGTCGGCAAGGTTTACATCCACATTGTCAAGTTTATTGATTTTCATATGATCATACCCTTTTATATATACTTTTCAACTTCGCTGCATAAGAAGCTTAAGTCTTCGCCCCAGAGCTTGTCGTTTTTGAGAATTTCGGCAACAGTTGCCTTCTTCATAAACTCCATAACGTCCTCGTCGTCGTTTGGCATATCGGTTTTATAAAACTCGATAAGTCTTGCAAAGGAGAATAAAAGCTTTTCGGGCATTTTTCCGTATCGCTTGATATATTCAAGAAGTGAAGGCAACACTCTTACCTTGAACTTACTTACGGAGTTTAAGGAAATGGAGGAGCAGAAGTGTCTGATATAGGGGTTTGCAAAACGCTCAAACACGCTGTCAGCGTAGGATAAAAGTTCTTCTTTCGGAAGGTCAAGTGTGGGAATGATTTCATCATATACACAAGCCTTGTCAAAGGCGCTCATAGTTTCATCTGCCATACAGTCTCCAACGGTTTCAACGCCCTTAAGAAGTGCATAGGGAATCATTGCAGTGTGTGCACCGTTTAAGATTCTTACCTTTCTTGTGCGATACATCGTCATATCGTCGGTAACGATTACGTTAAGGTCTGTCTTATCAAAGGGAATTTCTAAAACCTTATCCGAAGGTCCTTCGATTACCCAAAGGTGGAAATACTCGGAGGTATTTAACATATTGTCTTCGTAGCCGAGGCCTAAATCCTCACCCTTGGGGAAGCCTGTGTTGATTCTGTCAACCAATGTGTTACAGAACACGTTTTCCTTTTCAACAAAGGCTTTGAAGTCATCGCCTAAATTCCACTCGTCCGCATAGCGGAGGATGATTTCCTTAAGTGTTGTGCCGTTCTTTTCAATAAGCTCGCAGGGAAGGAAAATAAATCCGGGAAGCTTTAAGTCAAATCTCTTTTTAAGAAGGGCTGTTACCTTAGCGGGGAAGGATTTCTGGGGACGGTCTGTTAGCTTATCGCCCTCATTATAGCTTATACCTGCTTCTGTTGTGTTTGAAATAACAAAACGGAAGTCGGGATTTTCTGCCAGTGCAAGATATGCATCGTAATCCGCATAGGGATTTACACATCTTGAAATTACGTCTATTAACTTTGTATCAACGCCTTCAACGCCTCTTATAACGTGGGTGTACATGCAATCCTGTTTCTCAAGCATTTCGCACATACCGTTTTCAATGGGCTGAACAACAGTAACGCTACCGTTCCAGTCGGTTTCTTCGTTTATAATCTGAAGCATCCAGTCACAAAAGCCTCTTAAAAATCCGCCTTCGCCGAACTGAATAACTCGTTCAGGTCTTTTTGTTTTTTCTTTTCCTGCAAACATAGTTTTTCTCCTTTTAGTTAGTTTATGGTTAGATATGGTTTTGCCGATAAAGTAAACTATTTTCACATCAATAAAGATGCTTGGCAAAACACTATTCGCATTTTGATAAGATTTAGTTGACACAGCTAAAATGCTCTTCGCATTTTTACGCTGCATCAACCTTGCTTCGCAAATGGTTTGTTCCATTTGCTACGCTCGCGTCCACAAATTTATTATTTTATAAATTTGCTAAGCGGTATGTGCAAAATGCTGTTCGCATTTTGATGGTTTTACTTGCATAAGCTAAAACGCTGTTCGCGTTTTTTCACGCTTACACAAGTATCGTTCACAAATTTATTATTTGATAAATTTGTGAACTAAAGGCCAGGACATATCCGCATAGAAGCGATGTCCTTCGGGGCCCTTTACGTGAGCTAATTTTTCTTCTGCTCCCATTTCACGGTAAGCGGACTTTCCGTGTTCGAACACTTCTTCAGCACCCTTTATGGGGAAAATATTATCCTGAATTCCGTTTACCTGAATATAATACTTGGGATAGGACATTGCAAGAAGGTCACCCATATCGAAGTATTCTGCGATATGAGGAACGAAGTTACAATGGCAGTGAGGCATTGCACCGATGGAGTCCTTATATGTACACATAGCACTGGAGGGCATTGCAAGAACAATTCTGTCTTCAAGTGCTGCTGTATATGCTGTCGCTGTACCACCACCGGAGTTACCCATAAGGCAGATGTTCTTAACATCAACCTTGTCCGCAAAGTCGGATTCAAGAAGGTCAATCAATCTCTGTATGTCCCATACTCTCTCACCTGCTGTTGTTCTTCCGAAAAGCATACAGGTTACTGCAGAATACATACAGTCTGTTCCACCGGGCTTACCGCCGCATTCACCGAAGTTTCTCTGCTCCATAGCGATTGCCGCATAGCCTTCCTTTACGGCTCTTACGCAGAAATCTCTGTCGCCGCCTTTGATGGTTGCTTCGTCATTGGGATATATGGGGTTGCCGAGGGATATATGCATACCTGTTGAATGTCCCTGAAGGCAGATGATAACGGGAGGATTTTCTATTCCATCGGGAAGAAGAAGATGGCAGGGCACTCTGTAGCCCTCTTCACTCTGGTATGTGAAGCGGATTTCTGTTGCACCCTCAATTTTCTTTTCAAATTCAATTTCAAGCTCGGGAGCACACTTAGAGAAGGTGTGAAGACCAATAAGCTCAGAAAGCTTCGCTCTTGCTTCCTTCTGCCAGGAAAGGAAATTTTCGCCTTTGTAAGCCATGGAAGGCTTAACCCCTTGCATTTTTTCAATGTTGAACTGATAAGCTGATTTCATATAAATAACCCCCTAATATTTTTTATTATATTTTATCACTATTTTACAACAATTTCAATAAGATTTCCTTTAAAATATTGCCTTTTTTTACGATTTTTCTTGATTTTTTTGTCATTTGTGTTATACTGAAGAAAAACAGGAAAACTATTATCAAAAAGGAGGCGAAGAATATGGCAATAAAGAAAGGGTTAATAGATAAAAACATCACAACAGAGGATTCCCGTCCCTTTGTCACCCCCAAGCTTTATCGGTATGACAACTTTTACTACGACCGTTCAAGGCGCGAAAGTGTTGCCGCTACGACCAATGGTCATTATCACAATATGTATGAAATTTATTTTCTTGCAGAAGGACGCTGCCGGTACTTTATTGAAAACAAGCTGTTTGAAGTTGAAGCAGGTGACCTTGTATTGATTCCAAAGGGCGTTATCCACAAAACAATTTATTTTAACGAAGCGACGGACCGCTATCTTATTAACTTTTCAAAGCCCTATATCACGCCATCCCTTGCAATAGATATTTACAATCTTTTCGCACTTAACATTTACCGTCCTCCGAAAGATACAATTCCCGAAATCACTGAAATTTTCGAGAAAATCTCAAAGGAGCATCAGAATTTTGACTCCTACTCAAATCTTCTGATTTCAGGCTATATGACAGAGCTTTTCTCCCTTATGCTAAGGAATCCTTCTATGGATAAGCCCTACAGCCGCACAAATATCCCCATAGAAAATGTAACCCAGTATATCTCCGCCAATTACAGGATGAATTTAACCTTGGAGCAGATGGCGGAAATGTCAAGCCTTTCCACAAGCTATTTTTCAAGGCTTTTCAAGAGTATAACGGGATTCGGCTTTAAGGAATATTTAACCATCATCCGCCTTAAGGAGGCACAGTCACGCCTTATCCACACCGATAAGTCAATATGTAAAATCGCCTACGAATGCGGCTTTAACGACAGCAACTACTTTTCTTCTGTTTTCAAAGAAATTAACGGTGTATCTCCTCTTAAATACCGGAAGCAGAACAGAATAAAGGCAGAAAAACAAAAGAAATCCGCAAAAATCAAGATGGAGGAAGATATGCAATCATGATTTTGGAATTTATAAAAAAACACAAATTAAATATTTCACTTATTTCAGGTTTTATCGTGCTCTATGCTTTATCGGTTTATTTTCTGTTTGATACCTATTTGGGAAAACCGGTTCTGGACATTGACATTTTCAGCGATGCATCAATCCCCCAGATTATAACCTCCCTACTCTACACAGTATATTTTTTCCTGCTTTTCCATTTCGGGAAGAATCTTGCAAAAGAAATTTACCTAAAGCTTTGCCTTTATCAGGCAGCAATTATGTTCCTCATTCCTTTGATTTGCATTTTCTTTTTAGTTTTCGGATTTGAAACCGAACTCGGAGCATTGATTTTCTCATATATAATGCTTGTTACAATGGTTCCGTTCACAGGGTTTGGAATTCATTTATTCGTTACGTTTTTAATTCCTTTACTTGGATTAATTCTTTTCTTTATTTCAAGAAAAGAATTAAAAAAACTTGCATGAAAAAAGGCTTATCGCTGTTGCGATAAGCCTTTTTATATGCTTTTTCCCACATTTTCTATGTGAATGAATCTTGCCCTTTTAAAGCTATAGCTGTCAAGCGGACGGTTTAACGAATCCACAGTATGTGCCGCAATTAAAATGTGAAAAGGTGTTATGGGATATTTTACATCTGTTACCAAGAGGCTGTGGGAAAACGTTCCGTCACCGTCAAAGTCCAGTTGAATAACGTCACCACGTCTCAAGTCCTCAATATTGCATTCGATTCCCCTTGGCCCCTGTCCTTTGTTCTTCACAAGAAAATCATATAGAAACTCAACTCCGGTCCAGGACGGAGAGCGGTCATTAATACTGTAATAATACCAGACAGGATAATTCATTTCACCGCTTCCGGCATATAAACATTGCGATATAAAATTTGTACAATCGCCGCCAAGGGAATTGAAATTGTAATAGTCGGGATTTCTTAGATATGCCCACTTTGATGCATATTCCGTCGCCTTTATTCTGTCGTAAGGAACTGTTATTACCATTTTCACCTTCCTTTCCCTATTGACAGAATATGCAAAGACTAAAAAACTGTGCGAAAAGAAACTCTTCGCACAGTTTTTATTTTACTCTTCTTCGGGAGTCTGAATCGTAATGGTTCTTGTTTCACCGTCCCAGATTACATCATACCCAAGATTTTCAGAGATGAATCTTAACGAAATAAAGGTTCTTGAATCCTTTATTATGGGAGCTGTTCTGAATGAATAACGAATAGTTCCCTTGGCGTTTGTCACATAAACCTGTTTTCTTCTTATCTGCATATCTATTGTGATTAAGCCTTTTTTAACCTTTATAGATTGATTGTCGCCGTTCCATTCAATGGTCGCACCCATTTCTTCAAGCAAACCTCTTAAAGGTATCATCGTGTTACCATTTTTAATGAATGGAGACACGTCAAGAGTCGTTTCCTTTGTTACGCCATTTATCTCAGACTTTATCAAAGGATTATCTATCTGGAGTACATATTTTTCAAAAATCTTTTCTTCCTGAACAATTTCCTTTGTCTGATAGAAGCCTATTTCAGCCGCTGCACAATGTCCCTCATATTCGTCTATTTCAAATTCCACATATCGCATTTTAACAGGCTCTGCAAACCTTATATCCTTACTTGTATAGTCAATTACATCAAAGGTCGCACCACTGAGTACAGATATATACTCGTTGTCATCGGTACTTGCATACATATTGTACTTCTTCCAGTGTCCCTTTATATCGTCACGTCTGGGATAATAGGTAAAGCCTGCTATTTCGTATTCCCTGCCAAGGTCAATCCTTAAAAGAATCATTCCTTTATCATCGGGATTCTTATGCCAGTAGCTGCCCGGATTTCCGTCAACTGCCAGTGATGCGGCATGACCTGTCCATACGGATTCGGACTCTGCCTTTATTCCGTCTGTATCAACATATACCACCTTGTTTTCGTCCTTATATGCTTCATACTCGGAAAGAGCAACGGAAGGAACACTTTCCCTTTTTACCATAAGGTCAAATTCGCCTATTACAGCATAGCCGTTAAGACCGGACTTAACTCTGAACATAACCTTTTTAACATCAAGGTTGCATATAAAGTGAACGTCCTTTGAGGCTCTGTCATTTGTGAATGTGCCGGATTCAATCATTACCCAGTTATCGGAGCCGTCAGCACTTCCGTAAAATTCATATTCAAGTACGATACCTGATGTTGAACCATCCGTCTGTCTGGGCGTGTAGCAAAAGCCTGCTATGCTTGTTACGGAAGGAAGGGTATAAATCATATCATAGGGCATGGGTGCCTTCTGATTTACCCCGTCAACCGTTTTAAAATATGAGTGCCAGTAGCTCATAGGGTTACCGTCGATGGACTTTTCCGGTGTATCTCCCGTGGGGAAGCTGTGCTCTGCATAGGCTGTCCATCCGTTTTTATCCACGTATCTGGAATCAACGGGAACTTCTCCTTCAACCTTTTTCTCGCCGGTCGACGGTGCCACTGTACCTGCAGCAGGTTTTTCTTCCTTGGGCTTTTCCTCTGCCTTAGGAGCTTCCGATACAAAGGTTTCAGCTGTTACATCAGAAAGTGCCACCTTGGGAAGTGCAGCATCCTCCTTGACAAGGTCAAATTCTGCAACAACGCCGCATCCGCCAACGGCATCAAGTATCTTATACTTAATCTTATTAACAGGAATGTTGTTTTTGAACTTTA
>JAFXHP010000003.1 GCA_017536285.1 Clostridia bacterium
CGTTTAAGGGGCGTGTGATTTCATCGTACGGGTTCAATTCCCGTCTCTCGCACCATTTTTTTGCCGAATTGTGTAATGGTAGCACGGCAGACTCTGACTCTGTTTGTCTGGGTTCAAATCCTAGTTCGGCAACCAAAAAAAGAAGAACTACGCAAAGCGTGGTTCTTCTTTTTTTCGCTTTCCGAACGAAAAAGGATTTGAACGAAGTCATAGGCGTTTTTGCAAAGAAAAACGCCGAAGTTTTTTCCGACAGGAAAAAATCAAATCCTAGTTCGGACAGAAGGAACTGACTGTGGCGATGCATTAACTGATATATGTAGCATTATTTGAACGAAGGCGCTGCTCAAATCCCGGTTCGGCAATTTGTAAAGAGCACTGGATTTTTAATATTAAAAATAGACCAACATCAAGATGATGTTGGTCTGCAACTATGGTATTCTTCAAATAAGTCATTTGGGGTACATTCCAAAATATCACATAATGCTTGTAGATTTTCAAATTTTATACCGTTGGTCTGATTATTTACCATCCTATTAAAATTTTGGTAGCTTAACCCCAATTGTATATATAGCCAGTATTTAGTTTTCCCTTTTTCTTTTAGTATATCTAATATACGAAGTTTCATGACACACCTCCACATTAGCTAATGTGGAAATTATATACCAAAAACTACTTGACAAATAGATGTTTGAGTTATATAATGTGCACATAAGATATTAGGAAATGTAAGGAGATGGATGATATGGAAGAGAAAATTTTAATTAAAAGCGAAATAAATCGAGTGATAGGTATAGTATGCTTGGTGTTAGGAATATACTGCTTGGTGGCTGCATTTAGGCTAAGTTCCGTATTTTTCGAGTATGATGAATTTACTGGGTGGGTTATTTTAGTGTCTGGAACAGGCGTTGGTTTAATAAGCACATTGAGTTATTTTTTTCTTTGCGGTCACGAACTGACAGTTACCGATAGACGAATATATGGCAAAGTTGCATGGGGAAAAAGGGTTGATTTGCCCATTGATTCGGTTTCGGCTATAGCTACTGTAAGCTTTTTAAAAGGTGTTGCTGTTTCTACTTCTTCCGGAAGAATTTGCTTTTTAATGATTAAGAATTCAGATGAAATATATAAAGTTATAAGCTCTCTTTTGGTAGAAAGACAAAATGAAAAAAATATAGTTCCCGAAACAGTAGTTCAAAAAAGTGACGAAGCAGATATGCTTAAAAAATATAAGGCTTTGCTTGACGATGGAACCATAACACAAGAAGAATTTGAAGCAAAGAAAAAACAGCTGATGGGATTATAATATTTTAAGGAGTAAAAAAGCGTGCTGAATTTTCAGTACGCTTTTTTATATTTTTCGAACAAATAAGGATTTGAACGAACGTCTATGGGATTTGCTTTGGCAAATCCCGAAGGCACTGCTCAAATCCTAGTTCGGATTAAGGGTGCTAACCTGAAAATTTTATTATTACAATATAACTATTATTTTGCACAGCACCCAACGGGTGCTGTTATTTTTTTGTCTGCCAATCCTAGTTCGGTGGACAAATAAAAAATCCGAGGTCGTAAATGTAAATGCTTACGGGCTCAGAAGGCATTTACATCTCGTTCGGGGGAAAGCAGCACCGAAATGGCGGCAGCTGCTCTGAGTATAGTCGACACGCCTACGGTCACTACTTTCGATAATATACTATCATAATTACGGCCTGTTGTCAAATGCGGCGGACAATCCGCATAAAACAGTTGAAATTTCGTATATTCTGTGCTATAATCAATTTTAGTGTGATTTATTTACGAAAGGAAGATATAAATGGAAGGTAAAGTATTGGCAAGAGTGGGAAATCTCACGGTAACAGAAGAGGAAGTTAACGAAATGATAATGTCCTTAATGCAGAGAGGACAGAATCTTAACAATCCCGAAGGCAGAGCGATGGTTTTGGAGCAGATGATTGCAAACAAGCTGTTTTTACTTGATGCAGGCAAAAATATGTACGAATACAACGCTGAGTTCAAGGCACAGCTTCAGAAGGTTAAGGAAGATATGCTCATAAGCTTTGCTATGGCAAAGGCTTTAGAGAACGTAAAGCCCGCAACAGAGGATGAAATAAAGGTATTTTACGAAGAAAATAAGGAACGCTTCGGTAAGGGCGAAAGCGTAAACGCAAGCCACATCTTAGTTGATTCTGAGGATAAGGCAAATGAGATACTTGCAAAAATCAATGCAGGCGAAATTTCCTTTGAAGATGCAGCAAGAGCGGAAAGCTCCTGCCCCTCAAAGGAAAACGGCGGAAACCTTGGAGAATTTACTAAAGGTCAGATGGTTAAGGAATTTGACGAAGCGGTATTCGCTATGGAAGTCGGCGAAATAAAAGGCCCCGTTAAGACACAGTTTGGCTTCCACCTTATAAAGCTTTGTGCTAAAAACGAAGCAAAGACCTATGAATTTGAAGAAATCAAGTCCGAGCTTTCTGATATGGTTACAAAGGAAAAACAGCAGAAGGCATATCAGAGCAAGATTAATCAGCTTAAAATCCTTTTCCCTGTGGATAAAATGTAAGGAGGCAGAATTATGAGTTCAAATAAAATAGTTCAGGCGGCTGTGGCAAACCACACAATAATCCCCGCATTCAATATTCCTTATCTTCCCATGGCGGAGGCTGTAATAAAGGCGATTGTTGACGAAAACTCCGTTGCAATGGTTCAGGTTGCCCGTCTTGAATGGGAAAAGTTTGAATCCGAAAGCCCCGAGGCTGTTGCAAAGGAATACTTCAAATATAAAAAGGACGGATACACACTTTTGCATCTTGACCACGTTCCCGCAATTGACGAGGACTTTAAAAAGGTTGACTATATGGATATCATCAAGCGTGCACTTGATTCAGGCTATCAGTCTGTAATGGTTGACGGCTCCCGTCTTCCTCTTGATGAAAATATTGCAACAACATTAGAGGTTGCAACACTTGCAAAAACCTACGGTGCGGCTGTCGAGGCTGAGCTTGGCGCAGTATCAGGTCACGAGGGAAGCGGAATCGGCTTAAGCTATGAAGAACTTTTTGCTACCAAAAAAGGCTTTACAAAGCCCGAAGAGGCAACACGCTTTGCCAAAGAGTCCGGCTGTGACTGGTTAAGCGTTGCGGCAGGAAGCTTCCACGGTGCAATTGCGGCATCCACAAAGCATCTTAAAAAGCCTAATGCAAGACTTGATATAGACCACATCAAAACTCTTTCCGAGGTAACAGGCAAAATGCCTCTGGTACTTCACGGCGGAAGCGGAATTGAGCAGGACTATATCCTCCGTGCCATGGAATCCGGTATTGCAAAAATCAACGTGGGTACGGAAATCCGTCAGCCCTATGAGTTTGCACTGGAAGAAAAGCCCGGCGATATCGCATACGCTCAGGAAAAGGTTTACGAGCGTACAAGATGGGTAATTCACGAATTTTTAAGAACAACCGATAACCACGATAAGCTTGTGAAATAATAAAAAGGCGTCGCTTTTCGACGCCTTTTATGTTGCAATATGGCTCTGTCGGTGGTATAATTGGTAATGTGGATTCCTTTAAGAAAGGAAGATGAAAATGAAAGTATTGTCAATCGGAAACAGTTTTTCGCAGGATGCACAAAGATACCTGCATCAGATTGCTTCTTCTGACGGATTTTTTCTTGAGGCATACAATCTTTATATTGGCGGATGCCCGCTTTCACGGCACTATCAGAATATGATAAGTAATGATGCTGCATATGCCCTTGAAATAAACGGAAAATCAACGGGCACTTTTATTTCCGTTAAGGATGTTCTTTTAATGGAAGAGTGGGACGTTATAACATTACAGCAGCTAAGCAGTGAAGCACCACGCTTTGAAAGCTATGAGCCTTACTTAACCGAGCTTGCAGATTATGTGAGAAAGCTTGCACCAAGAGCGAAAATCGCAATCCATCAGACCTGGGCTTATGAAAAGGAAAGCGAGCGTCTTACGAAAGAGCTTTCCTATAAAACACCCGACGATATGCTTTCTGATATAAAGGAGGCATACAAAAAGGCGGCAAAAGCCATAAATGCCGACTTCATAATTCCGTCGGGCGAGGTTTTCGGAAGAATGATAAAAAACGGCATAGAAAAGGTGCACAGGGACACCTTCCACGCCTCCTTCGGTCTTGGAAGATACGCTCTCGGCCTTGCCTGGTACAAAGCTTTGACCGGAAATGATGTGGCAAAAAACACCTTTTCAGACTTTGACGAAGAAGTTACCGGGGAAGAAATTGAAATAGC
>JAFXHP010000012.1 GCA_017536285.1 Clostridia bacterium
AGGGTTTTGAGCCTTCCTTCAAACTGGCTTTCATAGCCCTTTACAAAAATAGGCTTCCACACTTCTTCAAGGGTGAGATTTTTAAGTGCTTTAAGATATTTTTCTTCAACCTTCGGTCTTCCGTCGGGAAGGCGTTCTCCCTTCCACAAAGGTGTCAAAGCGATTATTTCTTCTCTGTCATTAAAATTCATACTATCAGCTCCATTCTCTGTCGTTTGCCCATTCTTTATCCCACTCTACAGTACTTCCCCAGGCTTTTGGGTATTTAGGATGCATATGCTCTTTTATAAGCTCTTCATTTAAGCGTTCTATTCCGAGACCCGGAGTGTCCGGCACATTTACAAACCCGTTATGGAATAAGGGATTTTCAATACCGATTGCAAGGTCGTTCCACCAGGGAATGTCAACGGAGTGGAATTCAACCGCCCATACGTTCTGAATTGCCGCCGCCACATGGATTGCCGCCATCATAGCAATGGGGCTTTCCGCCATATGAATTGCCATACCAACGCCGTATTTTTCGCACATATCACCAAGCTTTTTGGTCTCTAAAGCCCCGCCGATTGAAAGAAGGTCGGGATGTACCAAGGATACTGCACCCGCTTCCATTAACGGACGGAAGTTTTCGGCAAGGTATATATCTTCGCCCGTTGCAAGCGGCACATTGCAGGAATCCGCAATTCTCTTATAGTGATTTGTAAGATGCCAGGGCTGGATATCCTCAAGCCACGCGATGTTATACTTTTCAAGGCGTTTTGCAAACTTGATGCAGTCTTCAAGGGCAACGTGACCGAAGTGGTCAATTGCAAGAGGAACTTCGTAGCCTGCCACCTCTCTTACCTCTTTAACATAGTTTTCAAGGTAGTCAAGTCCCTTTTCGGTGATTCTTATTCCCGTTGCATAGTGCGGGATCGTGAACACCTCATAGTTTTTGCCCAGCATCATATCCATATCAATAGATCCGCTCTGGTGAAGGATTGCCTTCATTGAGTATTTCTTGAAGTCCTCAATCATTCCGAGAGGTGCGTTTATGCATCCCGGCTCATCATATAAAAGCTCAACGCCTAAGTCCATCTTAACAATGGAAAAGCCCATATCGATACGCTTTTTGATTGCCATACCCATATCACGGCCGGTGTGCTTTCCGTCAACGTCGGTATCGCCGTAAACCCTTACCTTGTCGCGGAACTTTCCGCCAAGCATCTGCCACAGCGGAACGCCCCAGGCTTTACCCGCCAGGTCCCAGAGGGCAATTTCAATTCCCGATACACCACCGCCCTGACGTGAAGGACCGCCAAACTGCTTTATTCTTCTGAAAAGCTTATCCACATTGCACGGATTTTCACCGATAAGACGGCTTTTAAGCATAAGTGCATAGGTTGCACTGGAAGCATCTCTCACTTCGCCGTAACCCGTGATGCCCTGATTTGTATAAATCTTTATCAAAGGACAGTGTTTGGGTGCACCTGTAATATTAGCAACACGTATGTCCGTTATTTTAAGCTCTGAAGGATTTGAATGAGTATTTACGTTTTCTTCCACCATTTCTTTTATGTTCACTTCAATGCCCCCTTGACAATATATCATTTTTTTATTATTATAAAATAAAAATGCAGTAAATTCAACCGTTATATTACTTGTTTTATCCACTATTTTAAGATTGGAGCATGTCATGAGATTTTCAGAACACAGCTTAAATGACCTTAAAGGCAGAAGCATCCTATCCTTTTACCATGCAAAGGCACCCTCGGGCATAAGAGAATTCCGCGAGCATTCCCACACAGAATGCGAAATTGCTCTTTTTGTATCGGGCGAAGGCATTTACTCCGTCCTTGGAAAAAGCTATCCTTTTTCCGTGGGGGATGTTTTCCTTTTTGCGGGAAATGAAGTTCACTACATAACCGAAATATCGGACTGTGCCCCTCTTGATGTGATAGGAATTCAGTTTGAGCCAAAGCTTATATGGGAAAGCGGGTATGAAAATCTCCCCTTGCTTAAGCTTTTTACAGACCGAAGTAACCTTTTCGAAAACAGAATCTCACGTGATAACGAAAAGACCGAAGAAATAAGGCGTTCGATTTTGGAAATCGAAAAGGAGTTTTCAGAAAAAAAGGAAGGCTTTGAGCTTAAAATAAAAATGCTTTTATTTTCCGTTCTTTTAACCTTGCTTCGTGACTTTGGCTATGTAAAGGAGAGCAGCGATTCCGTAAACCGTGACACATTAAAAAGTCTTTCTGCCGCCACGGACTACATAAACAAAAATCTGTCAACAGATCTTACGCTCTCGGACATTGCAAAAACATCGAACCTTGCCCCCTCTTATTTTTCTACCGTATTTAAAAAGTTCAACGGTGTAACACCTTTTGAATATATCACCATAAAGCGGGTGGAAAAGGCGATTTCTTTACTTAAAAGCGGTGCATCGTCGGTACTTTCTGCCGCAGAGGAAGCCGGTTTTCAAAGTTCCTCAAACTTCTACAAGGCATTTTTCAAGGTAACCGGCAAAAAACCAAAGGATTATATTTAAAATAGGCTTGTATTTATATACATTTTTTGTTATAATTAATTAAATTACATAAAAGGATGGGGTTATATGGAGCTTTTAAAGGAAAAAATCAGAGATACCGCATTACTTCTTGACGGAGGAATTGTCAAGGTTGATATGTTTTTGAACCATCAGCTTGACACCGCACTTTTATATGAAATGGGAAAGGAATTTAAAAGGTTATTCCCTTCCGACAAAATAACAAAGATATTGACCGCAGAGGCATCCGGCATTGCCATTGCCGCTGTTGCAGGCTTGCAGTTTGGGGTTCCTGTTGTATTTGCCAAAAAGGGAAACCCGAAAAATATATGTAAGGATGCCTATACCGCAGACGTTTATTCCTATACAAAACAGGAATCAAAGCAGATAAGAGTGTCAAAGGAATATTTATCCGCATCTGATCATGTTTTAATCTTGGATGACTTCCTTGCAAACGGACAGGCTGTAAAGGGCCTTCTTGAAATTGTAAAGCAGAGCGGTGCAAGCTTAGAAGGCATCGGAATCGCCATTGAAAAGGGATTCCAGGAAGGCGGAAAATTAATCCGTGATATGGGAATACGCTTAGAATCCCTCGCCATAATTGAAGAAATCAAAGACGGCGAAATCGTTTTCAGATAAGGAAGATTTTATGAAATTAATCGAGCTTTATACAGATGGTGCCTGCTCCGGCAACCCCGGAAGCGGTGGCTTTGGTGTTATTCTTAAATATGGTGAGCATGTGAAGGAGCTTTATGAAGGCTATCGCCTTACCACCAACAACCGTATGGAATTACTTGCGGCAATAAAAGGGCTGGAGGCATTGAAAGAGCCCTGCAAGGTGGACCTTTACAGTGACTCCAAGTATTTAACAGATGCCATTTTAAAAGGCTGGCTTACAAGCTGGCAAGCCAAAGGCTGGAGAAAGGCGGATAAATCCAAGGTATTAAACATCGACCTTTGGGAAAGGCTTCTTCCCTTGCTTGATACACACGAGGTTACGTTCCATTGGGTCAAGGGGCATGACGGCCACGCCGAAAACGAACGATGCGACGAATTGGCACGTCAGGGCTCTGCAAATCCTACCTTTAACGACGAAGGGTACAGCGAAAACTTATAAAAAGAGATTATTTTTGACAACCAATAATTTTGTAGGGGCAGATGACCACATCTGCCCTTTTTTCTGGTCGATGCAGGCATCGACCTCTACATTTTTTAATATCTATGGAGATGTCCCGTTGTATTTTGAGATTCTTCGTTCGCTACGCTCTCTCAGAATGACTCAAGATGAAGTGCTTCACTCATTCATAATGACAACAAAGAAATGCTTATCAAAATATAGTGCAAAATTGCCAAGGATTCTCACGAATGGAGAATCCTTTTTTATACTTATAAAAAGTCTTAAAGATTGACACATAACGACTTTTATGATAAAATAAAATGATAAAATTTATATATTCATCAAGTTTTTCGCATAAAGAAAGGACTGATTTTTTTGGGACTTACATTAACTGAAAAAATATTAAATGCCCACATAGTTGAAGGCAAACCTGAAAAGGGCAGCGAAATCGGAATAAGAATTGATCAGACTCTTACTCAGGATGCCACGGGCACTATGGCTTATCTTGAGTTTGAAGCCATCGGCGTTCCCAGAGTAAAGACGGAAAAAAGCGTTGCATATATCGACCACAACACCCTTCAGAGCGGCTTCGAAAATGCTGACGACCATCGTTTTATCGGCTCAATCGCCAAGAAGCACGGCATATATTTCTCA
This sequence comes from Clostridia bacterium, assembly GCA_017536285.1. The sequence continues at coordinate 4,296 of JAFXHP010000012.1, forward strand.
CGTCCCGGTAACGGAATTTGCCATCAGGTGCATTTAGAGCGTTTCGGTATCCCCGGAAAGACCTTGATTGGTTCCGATTCCCACACTCCCACAGGCGGTGGCCTTGGCATGATTGCCATTGGTGCAGGCGGACTTGACGTTGCTGTTGCCATGGGTGGCGGTGCATATTACATTACCTATCCCAAAGTTGTAAACGTAAAGCTTACAGGAAAGCTCCCTCCCTGGTGTGCGGCAAAGGACGTAATACTTGAAGTACTTCGCCTTCTCTCCGTTAAGGGCGGTGTAGGAAAGGTTATTGAATACACAGGAAGTGGCGTAGCAACATTATCTGTTCCCGAGCGTGCAACAATCACCAACATGGGTGCTGAGCTCGGTGCCACTACCTCAATATTCCCGTCAGACGAGGTTACAAAAGATTTCTTAAGAGCTCAAAAGCGAGAGGACGTATGGACTCCCCTTTCAGCTGACGAAGATGCAGTATATGACGAAGTGGTTGAAATCAATCTTTCCGAGATAGAGCCTGCGGCAGCCTGCCCCCACTCTCCCGACAATGTTAAAAAGCTTTCCGAAATCGGCGAGATGAAAATTGACCAGGTTTGCATAGGTTCCTGCACAAACTCTTCACTTCTTGATATGATGAAGGTTGCATACATATTAAAGGGTAAAACCGTACATCCCGATGTTTCCCTTTCAATTGCTCCCGGTTCCAAGCAGGTTTTAACAATGCTTGCAGAAAACGGTGCTCTTTCCGATATGATAGCAGCAGGTGCAAGAATCTTAGAGAGTGCCTGCGGCCCCTGCATCGGTATGGGGCAGTCCCCCAACTCCGGCGGTATCTCCCTTCGTACCTTCAACCGTAACTTTGAAGGAAGAAGCGGAACAAAAGACGGTCAGATTTATCTTGTATCACCCGAGGTTGCCGCTCTTTCCGCAATCACAGGCGTTTTAACGGATCCGAGATCCCTCGGCGATATGCCCAAGTTTAATCTTCCAGAAGAGTTTTTAATTAACGACAATATGGTTGAGCCTCCCGCATCTGTGGAGGATATGGATTCTGTTGAAATCTTAAGGGGTCCTAACATAAAGCCCTTCCCGAAGACAAGTCCTTTGGAGGATGAAATAAACTGTGCTTGCTCCCTTAAGGTGGGCGACAACATCACAACAGACCACATAATGCCTGCAGGAGCAAAAATACTTCCCCTTCGTTCAAATATCCCCGCAATTTCCAAGCACTGCTTTACCGTTTGCGATCCCTCCTTCCCGGAAAGAGCGGAAGCTCTTGGTGAAAGCATCATCGTCGGTGGTATAAACTACGGTCAGGGTTCAAGCCGTGAGCATGCAGCACTTGCTCCCCTTCACCTTGGTGTTAAGGCGGTTATCACAAAATCCTTTGCGAGAATCCACCGCTCAAACCTCATAAATGCAGGAATTCTTCCCTGTACCTTCAAAAACGAAGCAGACTATGACAAGATTTCAGAGGGCGATTCCCTCTCCATTAAAAATCTTATCGCCTCTGTTAAGGAAGGCAAGGACTTAATTCTTGAAAACAAAACTAAGAGCGAAAGCTATACCCTTTCACTGGAACTTTCCGAACGTGCAAAGGCAATTATACTTGCAGGCGGACTTTTAGCTTATACAAAAGAAAACTTTTAAGGAGGCAAAACTATGACAAAAATTAAAATGACAACACCACTTGTCGAAATGGACGGAGACGAAATGACCAGAGTCATCTGGCAGATGATAAAGGATATTTTAATTTACCCCTACGTCGACTTAAAGTCAGAATATTATGACCTTGGTCTTCCCTACAGAAATGAGACAAACGACCAGGTTACAATCGACTCAGCCGAGGCCACAAAGAAATATGGCGTTGCCGTTAAGTGTGCCACAATCACACCTAATGCCGCAAGAATGCCGGAATACAACTTAAAGGAAATGTGGAAGTCACCCAACGGCACAATCCGTGCAATTTTAGATGGTACTGTTTTCCGTACTCCTATAATCGTTAAGGGCATCACCCCTTACATTCCCACCTGGACAAAGCCTATCACAATCGCCCGTCACGCTTACGGCGATGTATATAAGAACACCGAAATGCAGGTAAAGGAAGGAAGTGAGGCTTATCTTGTTACCGTTGACAAAGACGGAAATGAGACAAAAGAAAAAATTCATTCCTTCAAGGATACCGACGGTATTATACAGGGAATGCACAATACAGACAAATCCATTAAAAGCTTTGCAAGAAGCTGCTTCAACTTTGCCCTTGATACGAAAAAGGATTTGTGGTTTGCCACAAAGGACACTATCTCCAAAAAGTATGACCACCGTTTCAAGGACATTTTCGCTGAAATTTATGAAGCAGAATATAAGGAAAAGTTCGAAGAAGCAGGCATTGAATATTTCTACACCCTTATAGATGATGCGGTAGCTCGTGTTATCCGCTCCGAGGGCGGATACATCTGGGCGTGCAAAAACTACGACGGAGACGTTATGAGCGACATGGTTGCAACAGCTTACGGAAGTTTAGCTATGATGACATCCGTTTTGGTTTCTCCTGACGGCGTTTACGAATATGAAGCGGCACACGGCACAGTTCAGAGACACTACTATAAACACTTAAAGGGCGAAGCAACATCCACAAACAGCGTTGCAACACTCTTTGCATGGACAGGAGCACTTCGTAAGCGTGGTGAGCTTGATAATCTCCCCGATCTTATGGCATTTGCTGACAAGCTTGAAAAGGCAACCATCGACACCATTGAAGAAGGCGTTATGACCGGTGACTTATATCTCTTATCAAGCCTTCCCGAAAAGAAAAAGGTAGGCACGGAAGAGTTTTTAATTGAAGTAAACGAGCGACTTAAAAAGATGATGTGATGAACTTGACGAAAACGCTTAAATAAAGATAAAAAAGAAATCTGCTTTGTTTACAAGCTTAAAAGAACAACTTCTGATTAAAAAGGCATTACCGCTAATTACGGTAATGCCTTTTTTAAGTTTATTTTTCTATATACCAATCACTGTGATAAAACCTCTTTCTCAGTTTCTATCTACAAGTATACACCCTATTAACCTCGCTTTTTAATTACCTTTGCAGGATTTCCCACGGCAACTGAATAAGGAGGTATGCTTTTCACCACTACACTTCCTGCACCTACCACACTCCCCTCGCCTATATTACCTGAGTACATTATATCAACACCCATGCCAATGTAGGAATCTCTTCCGATTGTAACTTTTTCAGAGTGTCCGCCCTGGGTTATTATATTTCTTTCAGGATCGTCAAAAATATGGGAATAAGGCGTCAATGTGATGTTC
>JAFXHP010000013.1 GCA_017536285.1 Clostridia bacterium
CCTGTTTCAAAATTAAAGGTTTTCTTTCCCCAATCATAAACTCCCATACTGAACATTGAAAAGTCCCAGGCATCAAAGCCTGCTTTTGCGATTAACTCTATCGCCTTTTCCTCGCCCACTATTCTTGATGCCGAATTGATTTCTGTTGATGTTTTCATCCCCGGTGCCTCCTTAAAAAATTTTGTATAATTTATCTGTATTTTCTTCGGAGTATTCAACTTCCGAGGAAAAAATCCGTGCGTATTCCGTAAGCTTTTCTTTATCTTCTTTGCCGTTCATCAAAAATGCCAGAAGAAGTACAGAGAAAACCGAAAACTTTATTTTCGATTCCATATCGCCATCCTCAAGGCATTTTGCAAAATGTCTGAAGATAAAGTATGTTGAGAGCTGTTCAAAAGGCATTTCAAGCGTTTCTGAATCCAATATATCTAAGCTTACGCTGTTTCCTTTTGATTCTTTCAGCACAGCAGTCCACTCTTCATCCATCCGCTCCAGGCTTAAAAGCTTATCAATGTGCTTTTCGGGACTAAGCTTTTTTATGTTTATCCCGAATTCCCTGCAAATGTATTTAAGTCTTTCCGAAAGCTTAAGCTCTCTGTATGTAAGGGCGGTAAATATATCTTCCCTTATTTCGATTATTTCCTTTTCTTCATCTGAAAGGCTTTCATCATAAAGGGAGTCTGCTATTATGTGAAAGGGCTCTTCGCAATTTACAATAATTCTTGCAGCTTCTTCGCAGGAAAGACCGAGACCTGTTTCGGTATAGCCCGTGAAAAAGTTCTTAAATCTCGGGTGAAGGCGGCATATATCGCAAAGCGCCGTATCAGAATATTCCTTAATGATGTTACAAAGCCCGGTATCATCAAGATGCGGACATCTTTCATCCTTTCCGAGAGCAAAAAACGATGAGCCGTTTTCCGTTTTTATGCTTTTTTTAATTTCTTCAGAATATCCGCCTTCCATATTCTGATACAAAGAATGCGTGTCGGAATCTATATCTATCTCCCAACCGATACAACAGCTTTTTTTGCATTTATCAGCAATGCAGGAAAAGTCACCATAATATAGGGGATAGCCCGCGTGCTCAATTAATGTTTCCATATTTTCGTCCTTCTCATTAAGTCAAATTTCTCTCTTAATAATATACCACAAAGGACTGAAACTGTCAACAAATTGAACTGCTTCGGAATACTTTTATTTTCCTCAGTTACATAAGGCCGGGGCCTGTCATCTTTTCGGACCAACCCGCTATTTTATAATCACCATCAGAGAAAAAGGCACGTCTTGCCACTTCAGCCTGATGGAAACGTCTAATCTGTGTTGGCAAATCATCATAGCCTCCATAGGCTTGTTCTCCCATATAAACGATTTCACCGAAGTTTCTGAAAAGAGAATGCCATGTTGTCATCATAACGCCCGGAAGCTTATATTCCTTCGCTTTGTCCGATGCCGCTTTTACATTTTCCCTTCCCTCCCAGGGACCTGTTATAAAGTCGAATCCGGATTCAGCGAACATATCTATTCTCTTAAAAGAATCTACCAACGATCTGGTGTAATCGTAGTATACAATAAGAATGTCCTTTGAAAGTTTTTTCTGGGCATATTCATAAAACTCACCGACATTGGGACAAAGTATGTCGCACCACATTATAGCTCGTCTTCCCACTTTTTTAAGTTCATCGGAAAGGCCGTTCATATAATCAATAACCTCGTCCATTTTTTCAATGTCGTGAACGCAGATGTACTCTTCATCACAGCCAATGTGGAAATATTTTCCTTCTCCGCAAACATCGATAAGCTCTTTTCTCACCTTTTTCAAAAGCGACAACACTTCTTCGTTCTCAAAGTTCCAGCTCCATCCGTAGCAGTTAAACATATAATCCAAAGAAAGGTTCTGATCGAGCACTACGTGCTTCCCGTTTGCCTCTCTGCAGCCTGATGCGTGTGCAAGGTGATTAAACATAGGAATTACTTCAAGTCCAAGGGCATTTGCCTCTGCAACTATGGCACGTATTTCATCTTTTTCATAAGCCATCGGCCAGGCAAGCTCTTTAAGGCAATCAAATTTAATCATCCCCCAGAATTCAAGCACTACGTGAGTGAATTTAGAAAGAGCCGCAGTACGGATGCCCTTTCTTAAAAATTTAAGCTCCGTCTCAGGGAATATGCAAAAATGGATGCTTCTGAAAGGAAGGTCTGCGCTTCTTCTCGTAACACCTTTCTTAAAGGAAAAGCTGTCGCTCTTTCTGTCATAGGAAAGCCCTTCAAGGAAAAGGAAAAATCCGTGTACTAAATTTGTATAGTTTGTGCCCTTGATGTAAATGCCTTTATCCGTAGCATTGATTACATTTTCTGCGTCAGCGATGTCAGCAGCTTCACCTTCGCCAATAACAATAACATTTTCTTCCGATGAGAAATTCACATTCTTAAACTTTCCGTGTGTGAAATTCCCGAAGATTTCCATCAAAGCTTCATTATTTGCCTTTTCGGGGAAAGAAAATAACATTTTTTCGTCTAAAACAAAACTCATATAAATCACTCCTTCTATTCAAGGATACCACGGCTTTAATAACGTTTCAAGAAGACATTTCAACACAAATCAGGACTTTTCAACACTTGATTTTTGTTTTCTTTACTGCTATAATGTAACGGGTGATAAAAATGTCAATCTTAAACAAAAACATGAGTATAAAAATAACACGTGCGGGCTCACTTCGCTGGAATGCCCACGAAGCAAATGTTGCTCCGAGAGGCTATAACGCTCTTGTATACCGCCTTAAAGGAAGCGGAAGTATGACGGGAGACGGTTTTTCCGTTGACAGCAATGCCGGAGATGTGTTTTTTATGCCCAAAGATACCCCTTACTTTGCCAAATACCATTCATACAACGAAATTTTATACATAAACTTTTATTCTGACATAATAGCTTTGCCCGAAAACTTTCCGAACGCCCGAGATACAAAAGAAATTTTCAAAAAGATTTCTGCCGTATGGGATAAAAAAGAAGCCGGCTATGCTATTAATTCCCTTTCTCTGTTTTGCGATATTATGAAAGTACTTATGAGCCGATCCTTCCAATCTAATAAAAGTAAAGGCGAAGATTTGTTTGAAAAGTCATTTTTATACATCAAGGAAAATTTTAAAAACCCGGATTTATCCATTGACAGCGTAATTGCCGCCTCCGGCATAAGCGGAACCTATTTCAGGCGACTGTTTGCTGAAAAAACAGGCTGTTCGCCCACGGAATTTTTAATCTCGGAGAGGCTTAAATTTGCAGAACAATTATTGTTGTCGGGAAACCACTCTATAAGTGAAGTCGCGCTTATGTCAGGCTTTGCCGACGCCAATTATTTCAGCCGTGTGGTAAAAAAAGAATACGGTGTTCCTCCTTCGAAGCTTTACAAACACAGATGAAAAGAAACCCGCAGACTTTCGGCGATACTTCTTAGGGAGAAGCCGGTTTTGGCTTGTTATTTTCCGCTGATAGTGCGCAAAAAAACGCAGACATACGCCAGTATGACTGCGTTTTTTAACTTCTCTAAGGCGAAAAATTCCTAACCCAAAACTGCGAATACGATAA
>JAFXHP010000014.1 GCA_017536285.1 Clostridia bacterium
AAGGATATAGACAAGCCATTATTTTTAATTTCCGAACAATATCCGGGCGTATGGATGGAGCATGTATATGATTCTGTGTTGCTTGCACAAATGGACAAAAAATATTTACCCATTGCGGAAAATGCAATAAATCTTTTCATCGATCATCAAAAAGCTTCAGGGCAGCTTCCCTTTGCTGTTATGGACGGAAATAAGTTCCCCGGAAAACATGCCGGAGAAATGATTCGTTTTGGTCATATTCAAGAATGTGTTTCCTTCCTGACACTTGCTTTAGAGGTTTATGAACTGAACAAAAACAAGGCATTCCTCCGGAAAATATACAATGCCGGCAAAAAGTGGAATGAGTGGTTCAGAAAATACCGTATGACATCAGGTCGCGGACTTATCGAAATGTTTGTGGGCTATGACACCGGACACGACAACAGCGGTCGTCTTCATGATATGAGATACAAAGGAAACTATGTTCTCAACAACACTATTCAAAATGCTGACATTCTTCCTGCAGATGATGAAATCGTTCCTGTTCTTGCAGTTGATATGAACTGTAATTTCTATGCGGATGAAAAGGCTCTTTCAAAAATCGCTTCAATTCTTGGAGAAAAGAAGGACGCTTGCCACTTCGAAAAATCATCAGAAGAAATAAAGAAAAACCTTTTACATTATTGCTATGATGAAGAAGATGCATTTTTCTATGACGTTGATAAAAACGGAAATAAACGAAATTTCAAATCAAGTACAATTTTACACCTCTTTCTTGAAAAGGTTCTCAACTTTGATACCGACAGGGAAATTATTGAGCGTATTTATAACGAGCACTTAAAAAACCCCGATGAATTCTGGACAGGCTATCCCTTTCCTTCAATGGCAATAAACGACCCTTCTGTAGAAGGCCATCCTGATTACAATTGCTGGGGATATTACACTCAGGGGCTTATCGTTTTAAGATGTATACGCTGGATGGATGATTACGGTTGGAAAAGCGACCTTGATTACATTTTAGAAAAATGGATAGAAACATGGACAAATAACTATGATGTAATAAAGCTGGCTCAGGAAATAGATCCCGTAACCGGCACTCCCACCAAGTCCTCCGAATGGTATTCAAGCTGTATGCTCGCCTATCTCTACGGATCAAAAAGACTCAATTACATATAAAAACCAAAAACATTCCCCTGTGCAAGTGAGCAGGGGAATGTTTTTGATTACAGATTTATACCTTATTCAATTATTTAAGCTTCCATTCCTTCATATATTCAATGGATATAGTATCATCCTCATTGAATTTAACAGGAAGCCATATGTAGGAGCACTCAAGGAAGTTTTTAACATTATGCCTTTCCAGCATGAGAATATATGTGTCTTCCGTCCCTTCCACTTTGAAAGCGTAAGTACTCTGTGAATTAAATGTTGTCTTTGTGCTATCACCTATGCAGGGATCTCCGATATCTTCCCAGTTCTGCATGAGCTTATCCGTTCTGTAAGCCTTCGCCTGATTGAAAGCCCAGCCTGTAAGGCCGGATGTTACGCTATAGTATTTACCCTTCCTTTTCATGATTGCAGGGCCCTCTCTCCAGAAGGCTGCATCCACACGGGCATATTCATCTGTAGTTGTAAGATAATCATCCGATAATTTTACTACATAAAGGCAACGGTCTTCATTTGAATTTTCCGTAGCCAGAACATGACGGTCATAAATAAAATATGCCGTTCCGTCGTCATCCTTGTAAAGCGTCGAATCTCTCACAAGTTCTCCATCTAATGGGCGACAAGTTCCGAGCCACTTATATTCTCCGTTTACCTTATCACATACGGCAACACCTGCCTCTGCCGTTCCGGGAGTGCTTCCATGATCTCCCGGATAAGCCACATAATGACACCACAAAACATACTGTTTAGTCTTATCGTTATATATTATTTTAGGTCTTTCAAATCGAAGCGGTGCATAAAGTTCACTTTCCGGGTCGTTGCTTACAGGAAGAATCACTCCCTCGTATTTCCAGTTCAAAAGGTCTTCCGATTCGTACATTATAACTCCCTGTATGGTAACACCCCCACCTTCACCGTTGCGGGCATGAGGCTTTGCCTGAAGCGCCTGACCATACCAATGATATTTACCTTCTGCAAAAATCACCCCGCCATCACTGGCGTTTATAATATTTCCGTCCGTATCATACCACTGTATAAATTCTGTTATCTCACCATGCTTAAAGCTTTCCATGCTAATTCCTCCGTAGCAATTTATTATTGTTTATAGTTGGTAATGGTAATTTCCCGGGTTTCTCCGTTCCAATATACATAATAGCCTAAGTTTTCCGATACGAATCTTAAAGGAATAAAGGTTCTTCCTTCAGTAATCTGCGGAGCAACCGGCATACTGTATCTCACAGAATCCATAAACGCCTCGTCATCCTCAATTCTAAATTCCAAAAAGCTTTTATCTGTCTTTACTTCTATTCGCTGTATATCGGAAATCCAGGTGATTTCAGCACCCATTTCAACAAGGAGACCTCGTAAAGGTATCATTGTTGATCCTTCATAAATATAAGGAGCAACATCTGTTTTAACAGTCTTTTCAACGCCGTTTTTCTTTACATATATATCCTTTGAGTCAATTTGAAGCTTATAGATTTCTTCTGCTAATTTATAATCTCTTTCATAGTCCTCTGTTGTTTGAATAAAACCAAGCTCTGCACAGGTTCCGTATCCGCCATTTCCGGCTACAAGATATATTCTTAAATACTTTGTCTTTACAGGCTCATCAAAGTATATTTCCTTTTCAAGGGCATTGATTTGTGCAAAAGAGCACTTTTTCACTAAATTGAAGTTTTCTCCGTCGTCTGAAGTATATATGTAAAACTCCTGGAAGTAGCCTGCAAAATTTCCGTCCTGCCTTGGCAGATAACTTATTCCCGATATAGTATATGTATAGGAAAATTCAAAATCCAGATTGACAGGAAGATTTTCAGGCTTTACCTCTGAATGCCAATAGCTTCCGGCATCTCCGTCTACCATAAGCTGAGGCATATTTTCGGATTTTCCCGAACTCTTAACCGTTGTTCCGGGGAAGAGTGCCGTTTTATACTTTTCTTCCTCTTCCGCTGTTGTTCCGGCAGAAGATATTCCGGAGGCATCAATAAGCCTTATCTCCGCTGCGCTTCCGAATCCGCCTACGCCTTCCAATATTGTGAGTTTTACATACTTTGCATCATAGCTCTTTTCAAACTCTACAGTTTTCACCTCGGCATCATGACGCCAATCACCTTCTGCTACCTTTGTATAATTCACATTATCAAGGGATACGGAGATTTCATATTTTGTAACTGTTCCTGCTCCCATATTTGAGCGTGGAGTATAGATGTAGCCTCCAACCTTCTGCACACTCGGAAGTACTACCGTTATAAAGTGAGGTCCTTCTGCCTTGGGAGATATGGTTGTATGCCAATGGCTTTCCGCACTTCCGTCTATTACGTTTTCTGCCTTTTCCTGCGGTACTCCGTTATTAGAGTTTGTGGAGGATGTTATAAACGTCCAGCCGCTTGTTGAAAGCTCGCCTGTCGCTGCTTCACCGGTTGTTTCCTGCACCGCTTCTGAAGAAGCTGTTACTGTTGAGCCAATAAGCCTTATCTCCGCTGCACTTCCGAATCCGCCTACGCCTTCTAATATTGTGAGTTTTACATACTTTGCATCATAGCTCTTTTCAAACTCTACAGTTTTCACCTGAGCATCATGACGCCAATCGCCTTCTGCTACCTTTGTATAATTCACATTATCAAGGGATACGGAGATTTCATATTTTGTAACTGTTCCTGCTCCCATATTTGAGCGTGGAGTATAGATGTAGCCTCCAACCTTCTGCACACTCGGAAGTACTATCGTTATAAAGTGAGGTCCTTCTGCCTTGGGAGATATGGTTGTATGCCAATGGCTTTCCGCACTTCCGTCTATTACGTTTTCTGCCTTTTCCTGCGGTACTCCGTTACTAGAGTTTGTGGAGGATGTTATAAACGTCCAGCCGCTTGTCGAAAGCTCGCCTGTCGTTGCTTCGACATTGCCTGCGTCTTTGTTATCAGCCTTCTTTTCTTCTCCTATAAGTCTTATCTCCGAAGCCATTGCAAAGGAGCCTTTTATCTCTTTCATAACAAACTTTACTTTTTTAGCAATTACAGGAGCATCAAACCAAATTTCTTTTTCGTTTACATCATCTCCGAAGACGCCCTCTTTAATCTTATTGAAATTCTTTCCGTCAGCAGACACCCAGATTTCATAAGCACTGCAGGCTCCCTCTCCATTTGTCCTGGGATTATATCTGTATCCGAAAACCTTTGTGGACTTAGGAAGAACTATTGTCAGAAAGTGAGGAGTCTGTTCTTCATTGATGTCACTGCTTTTCCAGTAAGTATCTCTATTCGAATCCAATAAATTACCTAAGGGATTTCTTATTATACCTTTCTCATGATATGTTCCGGATGCTTCAATTTCCATCCCCTCTATAGAAATTTCATCTTTATGAATGATCATACCTGGTATAACTTCTCTTGTTTTAAGGTTATCCTTTGGTGCAAGCACTCTTACCTCGCCTGCCGCACCATAGCCTCCGTTTGAGTTTATCATTACAAGGCGAACATATTTACAAACTATGTTAGCTCCGAAGGGTATGGTTTTGGGCGAAGTATCGTTTGCGCAGGAACCTTTCGCCGCCAGTTCAAAGCTTTCTCCGTCTAATGATACCAAAACCTCGTAATTGGTGCAAGTTCCGGCACCGCCCTGCTTTCTCGGATAATAACGATATCCCGAAATAGCCGTAGCCTTCGGCATTTCCAACTGAATGTAGTGAGGGCCCGGTGCCTTGGGTTCAATCAAGGTATGCCAGCAGCTTGCTATATTTCCGTCTATTGCTTTTTCGGGGGTTTCCTGATTTACATTTACGCTGGAAGCTGACATTTTCCAGCCGTCAGCAGAAAGCTCGTCATCCGCCAGGGGGCCTGCTCCAAGGCAAACTGATGAGAGCATAGCCATGGCGAGTATCAAAGCCATTAAAATACTTAATATTTTTCTCATATCTGTGCCTCCTTAAAATTCAAGGGAATCCACGGCATTTTTGTCTATATTTTCACCAAATGCCCACTTATTTCCGCTGTTATATACGGAAAATCCTTCAACATCGGCAAAAAAGCTCATCGGCAAATAGGGAATTCCGTCTATTACTGTTACCGGGTCTTTAAGGCTAACCAAAGCACCGTCGCATCTTGCTTCCAAGGTTCCAATGTAGGTATAAACCTCTTTTTCACCTTCTAATTTAACGATGTTTCTTGCCGCTTCATATGTAGGTCTTATATTATATGTATTTTCAAGGAAATATGCAGGAATATAAACTACACCGTTTATGGTTCTTGCGCCATAACGTGTATCGGGATCATAAAGGAACATTTTTTTGCCCGAAACGTAAACCTTATTGGACCATTCCTGAATAACGGCTGTGCCTGAAAGTGCCTTTCTCATATTTTCATCGAGATATTTTTCAGGGGTAACGGTATAGACATAGTTAAATCTTCCAAGGGGAGCGGCATTTCCGTCTGAATACCAGTTTAATATATCGCCCTTAGCATTATCAACCCACTTAAATTCAAAATCCAGAGGATTGGTAAGTCCCAAAATCTCTCTTTTAATCTTGAGAGAAAGAATTTTGCCTGAAAGAACAATCTCTGCCTTTCCTATAACCGTTGCATTATCCTCCGCATTTAAGATGGAAACGTCGCCTTTTTCAGGATAATTTATTACATAATCATAGCCTTCCCAGCCTGTTGCGTGATTTCTGTCTTTATCTATGTAGAGTTTCATCCAGTTATCCTTGCCTTCTCCAACGATTTCCTCTGCGCACTCTGCATAAAAGTATATATTTTCAGAATCCCTTGATACCTTGGATTTTATTATATTGTTTCTCGCAGTATAGTTTTCATAAGGCATATACTGACTGCCTTTGGAATCTCTGTTATACGTTCCTTTAGTGTTTATAAATTCGGGAGTAACACCCTGCCATGAATCAATATTATTTAAATCTATGGTTTTTTCTACCCCTGCAACGGGTGTGGGTTCTACGCCCTTAAATCTTCTTACGGCATCCACCAAAAGACAATAGTAGTTGTCTTTTGCCTCTCCCTTGGTGGGCTCTAAATCTCTGCTTGCCTCATTGTCATATGAGTCGGGGCTTCCGTTTAAAGTGCCTCCCCAGCTTTCATATCTTCCTGCCTTCCATTCATTCCAGCCTGTTATGAACATCATTTCAGGATCTATTTCTAAAGCCCTCCTCACTGATTCTGAGAAGAAGTGTCCGTATATATAGGCATTGGGCCTTAAGTCGTGCCCCTGCACAGAGGTATAGCTTCGTCCCATAGCATATAAATTGTTCATGGCGGTAAAGCTGTTTGTTACAGAAGAATAATTTGCCGCAACGGAAACAACCGCCTGTTCAAATGTCCCGTCGGGATTAGGGGCAAAGCCATTCTGAGGATAAACGCCTATCCAGCCCCACTGATCATCCCGGTCATATTCTGAACGATATGTGGATTTTATGGGTCTGAACGTGAAAAAGTCCTTTATATCTTC
>JAFXHP010000015.1 GCA_017536285.1 Clostridia bacterium
AATGGAGTGGTATTTTCGATAAATCAAAAGTATTATTGAAACCTTTGGTTTCAGTGATATTATATTTGCCCATAAACTGTGCTGAGCACAATCTCACTCGACGAAAGTCGAATATAACTGCATAGCAATATAACTTGCGAAGACAAATATAACTGAAAAACGACTTGTCAACTGACAAGTCGTTTTTCTGGTCTGAGTGGGGAGACTCGAACTCCCGGCCTCTCCGTCCCCATTCAGCCGCTTCCGTTTGCGGTGCCCGATTTTGTTTATTCGTCTGTACTCATACAAAATCGACCGCGGCACAGCCCTGCACCCTCCCTTCATCGTCCACCGGACGCGGTCGGGCTCGGTTCCAATCAGCGCCACGCGCAGATTGACAGCGTGCAATACTCCCACGAAAAAGAAAAAAGCCGTAGGATAAACCTACGGCTGGTCTGAGTGGGGAGACTCGAACTCCCGGCCTCTTGAACCCCATTCAAGCACGCTACCAATCTGCGCTACACCCAGATATTCTCGCTAAACGCAAAAACTATTATAGCACGTAGAAAAGAGTTTGTCAATAGAAATTTTTGAATATTTTAAATTTATTTTGTCGGAAGTTATAATTAAGGAGGTATAAGACTGTTGACAAGTGATTGAAAAAAGATATAATAAAATAAAGGGAAATATTTAAAATATTGAGGTGCTGTGCTGTGAAAAGAAAATTTATTGGTTTAACTGTGGTGCTTGCTGTCATAATGTCCGTTTTATGCGTTAATGTATGGTCGGAAACCTGGGCCGAAATAAACGGTGTGCCGGAGATTGTTAATTTCTCGGGCATGGACGATTGGAATGAATACGGAGATGATTACAGCCCCTATGTGACTATGTACGCTCTGGACGGCAGAACGTTGTCAGTCGAGTGGGAAAATATTGCTGCCTATGAAAGTGTTGGTTGGTACTGGGGCGAGCCTGTAACTGTGCAGGCTTTGGATGGCAGGACTATGATTATCGGTAAAAACAGAGTTCGTGACTATGAAAAAGTTGGTTGGTACTGGGGAGAACCGCAAACTATGTATGGGTTTGAAAAAATCGGCAGAAAGTTACAAAAAGTATCTGTAACTGTCGGCTTGAACAGAGTTCTCGAGTTTGAGGAACACGGCTGGTACTGGGGTGACGTTACAACTATTTACGATTCGGAATATGAAAAAGTTGCAGACACGGGTACGAACAGGGTTCCCGAGTATGAGAGAATGGGGTATTACTGGGGACAGCCTACCACTATGTACGCTTTGGATGGAAGAACTATAGTTGTCGGCGAAAACAGAGTGCCTGATTATGAAGCGGTTGGATGGTATTGGGGCGAGCCTGTTACATTGCAATCTTTGGACGGCAGAACCATTGTTGTCGGCGAAATGAGAATTAAGGCCTATGAAAACGTAGGTTGGTATTGGGGTAAGCCTGTGACAGTATACGATTGGAAGGGAAATCCTGTAACGATAGGAGAAAATCGTGTTGATGAATATTTGGAGGATGGGTATACTAAAGAAAAAAACACAGGAAATAATTCTTATGGCAGAGATATGTCTGATGCGTGCCATATGTGTAACGCGGGATGGAATGATTGTACGTTTTGCGTCGGAGGTACATACAGGACATATGATATCCACTATAGAACCTATGTTACTGAAAGATGCACCGCTTCCGGCTGCATCAATGGCAGAGTTAGGTGTCATACGTGCGGCGGAGATGGGTGGAAATAATTTTTCGAAACCTTATATTAGCAAATAAAAAGAGAGTGCATCCTTTAGGTACAGGGGTCCACGAAAAGCCGGAGGCTTTTTGGGGATAAGGAGAAGCAAGGAAGCGGGCGGATGATTTTTTTGCATAAAAAAATCGAAGCAAAGCGAACTTTGCTTCGACGTGGTGTGAGTGTTCATAACGTGTCAAGATTAAACTCACAAAAAGTTGGTAGCGACAGTGAGTCGTCGTGAGGGCGTTTACAACCGAACAGACGAACCGAGCGTGACTTTTTGTGAAAGAGGAGAAGCAAGGAAGCGGGCGGATGATTTTTTTGCATAAAAAAATCGAAGCAAAGCGAACTTTGCTTCGACGTGGTCGGGATGACAGGATACAGCCGCTTTGCGTCTTGTCTGCTCGGTTACCCAAATGCTTCGCATTTCGGTACCAACCATCGCACCACTTGCCTAAAAACGATTATCAATCGTTTTATTAACGGCTCGTGCCTTCTTAAGGTTCAAATCCTTACATTAACAAATAAAAAGAAGAAGTACCCTTTGGATACTCCTTCTTTTTGGTCGGGATGACAGGATTTGAACCTGCGGCCCTCTGCTCCCAAAGCAGATGCGCTACCAAACTGCGCTACATCCCGTTATTAAGTTGTATTATAAATTATCCGCAGGTTCCCTGCACCCCTCTCGGCTTCGCCGCCACTCGGCGGTGCCCAAAATTGTTTTGCAATTTTGACCGCCGTCCCTGAAGCTTCTCCCTTAATCCGCCCCGGCGGCGGTCGAACCTTCAGCCCAAAGCAGATGCGATTGCCTTGCTGTCAATGCATCCCGGTACTAAACTGTGCATTGTGAATTTGCCGCGACAAATTTTTGTCGCTTCTACTGCCAAGAAAACAACCGGCAAACCTTATACGGTTTGCAACGTTTGTTTCCCTTGCTTCGTAAATGCTTTGTTGCATTTACTCCGCTCGCATCCCGTTATTAAGTTGTATTATAAATTATCCGCAGGTTCCCTGCGCCCCTCTCGGCTTCGCCGTCCCTGAAGCTTCTCCCTTAATCCGCCCCGGCGGCGGTCGAACCTTCAGCCCAAAGCAGATGCGATTGCCGTGCTGTTAATGCATCCCGTTATTAAACTATACAATGTGAATTTGCCGCGACTATTTTCTGTCGCTTCTACTGCCAAGAAAAAAACGGAAAACCTTATCTGGGTTTCAACATTTGTTTTCCTTGCTTCGTAAATGCTTTGCGGCATTTACTCCGCTCGCATTCCGATATTGTCATTATATTAAACCAACAAACAGTATTATACTGAAAAAATATACATTTGTCAAGTAAAAAAAGGAGCTTTGAGTGTCAAAGCTCCTTTTTAGCTTATTCCTCGATTCCTTCGGCTTCACCCTGGTATTCGTGGAGGAAGTCCTCGGCAATTTTTTGCATACTAACCTTAACCTTGCCATCTACCGAAAAATCAAAATACATATGAAGTCTGCCAAAGTAAGTATCTATTATCTGCACTTCTATCTGAAGCGTATCGCCAACCCACATGGCGGAGTTTGCCGACTTAAAGTGAAGATCGGGAACGCTTCCGCAGGCAACATCTCCTGAATAACCGCCCTCGGGGAATGGCTCGAAATAATTTTTGTCAAAGGCGAAATTAAGCACCTTTGCACCACGTTTATTGGTATATTCCATTTTTCCTTCGTCGTCTGTAAATGTAAAGCGAACTTTTGAAAGAGTCATGGGGTTATCGGAAAATACAAAGGTTTTGCCGTTGATTTTTGCCGACTTTTCGTCCTCTCTTCCGTTGCAGTGCCAAAGCTCTAAGCTTTCCGAATAGCTCTTAAGCTCATCCTGTGCATCTTTGTTTTCGGGAAGAGGGCTGTCGGACGCCGTATTATGAACAAGCTCAAAATATGAGTTGATAATGGTCTTTTCCGCAGAACCGTTACCCTGATTATCCGCATTGCAGATTAAAATCATATCCTTGTCGGGGGAGCAAACCGCAAACTGGCTTCCCATACCGTTGAAATAGAAGGAGTTATAAGGAAGCGTCCAGAACTGATAGCCATAGCCGTAGCCCTCGCCTCTGTGAACGTCAATTAAGTTGCTTGTTGCTTCCTTCAAGTAGTCAGCATTAAGTATCTGCTCGCCTTCGTGATTGCCGTAGTGCATACAGAAGTTTGCAACTTTAAGTAAATCGGTGGGCTTGCAGATTAATGCAGAGTCGCTCCAGGAGTGTCCGCCGGGGCAAGTAAGCATATAAGCCTCTCTTGAAACTCCGATTTTGTCCATAAACTTTTCTCTTAAATATTCCATTAAGGTTT
The DNA here is from genome assembly GCA_017536285.1 of Clostridia bacterium. The sequence goes on from JAFXHP010000015.1 coordinate 4,055, forward strand.
TACCGGTAAGTTCCTCAACCATAGCACCCATAACAAATGAGCCGGTGGAGTCATATTCAAAATATGTACCCGGCTCTCTTGAAACGCCGGAAAATGCACCGCTTGCCCAGAAATAGTCCCTCACACGGTCGTTGGGTCTGCGGGAGAAGAAATAGGCAGCACCGCATGGCCAGCCCGTTGCCATCATGAGCATATTGCGTATGGTCTGCTTTCTCACGTTTTCGCAAGCACCCTCGGTGATCTCGGGAGGGAACACGTCGCAGATTTTTGTGTCTAAAGTAATCTTTCCTTCCTGAATAAGAAAGCCAACGGCGATTGATACAAAGCTTTTCGTAACTGAGTACATTCTGTGAAGAAAGTCTTTATGAAAGGGCTTCCAGTAGTTTTCGTAAACTATGGTGCCATTTCTCATTATTATAACATCGTGGGTGGAAAGGTTGGCACCTTCAAGCACCTTTATATATTCTTTTATTTTATTAGAATCGATGCCGACAGATTCGGGCGTACCGTATTTAAACATAAGATAACCTCCTTTTTTGTTCATAGTAGCACAGGCAAGTTCAAAAGTCAATCGGAAATATAAAAAAGCCCGATTACGTCAGGACAAGGTCTTAAAACAACAAAATAGATATATATACATGTGTGAATATAAAACTGAAAAAGAATGCCGCTTTTTGTGGCACTCATCTTCAGCTTTTGTTCCGGGGTTTGGGGCGGGGCGTTTTTGTGACACTGCTGTAAAGAAAAATATCCTGAGAAACGGTGATGTTAAAGCTTGATCTGTCAATATAATTTGCGGCGTAGTTTTCGGGATTTGCCGTATTCATCTTGGAAAGCTTTACAAAAGTCATAATAAGGACAATTATAATAGGAAGGATTACAATTATTCCTGCAATAACGGCAATGTTTTCAATTAAAAAATCTGTATAACTCATAACTAGTCTCCTACATCATAAAGTATGCACCGAGTAATGTTAGTGCGGAAGTTATTAAAAGCGAAACAGCATAGCATTTAAGAATAAAACGGTTTCGCTTTTTCTTGCACACCGGGTATTCGCCCACAACCTTACCGGTTTGTCCGTTTATGGCATACTTGTAATTTTTCCCCTCGTACTTTATGTTAAGCATCCAGCAGGGAAGAAGGGCGTAGCGGGTTTTGCTATCACGAAGATTAATTCCTCCGCCGGTCTTAATAACGCCGGAAAAATGGGAGGTAGTTGCCAAAAATTCCGCTTCCGTACTGTTTTTTATTCTTTCGTTGGCACGGAGGCTCCCGTCCTCGGGAGATACGTCATATTTGTCTGCGAGGAAGCCTGCGAGAAATGCGGTGTCAAATTGGACCGCATCGTTATAATCATAAGGCTCCAATGCCTCGGTGTAGGTGTTGTCGGTTTTTTTGCTTCCGTCGACAGGTATGCCTGAAAAGCTGATGCTTCCGCCACGAATAAGTCTGAAATGGTCGGTTTTTGTATAGTTATAGTTTGAGTCGCTCCAGAAGCTCACACGCTTTCCGTTATAATTAAAATGTGCATCGCAAGTGGCATCAAACATCCAGAAAGGCAGATAAATTCCGCTCATTTCCTCAATTCTCTTTTTCGATTTGAATTCATCCGGCAAAAACGGTGCTTTTGCCGCGGCATTTTCAAAACATTCCATAGCTTCCTTTTTGTTTACCCGGAAGGGAATGATATAGTCAGGCATTAAGCTTCCTTCAAACTGCTTTTTGATAATGGTTGCATTTCCGCAGTAGGGGCAGATTGTTGCTCCCAGCGAAGAATCTCCGGTAATCTCAGCAGAGCAGGAAGGACATGAATAGGATGAAAGAGTGTCTGATTCGCTTTCGGGGAAGTTTCTCGGAGTGTAAGTGCTCCAGTCATAGCTTTCCTTTCCTTCTTCCGCCTCGGCATTTTCGATTTCCGTTATGGATTCCAGAGTATATTCGTTTTTGCAGGATTCGCAAAGTAAATTGTGGGTGTCTGCATCGAAAACGAGCGTCGATGCACATGCGGGACATTTATAGTTTTTAATATTATCCATAATACAACCTCTTACTTATTGTTATTTTCTCCATAACCATAAATCCGCTGGGCAAGACTTCGTAAACCGTGAACAACGGGCATAGCGACAAGTTCGGTATATACATAGTGCTTTTTGGTTCTCATAAATTTATATCCTGCTTTATCCACATAATTTTCTGCAAACTTATTTCTTGCAGGCTTTCCGGGGGAGCGAAGCTTTATGTTTGTGGCAATAAGTGAGGAAAGATAGGGAATTGCAACAAGAAAAAAGGAAATTAAAAGTTCGGGATGCTTGAATGTTTTTCCGAAAAGCGATAAAAGGAAAAGAACTCCGAAGGTTATTAAAGCGGTGGGGAGCATAGATAGAAGAAAAGCTTTTATGAAATATAAATTTCGCTTTTTTACGGAAATGGGAATTTCGCCCACTACCTTTCCCGTCTGCCCGTTTACGGCATAACGGTAAAGCTTTTCCTTATAGCATATATTCATAAGCCATACCGGAAGCAGGTTGCAGTCAGAATTTTTGTCTGACATTCCGTATTCCGCTTTCTCCCTTGTTACATCGTCGTATTCGGAAAGCGATTCTGAAAAGTCCTTTTCAAGTGTATTGTGAAGCCTTTCTTCGGCTATTTTCTCTGCCTCTTTTACGGATACGTTTGCTTTTTCCGCAAAGTACCCTTTAAGATATTCTTCTCTGAAAGGAACTATTTCTGATGAATCGTAGGGTTCAATTGCCTCGGTATAGGCATTGTCTGCCTGAATGGAGGCGTCCACAGGGATGTCCTCGTATTCCGCACTTCCCTCACGGTCAACAGAAAAGGTTTGGAAGTAAGAATAGGGCATTCCGTAGGGATTTCTGAAATTATGCTTTTTTTGGGCGTGATAGGTAAGCTTGGCGTTACATCTTCCGTCAAACAGCCAGAATGGAATGTAAAAGCCCTTGAGGGAAGAGACTAAATCTGCCTTTTCATACTCGTCGGGTAAAAATGGCACTTTTTCAGAAATTTCCTTAAACCTTCCTGCGGCATCTTCTTTTGTAACCTTGAAAGGAATTATAAATTCAGGCATGCCGGTGTTATCTGAAGGATTATATGCACCTGCTTCGCTTCCGCAGTAGGGGCAATTTAGGGTCTTTTCGTCCGAAAGCTTTATAAATGCCGATTTACATAAGGGGCATAAATAGTGGGTAAGATTACTCAAAGAAATCTCTCCTTATTATAAGTTAAGTGCCTTTTTTACGGCTTCGCCTATGTGCTTTGCCATAAAGTAAAAGCCTAAATCCGTGGGATGGCATCCGTCAACGGTGCAGTCGTGATTACCCTCGAAAATTTCATAGCCGTCCACAAAGTAAAGGTTTTTATCACCTAAGGATTTGCCTTTTTCATAGTTTGTCTTTATAATCTCTCTTCTTACGGGCCACATTCCTCCGGCCAAAGTGGGAGAAGAAACCATAACAATGGGAAGGTCCGGCCTTTTTTCACGAAGCTTTTTATAGAAAGGCTCGTGGGTTTTTTCTAAAAACTCGGGTGTGGGGGCGTTGTGGTCGTAGTCATACACAAAAACGCTCATGGGAAGACTTGATATATAGTCGCACATTATATCTTCCGCCTTGCAGGAGCCTGAAAAGCCTAAATTAATATAGTCCGCATCAATATTCCTGTGAATAATTGCCTGATAGCTTGTGCCGGGGCGGCTTGCGCAGCCGCCCTGAGTGATGGATGAGCCGTAGTAAACCACGGGAGTGTCGATTTTGTAGGCGGGAGCTTTTTCTGTCTTTGCATTTTTAGAAAGTCCTACAGAAAGAGTCCTTACCCCTGAATAAAGGGGGAAGTTTATTTCATAGGTATGCATTTTTCCGTCTGTTCGCTTGCACATGGTATAGCCTGAATCGTTAACGCCTATTTCCGGCTGATAGGTTGCATAGTATATGTTGTCAACATAAATATCAAAGCCGGCAGAGCCTGCGAAGGTCATATGAGACATTTTGGAAACGTTTATAAGAGTCGAGCTTATAACGATGTAGGGAGAGTCTGTTATAAAGCGGAGTCTTCCGCCTGCTGTATGAGTATGGAGGGTTTTGACACCGTCATTCACATTTGTTCCCACGCTTTCAGGAAGGCGGCGGAAGCATCCGTTTTCATAAAACACGCCGTGAAGGGAAAATGTGTCATCTTTCGCATCGTGAAAGACTAAATCGCTTTCGTCTATGGAGTTTTCTGTAAAAAAGTTTTTATCAATGGAAGATATGTCAAACATAAAAACTCTCCTTTATTATATAATTTAACTGTATAATAGCACAAAATATGCCGTTTTTCAATACAATCCGACAGTTTTTTATTTTTATCTTGACAAAGTGAATTTAATGTGCTATCATAATGGCAATTAAATACCCGATGATGTTTTCAGAATCGTATGAGACCGGAAACATGGGGAACTCTGGAGAATCTCTTTAATTAGGGTGCCGAAGGGGCAAAGGTGAAAACCGAATCTCTCAGGCAAAAGGACAGAGCATATGACAGCTTTAGGGTTGACAGTTCTTTTTCTTTGGAGTTATCGGTGTTTAATCGATAACTTTTTTATTTTTTAGGAGGCATTTATATGCAGGAAAAATTGTTAAGTATTGTGGCGAAAGCCAACGGCTATCTGGCGGATTACATTTTAATAATCCTCCT
>JAFXHP010000001.1 GCA_017536285.1 Clostridia bacterium
GACAAAGGGGTTTGATATCCATTGCCTTTATTCGCCGGATAAAAACTATATTTTAGGCGACGGTTGTCCAAACGGGCAGGGCTATCGCAATGTGTATCTTTATGACTGCCGAAAGGAAAAATATCGCATAGTTCTTACGGCACATTGCCCCCACAGCCTTGCTACAGTGGAGTTCCGCTCGGATTTTCATAATCGCTGGAATACAAAAGGAACACGTTTTTCCTATGATACAATTCAAAACGGCAGAAGACAAATTTTAGAAGTTGATTTAAGTGAAACAGGACTTATTTATTAATTAGAGAGGGGCTTTTTAATGAACATTATTCCGAAAGCAAAAAACTTTAAGGAAAATGGAAATATCGAAATATCAGCAGAGTTTTCCGCTGACGAAAGACTTATTTTCTGTAAAAAAGCGTTTCTCCGTATGGTGTCAAAGCTCTATGGCGTAAGGATGGCGGACGGCGATGACGGCATAAAGTTAGTGTATGACGAAGCTTTGGATAAAGACGAATACGCCATAAAGGGCGCAAGCGTTTACGCATCCGACTATGAAGGTGCACGTTATGGTCTTGCCACAATGCTTCAGCTCATGGAAAAGACAGAAGATGGCTTTAATGTTTGCGATACCGAAATTAAGGACTCTCCCGACAAGGATTTCAGAGCCTTTATGACAGACCTTGCAAGGGAATGGCATGACTTTGACAATTTAATTTCCTATGTGGATTTGTGCTATATAAATAAAATGAAATATCTGCAGCTTCACTTTGCGGACGATCAGTCCTGGACTCTTCCTTTCGCTTGCTTCCCGAAAGCCGCAACAAAGGGAAGATGCTATAAAAGAAGCGAAATTGACTACCTTGTTGAATATGCCTATGAGGCGGGAGTAGAGCTTGTTCCGGAATTTGAGGGAATAGGCCATTCAAAGGAGCTTATAAAAAACTGTCCCGATGAGTTCGGCAACGTATATGATGAAGAAATTGAAGATTCTTCCGTGGAAAATTCCGTTGAAGCAGGAAACGTGGGCAGAGTTGATAATATTATGTGCATAGGAAAGACTGATATTTTTGAAAACATCCGTAAGATACTTTCTGAAATTGCGAAAATTTTCAAATATTCAAAGTACATACATGTGGGATGCGACGAGGCAAAGCACGAAAACTGGAACCATTGTGCCCTTTGCCGTGACTATATGGCAAGGCAGAAACTTGACTCAACAAAAGCAACATACTCCCATTTTGTAAAGAAAATAATCGATATCTGCCTTTCGCTGGGAAGAACGCCCATCGTTTGGGAGGGATTTCCCTATGAGGGAACGGAAAACATTTCCCGTGATGCGGTTGTAATCTCATGGGAGAATATTTATCAGTCGGGCCCCGAGCTTATCGAATCGGGCTTTAATGTGATAAATGCATCCTGGTCTCCCATGTATATCGTGCCACTTCGAAAAGAACCAATAAAAACCATCTGCAAGTGGTCTGTAATCAGCAAAAACTGGAGGGTTCATCAGGTTCAGCATCACTGGAGTGCTTCAAAGGCATACGGCGGTCTTGAGCTTAAGCCGAAAGAAAAGGTGCTTGGCGGAATGCTTTGCCAGTGGGAATGTAAAATGGAAGAGGAGAGAGATCGTGTTATATTAAATCTTCCCCAGGTGTCCGACAGAACCTGGAATGCAGAGGATTTTTATTCCGGAGAAGAGTTTGAAGCTGCAAAGGAAAAAATTATTACATTGTCTGAAAGACTCATATGATTGTGGATATTGCACAAAAATAAATTGAAAACTTCGTGCATTTCTACTAAATAGGGTATTGAAAAAATATATTTGCGGTGCTATAATAAGGCCATAGCAAGTTAATACATATTTTTATTTCCCTCCTTTAAGCGTTACATTTGCCAGAATGTAGCGCTTAATTTTTCGCGACGAAGCAAAAATAACAAAGTTTTTGCGTAGTCAGGTTGTAAAAACGAAGAGCTCGGCGGACAGCCGGGCCGTTTTTATAACTAAACAATCAAAACCCGAACAGGGTTTTGTGCAGTAAAGCCAAAGTGGGTGCTTTGGAGGGAAAAATAAATTGTCGCATAAGGAGATTCTTCGTTTCACTCAGAAAGACAGGATGTGTAAGTGTCATTCTGACGACGGCGTTTTTATAAAACGCCTACGGAAGAATCTCTTTTCTTGACCGTGGCTCTTTTTCGTGCTACAATACCGGAAGGTGATAATATGTCTGTCGAAAAGATTTACTTAAACGGCGTTGAAACAGAATATGAACTTGTGCGAAAAATGTTAAAAATGTAAACCTTCGTGTAAAAGGGGACGGCATGATTTATGTTTCTGCAAACCGTTTTACAAGCAAAAAATTCATCGAGGATTTTATTCGGAAAAATTCTGATTTCATACTACGGGCGAGAGAAAGACAGAAGGAAAGAAGAAATAAGGTAAACACGGAGCATTTTTCGGAAGACGAGCTTAAAAACTTTATCTTAAATTTCTGCAAAGAGATTTATCCTTATTACGAAAAAAGGGGCATTGCATTCCCTTTAATTAAATTTCGCGAAATGAAAACTATGTGGGGAAACTGCCGTAAAGAGCGAAGAATATTGACCTTTAACTTAAACCTTAAATATGCACCGAAAATGTGCGTGGAATATGTAGTATATCACGAATTTACTCACTTTTTCGTATCGGGTCACGGCAAGGATTTTTACGACGAACTTTCAGAGGTATGTCCCGACTGGAAAGAACAAAGGAAAAAGCTTAAAGAAATTGTGCCTAAATAAAAATGAGTTGCAATGCAACTCATTTTTTGTATTCCGACGGGCTTTTGCCAGTGAATTTTTTAAAAGCGGTGGAAAAGTTTTTCTCATTTTCATAGCCTGACATTTCTGAAACAGTCCTGACCGAATAATACCCCGTTTCAAGAAGCTTTTTTGCCCGTTCAAAACGAAGGCTTTTAATATAGGCGGAGGGGGAAGTTTTAAGATGTTTTGAAAAAAGCATACGAAGATATGCCTGGCTTACGGAAAGGCTTTCGGAAAGTGCTTCTATGGAAAAAGAGGAATCAAAGCTTTTGACATCCATTATATCTATGGCTTTGGATAATATTGGCGGAAGGCTTTCTGTATTTTTAGTTAAAAACAAATTGAGTATTTCGTAAATTACTGAAAGGCACAGAAAGTGAGCGTTTTCGCCTCCAGAGGTGTAAAGGTCGTATGCCTTTTTGAAAAGCTCACCGGCTATTTTGGAATCCTTTGGAGTAAGTGCGGTGAGGTCGGGAAAAAGATCGGCATTTACCTTGAAGTGAATGGCGATAATTTCGTCTTCGGTTTCGCTTTCCTGGCTGTAAAAAATGTTTTCAGGCACATACAAAATGTCATTCTCGGAAACGTGCACGTTTTTTCCGTTGCGGTAAAAAACGGCGTTACCTTTTGTTCTGAAGCTTAAAACCGAAAAGTCCCTGGGAGATGTGAAAAAAGCTTCTTTCCTGCGCCTGTTTATAAAAACGCCTGAAAAGGATTTTACATAAATATCCATAAGCTTCACCTTTCGCAAAATGAAATATATATACATAATATCACGGAAAAACCGATTCGTCAAGTTGCGAAATTCAAACCTTTATAGCGATATGAGGGATTGAAAAGAACAATTTTATATTATATAATCAAGATATAAATATGAAAGGGTGATTTTTATGAACAGTATGATTATCTATCAGCTTTCTTTCAGAGCTATGACGCCGGAAGGAACAATAAATGCGGCGGCAAAAATGCTTCCCTATATAAAAAGCCTCGGCGTAACCTGGGTTTATATCGCCCCGGTCTGGAAGTCGGACGATTCTATGGATGAATCCTCCTGGAGCCCAAGACAGAGAAAATCCGGTTGCGGCAACCCCAAAAACCCCTATAAAATGGTGGACTATTTCAACGTAGATGAGGAATACGGCACCAACGAAGACCTTTCGGCATTTGTGGCTGAGGCACACAGGATAGGCCTTAAGGTTATGTTTGACCTTGTATATCTCCACTGCGGAGTAAATGCGGTATTTCTTAAAGACCATCCCGACTGGGTGCTTCAGAATGAGGACGGAACGCCCCTGGTTGGCGAAACCTGGCCCTTTGCAAGAATCAACTATGACAATTACGATGTAAGGGAGTACCTTTACACCAATATGGAAACCTTCGTGCGAGACTAC
>JAFXHP010000016.1 GCA_017536285.1 Clostridia bacterium
GACAGCGTTATCGAGGCAGCAGAGTATGAAGGATTTTCCCTTCGTGACCGTGACGTTATTTCCATTACAGAGTCAATCGTAGCACGTGCACAGGGTAACTATGCATCTGTTGACGATATTGCAGAAGATGTAAAGGCAAAGCTTGGCGGAGGAACCGTGGGTGTTATTTTCCCCATCCTTTCCCGTAACCGTTTTGCTATATGTCTCCGAGGAATCGCAAAGGGTGCAAAGAAAATCGTCCTTATGTTAAGCTATCCCTCAGACGAGGTTGGTAACGAGCTTGTAAGCCTTGACAAGGTTGACGCAGCAGGGGTAAATCCCTATTCCGATGTTCTCTCTTTAGAGAAATACAGAGAGCTTTTCGGCGAAAACAAGCACGAATTTACCGGTGTTGACTATGTTGAATACTACGGTAACCTTATAAAGGAAATGGGTGCCGAGGTTGAAATCGTTTTCGCAAATCAGGCAAAGGCAATTCTTGACTATACCGATACAGTATTAAACTGTGACATTCATACAAGGGCAAGAACAAAGCGTATCTTGAAAGCTGCAGGTGCTAAAACCGTTGTGGGAATTGACGAAATTCTGACATCATCCGTAAACGGAAGCGGATACAACGAAAAGTACGGACTTCTTGGCTCAAACAAGTCTACTGAAGATAAGATAAAGCTTTTCCCCAGAGAGTGCAAGGACCTTGTTCTGGAAATACAGAAGCAGGTACTTGAGAGAACCGGCGCTCACGTTGAAGTTATGGTTTACGGCGACGGTGCCTTCAAGGATCCTCAGGGCAAGATATGGGAGCTTGCAGACCCGGTTGTTTCTCCCGCATTTACCGACGGTCTTATAGGTACACCCAACGAGCTTAAGCTTAAGTATCTTGCGGATAACGACTATAAGGATTTGTCGGGCGAGGCATTAAAGCAGGCAATTTCCGAAAGCATCAAGAAGAAGGACGGAAACCTTGTGGGTAATATGGCTTCCCAGGGAACAACACCCCGTCAGCTTACTGATTTAATCGGTTCGCTCTGCGACCTTACATCAGGCTCCGGCGACAAGGGAACACCCGTTGTCCTTGTTCAGGGATATTTCGATAACTATACAAACTAATATGAAACCTGCAGGCAATGCCTGCAGGTTTTTTTGCATATCTGACGGAATTAAATATCGTAGGGAAGGGATTTATCCCTTCCGTTATTAATTGCTTTTTCTTGTCCAGTAAGTATAAATAAAGAAAAACTGACGATAATTACAGTATAAGCAATTATGAAAGGCGGTTTTTTTATGTATATTAAGGAAGTAAAGGCAAGAGAAATTTTAGACTCCCGAGGTTTTCCCACGGTGGAAGCGGAGGTTATACTGGAAAACGGGGTAAAGGGCGTTGCATCTGTTCCGTCCGGGGCCTCCACCGGTGCGGCGGAGGCGTGCGAGCTTCGTGACGGAGGGGAACGCTTTCTCGGTAAGGGCGTATTAAAGGCAGTCGGGAACGTAAATAAAGTAATAAACGAAACGCTTAGAGGAAAATGTGTTTTCAATCAACGTGAGCTTGATAAAATAATGATTGAAGCTGACGGCACCGAAGAAAAGAAACGATTGGGAGCAAATGCAATTTTGTCTGTATCGGTTGCGGCGGCTCGTGCGGCGTCAAATGTTCTCGGAGTTCCGCTTTACCGCTATCTAGGCGGAGTAAATGCCCACATTATGCCCATGCCGATGATGAATATATTAAACGGTGGAGCCCACGCCGATAACAATGTGGATATACAGGAATTTATGATTATGCCATCGTCGGCAGCTTCTATGGCTGAAGCTGTAAAGATGGGTGCAGAAGTGTTCCATGCCCTGAAAAGTATTATTAAAGATATGGGCGGCAGAACCTCCGTGGGAGACGAGGGCGGTTTTGCACCGGAGCTGACGGGGGACGAAGAGGCACTGGAACTGATAATGAGGGCAACAGAAAAAGCAGGTCTTACACCGGGAGAAGATATACTTCTTTCCATAGATGCGGCATCCAGCGAGTGGTTTGACGGAGAAAAATATGTTCTGCCTAAGTCAGGTAAAAGCTATACAATCGAGGAAATGGTGACATACTTTAAGAATATTTCCGAAAGTTATCCTGTATTTTCCATAGAAGATCCTCTTGCCGAAGAAGACTGGCAGGGATGGCAAAGCCTTTCCCGGGCTATCTGGGACAAATGTCAGCTGGTGGGAGATGACCTTTTTGTAACCAATAAAAAAAGGATAAATAAAGGAATTGCTTTGGGAGCCGGAAATGCAGTGCTGGTGAAAATTAATCAGATAGGTACACTTACCGAAGCAATTGATGCTGTGGACACAGCACATAAGGCAGGGTATAAAACCATAATTTCGCACCGAAGCGGGGAGACGGAGGATTCTTCCATTGCCGATATTGCTGTGGCACTGGGCAGCGGACAAATCAAAACAGGGGCTCCTTGCCGAGGCGAAAGATGTGCAAAATATAACAGATTAACAAAAATCGAGGCTGAATTGGGGAATTTTTCTTCATTTTACAGAATAAAAATTTAAAAAAAGAGTTGTTTTTTTCTGAAATGTGTGGTAAACTATTTTGAGAAGTTTACAAAAGAGGTAAATTTTACATATTTCAGAAAGGAATGAACAAAGATGGCAGCATTAAAAATTGTAGTTACCGTTATTCACATTTTGATCGCATTCGGTCTTATGGTAACAGTACTTTTCCAGTCCGGTAAATCTCAGGGTCTTTCCGGAAGTATCGCAGGAGGAGCAGAAACATTCTTTGGTAAAAACAAGGGCAAGACAATGGACGGCGTTCTCGTAAAGCTTACCGTAATACTTGCAATTCTCTTCGTTATTACATCTGTTTCTCTTTCTCTTATCGCTAAGGAAATGAGCAACCCTGCAGCAGAACAGGAAATCGTTACAGAAGAAACTCCCGAATTGATTATCGATGAAGAAGCTATCGTAGAGGAAACAACCGAAGAAGAAACTGCTGAAACGGCTGAGGAAACTGAAGAAGCGGTTACCGAAGAAGAAACTGCTGAATAAGCAAATAAACGGAGTGTTGGTGATCCAATGCTCCGTTTTTAACCCATCCGAAAGAAAGGAGGCGTTTTCGTGGGAGAAGGAATAAAGACTCTTGCATCCAATAAAACCGCGGCGAGAAATTACTTTCTGCTTGAAAAATATGAGGCGGGAATTGAGCTTTTCGGAACAGAGGTAAAGTCCATGCGTCAGGGCAAAGTAAACTTAAAGGACTCTTATGCTCATGTTGATAATGGCGAGCTTTTCGTCTATGGAATGCATATAAGTCCCTACGAAAAGGGTAATATATTTAATAAGGACCCCATGCGCCCCAAAAAGCTTCTGCTTCACAAGGCGGAAATTATGAAGCTTTTCGGAAAGGTTCAGCAGGATGGATGTGCAATAATTCCTCTTTCTGCCTACCTTAAGCACGGAAGAGTTAAAATGGAAATTGCACTTTGCAAGGGCAAAAAGCTTTATGATAAGCGTGATGATATGGCTAAAAAGCAGGCAAACCGAGATATAGAGCGTCAGATGCGCGGAAAAGATTATTGATAATTTAACATATCGGAAACGGCTGTGTAATACAGCTGTGGTAGAATACGGATAGCATTTATGCAGAAGTGTAAAATGAAGGTTTTTAATTACTCATTACTCATTTTTCATTGCTAATTTATAATACTGTTCGTATTTCCTAATTAGTAATGCAAAAGCCTAAAAAAGCTGTTCGCTTTTTTGCACCAGTGCCGTTTTTGCATTTTCCATTCACAAATTGCTTTGTTGCAATTTATTTCAGAAAATACTGTTCGTATTTTCTATTTTATAATGCAAAAGCCTAAAAAAGCTATTCGCTTTTTTGCGCCAGCGCC
>JAFXHP010000017.1 GCA_017536285.1 Clostridia bacterium
GCAATGTCCGCAGTAGGTGCAGTCCCCGATGTAGGCGTGGCGGGGCATTTTTGAAAGGGCGGTTGCATAGTCCTTTTCTTCCTCTGTGGCGTTTTCATAATAAACCGCCTCGTCCACCTGTGCGGGAGTTGAAAAGCCGATTAAAACCGAGGAAACGGAAGGTCTTGTGAGTGCGTAGTGTATGCACTGACAAGGAGTTAATGCAACGCCGAAGGGCGAACGCTTTGCATCCAGCAATCTTCCGCCGCCAAAGCCTTTCATTACGGTTATGGCAACGCCTTCGCTTTCGCAAAGCTTGTAAAGGTCGGCTCTCTCCTTTGCTATGCCGGAAAGCCCTTCAGCATACTGTTCCACGAAATAATCGTCGATATTGTCCGTGGCGGGAAGCATATCGTAGGCGGGGTTTAAGCTGAAAAGAATTACCTTTACTTTGCCCGTTAAAACCGCAAGGCGGGCAATTTCGGGGTTGTGGGTGGAAAGCCCGATGTGCTTTATCTTGCCCTCGGCTCTTAAAGACTTCATATAGTCCATAAAGCCGCCAGTCATTACTTCTTCCCAGTCGGCAAGCTTATCCACAAAGTGAATCATCCCAAGATCCATATAGTCGGTATGAAAGCGGGAAAGTAAATCGGCAAACGCCGCCCTGGTTTCGTCTAAATCTCTCGTTCTTACATACTGACCGTCCCTCCAGGCAGAGCCGATGTGTCCCTGAATTATCCACTTTTCTCTGTCTTCTTTAATGGCGTTTCCGATGTTACTTCTAACGTTCGGCTCTGACATAAAGCAGTCGATAAAGTTTATTCCCGCATCGCGGCAGCGGTCAACCACAGCACATACTGCATCAAACGTCTGGCGTTCAAGCCATTCGCCGCCAAGGGCAATTTCGCTTACCATTAACCCTGTATTTCCAAGTTCTCTATATTTCATATAAGTCCCTCCATATGCAGGGAACGAATTTATCCGTTCCCCGGAATGCATAAATGCATTCCCTACGACATTTTACCATACAAACATTTTTCTTGCAAGATGCAAAAAGCACAGAAGGTAACTTCTGTGCTTTTTCAGATTCTTCCTTCGGGGCTTTCAGAAGAAATCCTCTCTGTCAGAATGACACAAGAACGCACCTATGTCATTCTGACGAAGGCTATGCCGAGGAAGAATCTCTTTTTTACATATCCTTTTTACATACCTTCTAAGAATCTGTCTACCACAAGCTGTCTGAATCTTGGTGAAAGGCTTGCAAAATATGCGGTGAAGCCTGTTACTCTTACAACTAAATCTGGATAAAGGTCGGGGTTTTCGTTGGCGGCAAGAAGCTTATCCTTATCAAGGATGTTGATGTTTATAAGTGTTCCGCCGTTTTCAAAATGAGCTTCAATCAAGCTTGTAACCGTGTCGATTCCCGCCTCGTCATTGGCAAGATTGGGATCAAACTCAAGCTGTAATGGTGCCGTGTTTCCGTAGCCGCACTGAATTTTTGCGATGCCCTCGCTCTGTGCGGTAACGGCACCATCACGACGGAAGCCGGGATTGGGGTTTGCACCATGGGAAATGGGCTCCCCTGCCCTTCTGCCGTTGGGGGTTGCACCAACCTTAGAACCGTATTCAATGGTTCTGCTCCAGGAAAACCAACCGGGAACTAAACACCTGCCCTCAGGCATTTTCTGCCCCTTGACGGTTTTTACCCAGGACTCTGTAAGACGATTTGCCCAGGCATCCGACACCGTTTCGCCGCCGCAGTAGCGGGATGCTGAATTTAACATAAGGCGGATTCGCTCATCTGCAAAATTACTATCCAGTGCCTCATAAAGCTCATCCCAGGTAAGAAGTTTTTCCTTTTCGATGCGGCTTTCCATAGCTCCGAAGGAGTCGGCAACCACGGCAAGACCCGCTCCGTCAATGCCCACGGTATAAAGAGAGGCACACTCTGAAATATCAAGGCCTTTTTCCAAAGTATTATGCATCATTAAATTCATAATAAGCTCAGGGGTTACGTCGTGGGCGTGGTCGATATGAAGATTTATGCCCTCGGCGGTGATTTCAACCGCTTTCTTAAGGTGCTCATTGTAAATTTCAAAAAGTCGCATCGTGGATTTTTCCTTTTCCGATTTCATATCCTTTAAGGCTTCTTCCATAACCTTTGCCACGTTGATTTTTACCGTGTCATTCATGGGGAATTCCTTGCCGGGCACGCACATCCAGTTACAGCCCACGGCAATTCTTTCACGGGCGGTTTTCTTATCCACGCCGTTTCTCATATAGCCCTCGCAAAGAGCCTTATCGTTACAGAATCTTGGCCATCCGTTTTTATTTTTAAGAAGGCAGGAAACCGCCTTTTTAAGAAACGCCTTATCGCAGGCGGGATGCACCCTTACCGTTAAGTTGCAGGCGATGTTTATGGAATCTGCCGCGTCAAGAATAAGGTAGGAAAGCTTATTTGTCATATCGCAATCATTTTCGTCAACGCCCGAAATCTGATAGTAGTGGGGGTCAATTAAAAGAAGGTTTGCAATTAAAAATTTTGCTGTTTCATCGTCTGTTATTCCTTCCCTTACGTCCTTTTCGTAAAAGGGATATAAAAGTCCGTCAAGCTGAAAGCCTGCACCGTCACGGGTGTAGATTCGGGATGCACAGTTGAAAAACGCCGTCCACTGACAAGCCTCGTGGAAGGTAGAAGGTGCGCCCAGACGGATATTTTCACAGACCTTTTTCATTGTTTCAAGGTTTTCCTTTATTTCGGGGCGGTTTTCCGTTTTTATCATCTCTCCGATTTTTGCAATATGGCGGTCGATAAAGGCAACTATCGCAAGAACGCATCGCTCTTCCGCATCGTAAAACGCCTTTTTATCGGGATTTATTTCGCGGTATTTTTTAATTTTGTCAAGGAAACCGCCAAAGCCAAGCTCAAAGCCGATTTTATAGTCGCAGGCAAAGTGGGCATCTCCGTCAATACCGGTGGTGATGTTGTACTTTTCCTGCCAGGGCTTTAAGTGGTCATAGGGGAAGCGCTGTTCGTCCCAACGCTTACTCCACTGATTTGTGGCACCGTTTTTGATAAACTCAAGATTTTTAAGGTTGTTCTTAAGCCAGTCGGGCATATAGTGAAGGTCGCCTCTGTAGTTTACAAGCATATCTCTCCATCGGCCGCAAAGCATTTCCATGGGGTCAACATATGGCTCGTGGGCATCAAGTACACGGCAGAAGTTTTCGCACATTCCGTCAAGTCCGTAAAAGCTTCCGTTTTCGCTGTTGTACCAGGGTGTTACGGCATAGCCCTCGGAAATGGGTACTGTGCCGAAATCGTCTAAATCGGTAAAGCCGTTTTGCTTTCTTTTTAAGAGAGTATGACGGATTTTTGTTTCCCTCATACTCGAAAGTCTGTCTTTATATGTGAGCATAGCTTTTTAATTCCTCCATTTTTTCTTTTTCGGGAATGTTAAATTCGGGTGCGATAAGTCCCAACGCCGCCCTCTTCCCGTCTCCCAGCGGATGATAGGGCAAAAGCTCATATCCTGCCGCATTTTCAAGGGACATAACGAAGCTTTTTATGTTTTTAATTTCATCAACCGTGTCATTAATTCCCGGTATTATGGGCGTTCTTATTAAAATCGGGATACCAAGCTTATCCGCTTTTTTAATGTTTTCCCTTATTTTTTCGCCGGACACGCCGGTGTATTTTTTGTGCTTTTCGTCATCCCATATTTTAACGTCGCACATTATGTAGTCCATTTTCGATAAAACGTCGCTGTCGAAAATATACATCGAAGTTTCAATGGCTGTGTTTATGCCCTCATCGTGGCAAAGGTCGGAAAGGCTTGCCACAAATTCCTTTTGCAGCATAGGCTCGCCCCCCGAGAAAGTGACGCCGCCATCATTTTTATAATATGCCTTATCAAGCATAACCTCGGCTAAAACCTCGTAAGAAGTCATTTCCTTTCCGCAAATGACTTTTGCCCCGGAAAAACAACCCTTATCGCACATATTACAGCCGATGCACTTTTCGGGATAGAAAAGGGTTTCGGGCTCTTTTTTTATACATTCGGGGTTGTGACACCAACTGCAGTTTAAGGGACAGCCCTTTAAGAAAACGGTGGTTCTTATCCCCGGCCCGTCGTGGATGGATGAGCGCTGAATGTCAGCGACGATTCCTTTTACGGTCTGCATACTACCTTTTCCTCGCATCCCGACTCGGTGGATTTTTTCGCCGCATCTAAAATTGCCATAACCTTCATATTCTG
The DNA here is from genome assembly GCA_017536285.1 of Clostridia bacterium. The sequence goes on from JAFXHP010000017.1 coordinate 4,239, forward strand.
TGAAAGGGTTACTTCCTTTGTAAGGGGCGAGCCCGTTTTCTTTACATAGGTAAGATGCTCTGCAATGTTTTTCATATACTTTGGAAATTCGCATTTGGGAATTTCCAAGGGATTTCCGTACATATCAACAGCGAGAACGGTGCATACCCCGTCTTCCTTTTTGGTGTAAATTGCGCCCTTTTCGCACATAAGTACGGGGCCGCCCGGAAGAACAAGCTGAGGAATTGTCCACGTTCCCTCGGCAACGGTGTAGGTGTTATCGTATTTTATTACCGCACTCACGTTGTCCTCCGCATCGGAATAGGGCGTGTTTAAGTTGTCGGAATATGCATAAACGCTTTTTGCGTCGCCTTCCTGAAGCAGTGCGGAATACATTGCGCCGTAGCACAGAATGTCGAGAATGGCACCGCCGCCCTGATTCTTCTGATACCACCAGGTTTTGCTTCTTGCCTCGTCCGTCATTTCCTCGGCGGTATCGGAAACACCTCTGTGCTTTGCACCTGCACCGAGGGGGCCTGTGTGGCCGTTTATGTAGTAAAGCTTTTTAAGGTCTCCCACCAGACCGAGTCTGTATGCATTTATCATTTCATACATATAGGGGCGCCAGATTACGGGCCAGTTTACAATTGCCTCGATGCCGTACTTATTAACGGATTCTTCGATTTTTAATGCCTCTTCATAGCTTACGGCGATGGGCTTTTCGATGCTTACGTTAATTCCCCTTTTCGCACACTCTTCCACCACGGCAGGCTTGTTTTTGTTCTCCGTTAAGATAAACGCCCAGTCGGGCTTTTCAGTATCAAGCATTTTAATATAGTCATCGTAAATGTTGTCACAATAGTTATTTTTTATATTTTCCTTGTTCCAGTCCCTTGTGTATCTCGCCTTTACGATTTCGGGGGTATCCGGCACAAGGTCGGCGGCAGCAGCTAAAGTAATCCCCTCCGCCTCGGTTATGTATAAGGCAATTTCGTTAACGTGCATATGTGCACAACCAATAATTACAGCTTTAATCATAATAAAACCTCCTTTTATTATATTATAGTGCGAAAAAAGCCCAGTTTCAATGGGAAATATTAAGGAAAAATGTTGCAATATTTTGATATTTAATATATAATGGGGCTATGAACAATATTTTCACCGCTTTTAAAGAGCATAAAGATTTTTCAAAAAGCATACCTTTTTCGGTGATTTATACGACCTTTGACCGTGATGAGCTTGTCGCACCCCACTATGCGGAAACTGTTGAGATTTTGCTTTTTTCAGGGGCGACGGGCGAGGTGATTATAGGAGGACACCGCTATAAGCTGTCGGGCAATCAGGTTTTTTATATTCCGCCGGAAACAGTTCATTCAATGAGCTATAAAAAAAGCAGCGGTAATCTCTTAAACGTAAAGCTTTCCCCCGAGGGCTTTTCGCCCTTTTTGAGCTTTGAGGCACTTTTGGCATCCGAGGGAAAAAGCCTTATGTCAATTGACGTAAATCCCGACTGCTTTGATGAAATTTTGCCCATTGTGAACGCTTTGGCAAAAGCCGAAGATATATTTTCGGCAACAAGCATTGCCGTATCCCTTTTTTCTCTTCTTCGCACCTTCAGCCGTGAGGAAGTTCTCCCATCGGGTAACTCCTTTGACGAAAGTGAGCTTCGGGAAATTATAAACTATACCAAGCTTCATTTCCGTGAGAAAATATCTATTTCCGATATAGCGGAAAAAATGGGCTACAGTAAGTTTTATTTCTGCACAAAGTTTCGGGAAAGTGCAGGAATTACCTATCTTTCCTATCTTA
>JAFXHP010000004.1 GCA_017536285.1 Clostridia bacterium
ATGTACTTAAATGAAACATCGGGACGGGAAAGTGCAGCCTTCTGGCATACGTCCGTCACAGCGGCGGTTTCCGCGCTGTCTTTTTTAAGAAATTTGAATCTTGCGGGAGTGTTGTAAAAAAGCTCCTTTACGGTGATGGTTGTGCCAGATTTCGCACCAACGCATTCGCTCTCGCCGTACTCGCCGCCTTCAACGGAAATTTTAACGCCCATTTCGGCATCGGCAGTTTTTGTTATAAGCTCAAGCTTTGAAACCGAAGCAATGGATGCCAGTGCCTCACCGCGAAATCCGTAGGTACCGATGGCATAAAGATCCTCCGCCGTATGGATTTTGCTTGTGGCGTGGGGCAAAAAGGCCGTTAAAATATCGTCCTCTTCAATTCCCGAGCCGTCATCCGTAACCCTTATATATCCGATACCGCCGTTTTTGATTTCAACGGTAATGGATTTTGCTCCGGCATCAAGGGAGTTTTCGATTAGTTCCTTTACAGCCGAAGCAGGGCGGGAAACCACCTCGCCTGCCGCAATTTTATTGGATACCGATTTATCAAGTACATGAATTTTTCCCATGAAAAATCCATCCTTTCCGAAAAATTATGCTTCGTCAGCCTTGTTTTTAAGTTCGTTTAATATGTTAAGTGCCTCCAGGGGCGAAATTGTTGTTATGTCAATCATACGAAGGCGGTCAACGATGGTATCCTTAACCATTCCCGACATATCAAGCTGAGTGTCCGCTTCCGCCCTTATAGCTGTCTTTCTTTCTCTGGGGTTTTCGTTTTCCACCTTGGCAAGAATTTCCTTTGCACGTTTTATTATACTTTCCTTTATGCCTGCAAGACGGGCAACCTCAATACCGTAGCTTTCGTCCGCTCCGCCTCTTATTATCTTGCGGAGGAAAATGATGTCGTCGCCCCTCTTTTTAACTGCAATACAGTAATTCTTAACGCCGGGGAGCGTGCTTTCAAGCTCTGTAAGCTCGTGATAGTGGGTGGCGAAAAGTGTTCTCGCCTTTATTTTTTCCGCACAGTATTCAACAATTGACCACGCCATGGAAAGTCCGTCAAAGGTGCTTGTACCTCTTCCTATTTCATCTAAGATAATAAGGCTCTTTTTAGTTGCATTGTTTACGATTTCCGCTACCTCGCTCATTTCAACCATATAGGTACTTCTGCCCGAGGATAAATCGTCGGACGCACCAACACGGGTGAATATCTTGTCAACCACGCCGACGTGGCAGAAGCTTGCAGGAACAAATGAACCAATCTGTGCCATAAGAGAGATTAAGGCAACCTGACGCATATATGTGGATTTACCTGCCATATTAGGACCTGTGATTATCGCCATTGAGTCGCCCTTGCCCGAAAGGTTTGTATCATTGGGAACAAAAAGCTCTTTTTCGTTTATCTGCTCAACCACGGGATGGCGACCGTCCTTGATTTCAAGATTGTCCGATGTATCAACTATCGGCATACAGTAGGAATTTTTCACAGCCACATGAGCAAAGGAGCATATAACGTCCATTACACCGATGGCATGGGAGGTTTTCTGTATGCTTCCGATTTTTTCCTTTACGGCCGAAACCACCTTCATAAATGCCTCGTATTCAAGGCGGATAACCTTTTCAGAAGCACTTAAATCGTCCTTTTCAACCTCTTTAAGCTCTTCTGTTATGTATCTTTCTCCGTTTGTAAGAGTCTGCTTTCTTATATAGTCTTCCGGTACCTTTTCCTTATGTACATTTGAAACCTCGATGTAG
>JAFXHP010000018.1 GCA_017536285.1 Clostridia bacterium
AGACAGCGTTTCGAGCTTTATAAAAAGCTTTATGAATCAAATAAACAAAATTTTGAAGAATTCAGGAGGTTAGCAAAATGAGTTGTGTTATTTTCGGAGCCGGCAAAATTGCACGTGGCTTCATCGGACATCTTTTGTACTTAAGCGGAATCGAATTTACATTCGTTGAAAAGTTTGACGGTCTTACAGACCTTATGAATGAACGTGGACAGTACACAGTAAACATTTTAGGTAACGAAAAGGAAAACTGCGTTGTTAAGGGTGCAAAGGCATTAAAGTTTTCCGAAAAGGAAAAAATTGCCGAGGCAATCGCAAATGCCGATGCGGTATTCAATGCAGTAGGCGGTAAAAACTTGGGCGAAATCGTGCCCTATCTTGCGGCAGGTATTGAACTTAAGGCTAAAAAGGGCGGCTATATCAACTTCGTAACCTGCGAAAACTGGAAGCAGCCTGCAGACATTTTAAGAAACGGAATTTCCGAAATTATTTCTGACGAAGCAAGAGAATATTTTGAAAACAACGTTGGTATCACAGAAGCGGTTATTATGCGTTCTGCCATCGAATCATCAAAGGAGCTTCTTGAAAAAGACCCCCTGATCGTAAACGTTCAGAACTTCTGGGAGCTTCCCGTTGACGCTTCAAGAATCAAGGGTAGCTTACCTGAAATCAAGGGACTTAAGTTAATTGAATCCTTCACAGGCTTTTTGGAGAGAAAGTTTTACACCTACAATGCGGCAAACGGAACAGTTTCCTTCCTTGGTGCATTAATGGGCTATGAAAAGATTGCAGATGCGGCACACGACGAGAAGATTCTTGAAATCTTAGACGGTGTATATCAGGAAACAGCACGCGCTCTTTCCATAAAGCATAACTTCCCCTTAGAGGAACAGCTTGCATTTACATTAACATCCAAAAACAAGCTTCAGGACTATACAATCGTTGACTTTATTGAGAGAAACGCGAGAGATCCGATCAGAAAGTTAGGTAAGGATGACCGTCTGGTTGGCTCTGCACGCCTTGTATTATCCTGCGGAATCAAGCCCGAAAACTTATCTATTGCAATAGCTGCGGCAATGTATTATTACAACGAAACCGACGAATTTGCAATCAAGCTTAAGGAAATGAGAGAAAACGAAGGCATCGATGCAATCCTTGAGAAGGTTTGCTCACTTGAGCCCAACGGCGAGCTTGGTATGATGGTTAAGGAAAAGATTGAACTTCTTAAGTCCTGGGGGTACATAAAATGAGTAAAATAGTTGTAGTTGGTGCCGGAAAAACAGGCAGAGGCTTTATAGGAAGATTACTCTCGGAAGACAATGCCGAAATTATGTTCATCGATAAGGATAAGGCATTGGTTGATGAATTAAATGCGAAAAAGGAATTTACCGTTCGCTTTTTCGGCGGCGTAAGAGAAGACTTTAAGGTTACAAACTTTTCTGCATACACCTGGGAAAATGCTGACCTTGGAGATTCTGACCTTATTCTGGTTTCCGTTGGCGGTCAGAACTTAAAGGATGTTGGTGCATCACTTTCGCCCCTCTTAAAGGACGATAAGCACTATACAATCATTACCTGCGAAAACTCATCAAAGCCCTCTGTGGTTTTAGGTGAAGCAATCGGAAACAAGGACATTTCCGTAAGCGAATCCACAGTTTTCTGCACAACAACAGATGACGGACTTAACATAGATTCCGAAAACTATCCCTACCTTCAGTGCAACGCCGATTTACTTGGTGGCTACGAAATGAAGATTAAGGGCATCCGTCCCATCGACAATTTCGGAAACTTCTTGACAAGAAAGTTATACACCTACAATGCGGCAAGCTGTGTAATTGCATATCTTGGCTATATCAAGGGCTATTCCGATTATGCAAAGGCTGCAAACGATCCCGAAATACTAGAGCTTCTTGATAAAAACTATGAAGTTACAAATAAGGTGCTTTGTAAGGAATTCGGCTATGATGAAGCTGATCAGGCTGAATTTGCGGCACTTTCCAAGGAAAAGTTCTGCAGTAAGGTAATTGTTGATACCGTTGCAAGAAATGCAAGAGACCCCGAAAGAAAGCTTGCAAAGGGCGAAAGAATTATGGGTCCTATGGTTATGATTTACGAAAACGGAATTATGCCTGAGGTACTTATAAAGACAGCAGCTGCAGCGCTCCTTTATGATAACGAAAAGGATGTTACCTGGAGAGAAATGAAGGCGGCAAAGTCCAAGGGAGAAATCCTGACAGA
>JAFXHP010000019.1 GCA_017536285.1 Clostridia bacterium
CGGATATTTTCTTTAACATAAAAACACCTCTTTTAAAAATTTTTGCAATTATATTATATATTTTTCTTTTCCCTAAGTCAATGCAAATTCTTGCTTTTTTTGCGAAAAATCTTTAATTTTTTGCTCTCTTTTATCAAAGTGCAAGCTTTTTTCTGTAGGCGGTGGGAGAGATTCCTTTGTACTTTTTAAAAAGCTTGCCGTAATAGGAGGCGCCGGAAAATCCCGATGAGATTGCAACCTCTTCTATTGAAAGGTCTGCTTTTTCTAAAAGCTCTAATGATTTATCAAGCTTTTTTAGGTTTATGTATTCGCCGAGAGCCATACCGAAATGCCTGTTTGTAAGCTTGTATAAAGTGGTTTTGGAAAGGTAAGTGCCTTTTGAAATGGAGTCGGGCGTTAACACCTCTCCTAAGTGCGCATCGATATATTCCGTCAGGATGTCAAGCTTATGCCCGCTTTTTGTTTTTACCATATTTTCGGTTAAAATATATTTTGTAAGCATCACCGCCACGCTTATAACGCCTTTTATCTTGCTGTCGTCAAAGGTGGGGAGTGCATCAAAGCTTTTTTTCATTTCTTCCATCGGAAGACCGGTGTGGGCGATTAAGGGATAAACCTTTTTAAAATCCGTTTCCTTTTTCATCTGTCCTAAAATTATGTAGCCAAGAACAGAATCGTTGTGAGTTATGGGAACCGCAATATCAACAAGCCCGGCGTGGCAGATGTGATGCTCCGCCTTAAGGCTTTTTTTACACCTTTCGATAAGCATACTGTCAGAGGCGTGACATTTATTGCGTGACTGGGGGAGGGAGTGAATAATGCGGCAGTATGACGGAATGTCACAATGATCCTTGTAGTCATTCCACAAAATCTGCGTATGACCGTCCTTGTCAATAAGATTTATATTTATTCCCGTGGCATTGGAAAAGTCACGAAGTGCCGAAATAAGCTTTTCTTTGTCATAACGTATAATCATAAAATCACCCGTCACCATTATAGAACATAAAGGCTGATTCGTCAAGGATTTTACAATTTGGGAAATATAGTACGAAAATAAAGAACTATCTTCCTAAGCGGGGTATTGAAAAAAGGAAAGTTTTGTAGTAAAATTATCCGTGAAAAAAATTAAAGGTGGCGTATTTATGAGTACTTTGGTTCTTATTTTGGTAATTCTCGGAGTAGCATTACAGAACATTGTAAAAAAAGCATATAATATAAAGGTTGGCGGCGGAGTTTTTGTCTTTTCGGGAGCATCGGCTGCAATTGCGGCATTGTTTTTCATATTTTCTTCCATAGGAACATTTGAATACAGCGCGGAATTTTTACCTTATTCTGTAGGCTTTTCTGTTTTCTACAGTATGGGCGTTGCCTTTTCCGTTCTCGCAATTCTGACAGGCCCTTTATCTTTGACAAGCCTTATTTCTTCCTATTCTTTAATAATTCCTGCACTTTACGGAATTATGAACGGGGATGAGGTTGACGCACTTTTAATAGGCGGAATAATTCTTCTTTTAATTTCTCTCGTATTTGTAAATATGGAGAAAAAGGACGATAAAAAAATAACGCTTAAGTGGGCAATCTTTGCATTTCTTGCTTTCCTCGGAAACGGCGGATGCTCCACTGTGCAGACGGCACAGCAGCAGGCACTTGACGGAAAGTACAAAAATGAATTTATGATAATTGCTCTTTTAATTACGGCATTTACGCTTTTTGCGGTGGCGTTTTTCACAAAGGAAAGAAAAACTATCGGCACATCCCTTAAAAAAGGCTTCCCCTGGTATGCAGTTTGCGGTATTGCCAACGGTGCTGTAAACCTCTTTGTGATGATGCTGGTATCGGTTTATAAAATGGCTCCCTCCGTAATGTTTCCCCTTGTTTCCGCAGGCGGAATCATCGTAACCGTTGCGGTGTCAATGACGCTTTATAAAGAAAAGCTTACGCCCTGTCAGATAATCGGCGTAAGCTTAGGCACCGGGGCAGTTGTGCTTCTTAATATGTAACAAAAAAGCTTCGGGCTTGCCCGGAGCTTTTAATATTTCTTTCCTTTAAGAGCGTCCTCGACGCTCTTTATTGCGTTTTCGGCATCGGTGGTTTTACGGCACACGATGTAGGAATAAATAGTGTCAATTATTGAAAGCGCCGCGATTCGGGAGTTTAAGCCTAGGATAGTATATTCCGTTTCCATTGATGAGGTAAAAAGTGTGATGTCAGATTCCTTTACGATGGGGGACTTACCCTTGTTTGTTATGGCGATGGTTTTAGCCCCTTGTCCCTTTGCAATTTTCAAGGCATCAACAATATCCTTTGATGAGCCCGAATGGGAAATGCCTATGGCAACATCCCCGCTATTTAAATGAGATGCGGCAATTGCCTGCATATGATTGTCTGAAAAAACGGAAGCATCGCACCCTGCCCTGAAAAACTTGTGTCCTGCATCTTGTGCCACGGAGGCGGAGTTGCCGAGACCGAAAATTACCACCTTTTTGGCATCTAAAATTGCCTTTGCGGCTTCATCCAAGGCTTCGGGAGAAAGGGATTGCTTTGTCATTTCAAGAGACTTATAAATATCGTTTGTGACCTTTTCGAAAATTTCAAAGGTGGTATCTTCCTCTGCAACATCGTGATTGTCTATGACCTTTCCGCTTTCTCTGGCAATGGAAATTTTAAGCTCCTGATAGCCTGAAAGCCCGAGACGTCTTGCAAAGCGGACGATTGTTGCCTCGCTGCTCTTGCTTTTTTCAGCAAGCTCCGTTATGGAAAGGGGAAGAAGCTCCGACGGATGGGAGATTATAAAATCCGCCACTTTTTTCTCGGATTTTCCCATTTCGTCATAAAGCATCTGTATTTTGAGCATTGTTCTATCCATAAAACACCTCCGAAAATGAAAATAATTTTCACTTTTTAATCATTTTAACACGATAATAACCAAAAGTCAATGAAAATTTTTTCAAAAAAGTCTTGCATTTTAATATACTATGTGTTATTATGTATATTAGCAATAAAATGGAATAAAAAACGGAGGTATTAAAATGACAGACTTTTTATTTGACGTGATTGCGACCGAACTTGAGGACGCAGTCGGCAGAGAAAACTGTTCTACAAGAACAATCGACAAGGTTTCTCACAGTGTTGACTATTTCTGGCTTTCCAGAATGTGGGCAGACAGAGGCTTAAGAATGCCCGAGGGTGACTTTATAGTTGCTCCCAAGGATGCAAAGGAAACTTCTGCGGTATTAAAAATTGCAAACTACTACAAAATTCCCGTAACCACCTGGGGTGCCGGCGGCGGTACACAGGGCGGTGCAATTCCCGTTTGCGGCGGTATCGTTCTTGACACAAAGAGAATGAATAAAATTTATGACGTAAACGAGCAGGGTATGTACATAGAGTGCGGAACAGGTGCGATCTATAAGCACATCGAATGGGCTGCAAACGAAAGAGGATATGCAACAATGCACTATCCTTCATCCCTTACCTGCTCCACAGTAGGTGGCTTCTTGGCTCACCGTGGTATCGGCGTATCTTCCACAAAGTACGGAAAGATTGACGATATGGTGCTCCAGATGGAAGTTGTTCTTCCCAACGGTGACATTATCGAGACATCTCCCGCTCCCAAGCATGCGGCAGGTCCCGACCTTAATCAGATATTCATCGGTTCTGAAGGTACACTTGGCGTTATGACAAAGGCTCAGATGAGAATTTACGAACAGCCCGAGTCCCGTCAGTTCAGAGGTTTCCTCTTCCACAATATGACAGATGCGTTCAATGCAGGCCGTGAGCTTTTACAGAAGTTCAAGCCCTCTGTTATGAGACTTTATGACGAGGCTGAAACAGCTTCTCTTATAAAGAAGATTGTCGGCGTTGAAAAGAAGGGCGCATTCATGAACATCGCTATTGAAGGCGTTAAGGAAATGGCTGACCTTGAAATGAAGATTCTTCTTGAAACCTTCGGCAAGTACGGTGCAGAAGACTTAGGCTCTGAATACGGCGAAAAGTGGTGGAAGGAAAAGATTACATTCTTCTATCCCGGTCATATGATGGATATTCCTCAGTGCTTCGGTACTATGGATACAATCGCTCCCTATGATAAGATTGAAAAGATTTACTGGGAAATGAAGAAGGCAATCGAAACAAACTTCCCCCAGGCGAAGTTCATCGCTCACTTCTCTCACTGGTATGAATGGGGCTGCATGATTTACGACCGCTTTATCGTTGACGGTAAGGACGTTCCCAGAGATCCTCACGAAGCATTCAGACTTCATCAGGCAATCTGGAACTGCGGCGTAAGAACAGCTCTTGCCAACGGCGGTGTTGTAAACGACCACCACGGCGTAGGCATCAAGCTCGGCCGTCTTATGAAGGAACAGTACGGTCCCGCTATGCAGGTATTTGAAGGAATTAAGAAGCAGCTTGACCCCAACGGCATCATGAATCCGTTCAAGCTTGGATTATAATAGGAGGTAAGGTTATGCAGTTTTCAAATAAAGCAAAAGAACATATTGACTCCTGCCGTTTCTGCTGGATGTGCCATCACGTTTGCCCCATCGGAAACGCAACAGGCCTTGAAAGAAACACAGCAAGAGCGAGAGCTCTCGGTCTTTCCTTGGTTGCAAGGGAAGCAGTTGAATATTCAGATGATATTATAAACAACGTATACGAATGCTCCCTTTGCGGCGGATGTATGAAGGACTGTGTTACAGGCTGGGATCCCGTTATGTTTACAAAGGAAGCAAGACTCGGTGCGGCTCTTGACGGTAAGATTCCCGCATATGTTGAAAAAATGCTTGATAATTTAGATGCAAAGGGAAATATCTACGGTATCGAAAACGAAAACAAGATTCCCGATTTCCCCGAAACAGATGTGCTTTTCTTTATCGGTGAAGACACACGAGCAAAGGGCTGTGCAAAAACAGCCGCTTCCGTACTTAAGGCAGCAGGCGTAGATTTCACAATTCTTAAGGATGAACCCGTAAGCGGTTACAGCCTTGACTTCTTACTCGGTGCCGCAGCAGAAACAAAGGCAGCTATGGAAAATTGTGCAAAGGTACTTAACAACTACAAAAAGGTAATCTGCTACGATCCTTCCGATGCAAAGGTAATGATGCGTGAATACAAGGAATGGGGAATTGAAGTTACGGCCGAAGTTGTAACATTCACATCCTTCCTTGCAGAATTAATCGAAAAGGGTGCGCTCAAGGTTAAGAATTCCGGCAAGGTTTATACTCCCCAGGATTCTCCCATACTTGCAAGAGACTTGGACGAAACAGAGGCTATAAGAACAATACTTAATGCCTGCGGAAGCGTTCGTGATATGCTTCTTTCAAAGAAGGATACTGTTCTTGCCGGAAACCTTATTATGAACGAATATATGCCCGACGTAATGGCAAAGGTTGCCGATATGAGATGGACAAATGCGAAGAACGCAAATGCTGAAATTTTAGTTACAGAGTGCTTCGCAGAATACACTCTTCTTTCCGAAAACAAGATTGACGGAATCGAGCTTAAGAAGATTGAGGAGGTTGTTTCAGAATGCTTGTAAGCTTTAAGACTGTGCTTGATATGGCAGAGAAGGGCAATTTCGCCATTCCTGCATTCAACGTATACAATATGGAAACGGTTATGGGTGTTATAAGAGCGGCTGAAAGGCAGAACGCTCCTGTGATACTTCAGAACTACTCACGTCTTGTTACAAACGAGGAAGGATACTTCCTTGCTCCCATAATCATTGCGGCTGCAAAACAGGCGAGCGTTCCCGTTTGCTATCATCTTGACCACGGTGCAAGCGAGGTTGAGGTTATGAGAACTCTCCGCTATGGCGCAACAGGTATTATGATTGATAAATCCGCTCTTCCCATGGAAGAAAACATTGCCGGAACAAAGAACGTTGTTGAGCTTTGTAAGGCAGTAGGTGTAGAGGTTGAAGGTGAAATCGGTCACGTTGGCTCTGCGGCAAACGGCGATGAACAGACTACAGAATACACCACAGTGGAAGAAGCAAAGGCTTTCGTTGAGGGAACAGGCGTAACTGCACTTGCAATTGCGGTTGGTACTGCTCACGGAAGATATAAAAAGGCTCCCAAGCTTGCTATTGAAAGAATCGCTGAAATCCATAAAAATGTGGATGTTGCACTGGTTCTTCACGGCGGAAGCGGCGTTCCCGATGAGGAAATAAAAGCTTCCATCAATGCAGGTATCAGAAAAATCAACTTCGGAACAGACCTTTGCTATGCATTCCTTGATCAGGTATTTGCAACAGGCAGAGACAAGGTTGGTATCGACCTTTTCATGAAGGAAGCAGTTGAAGCTGTGGCATCCTTCGCTGAAGAAAAGATAAAGTTGTTAGGAGCTGACAATAAGGCATGAGTAAGGTTGTAGGAATCGGAGCAAACGTGTATGATACACTTTATACCGTGCCAAATTATCCTACCGAGGATACAAAAATGAGAGCAGAAAATTCCGTTGCGGCAGGGGGAGGCCCCACCGCAACGGGAATTGTCGCAGTATCAAAGCTTGGAGCAAAAGCCGCCTATATCGGCGTTCTTGCCGATGATGCAGGCGGATGCTTCTTAAAGGCTGATATGGAAAAATACGGCGTTTCCACGGAATATACCGACGTTTATTCGGGATATGCTTCCTTTTCATCCTGCATATGGCTGAGCAGAGAAGCAAAAAGCCGTACCTGCGTATTTTTTAGAGGAAATCTGCCTCCGTTAAAGCTTGATGAAAAAAAGACAGAAGCAATTAAAAATGCTGAAATCTTAATGGTTGACGGAAATGAGATGGAGGCTGCAGTTGAAGGAGCAAAAATTGCAAATGAGTCCGGTACTAAGGTATTGTATGATGCAGGCGGACTTTATGAGGGCGTTGAAAAACTTCTTCCTCATGCCGATATATTGATTCCTTCCGAGGAATTTTCGTTAGGACATACGGGGGCTGCAACGGCAGAGGCTGCGGCAAAGATTCTTTTCGACAAATATTCACCCGAGGTTGTTGTAATAACCCAGGGTAAAAAAGGCGGCATAATGTATGACGGTAAGGAAATAAAAGCTTACCCTGCAACACCCGCCGAGGTTATAGACTCAAACGGTGCGGGAGACGTTTTCCACGGTGCTTTCGCCTTTGCCGTAACAAAGGGCTATGACTATTATAAGGCCTGCATATTCTCCAGCGCAGTTTCTGCACTTAAGTGCGAAAAGCTTGGTGCAAGAGCAGGCGTTCCGACCTTTTCGGAGGTAATAAAATATTTGAAGGAGTTGGGATTCGATGAATTTAAAGAAGAACTGGAATAAGAAATTCGGTAAAAGCGAAATAATCACAAAGGCAAACAGCACCTGTAAAAAGGTTGAAATGGATATGCTTCGTTTAGCTTCCGGGGACAAAAAGTCCTACAGAGAGGTAAATAAGGAATATGCCCTTGTTATTTTAAGAGGTAAGTGCACAGTAGAAGGCGAAGGCTTCTCCTTTAAGGATGCAGGGAAGAGAATGGACGTTTTCGAGGGTGCTGCAACCTGCATTTATGTACCCGCTAATACTCCCTTCACAGTTGAAGGCGTAACAGAGGTTGAAATCGCAGTTTGCAAGTCACCCTCCGAGGCAGCATATAAGCCTGCAATCGTAAATCCCGAGGATGTTGTAATTAAGAACTTAGGTAAGCCCGGCTGGGAGAGAGAAGCTCACTTCATTTTAGATGAAAGAGTGGATTCTACCATGCTTTACATCGGTGAAGCTTTTGTAAAGGGCGGACAGTGGGCAAGCTATCCTCCTCACAAGCACGACGATGACAATATGCCTAAAGAAGCTGAGACAGAAGAAATTTACTATTATGAATTCAAGAAGCCCGAAGGCTTCGGTATCCAGAAGGTTTACACAATGGAAGGCGACATCGACGAGACTTACACAGTTAAGACAGGCGATTTAGTTGAAATCCCGAGAGGCTATCATCCCTTCCACACTGCTCCCGGATATGATAACTATTATCTTTGGATTATGGCAGGAGCCGACAGAGGCTTCTACATGACCACAGACGAGGATCACTTATGGCTGACAAAATAATTACACTTAAAAACGAGTTCCTTACTGTTGATATATCAACAAAGGGTGCGGAAATTCAGAAAATTGAGAAAAACGGTGTTAACTATCTCTGGTCAGGAGATCCTTCCGTTTGGGCGTGCAAGGCTCCCATTCTTTTCCCAATCTGCGGCGGACTTCGCTATGACAAGTACACCTACGGCGGAAAGGAATATACCCTTCCCAAGCACGGCTTTGCAAAGCTTTCTGAGTTTGAAGTGGCAGAAGCATCCGAAAAAGAAGCGGTGTTTAAAATTTCGGGAAATCCTGATTTTGATGCAAACTATCCCTTCTCCTATGATTTTCTGGTAAAGTATGCACTTACAGGAAACAGCTTAAAGGTTACCTATGAAGTTGTTAACAAGGATGATAAGACTATGTACTTTTCCGTTGGTGCTCACGAGGGCTATGCAACAAAGGGCGGAATAGAAGATTACAGCATAGTTTTTGACAAGGAAGAAACACTTGACAGCTACATTTTAGACGGAAACCTGCTTGAGCATAACACCATAAGAATTATGGAATCTTCTAAGGTTCTTCCCCTTAAGTATGACTTTTTCAAGGTTGATGCCATTGTTTTCAAAAACATCAATTCAAGAAAGGTTACTCTTAAGCACAACTTAAGCGACTACGCCTTAAGCGTTGAATTCCCAGGTCATGACTTTTTCGTACTCTGGACAAAGCCGGGTGCAGAATACATCTGCATTGAACCCTGGTGCGGCGTACAGGATCCCGTGGATTCCGACCTTAACATCGTAAGAAAAGAAGGCATCGTAAGTTTAGATGCAGGAAAGAACTTCGAGACAACACACATAATTACAGTTGAAAACTGATTTTCAGGGGTTGTAGAAATACAACCCCTTACTTGAATTTTAGGAAAAACAGGTGATTTTATGAAATATGTACTCGGTATAGACTTCGGTGGCGGTGCTTCCAAGGCAACCTTGCTTGGGTCAGACGGCAAAATTTACGCCGAAGCGACCTATGAATATCCCACTCTTTATCCGAAAAACGGATGGACGGAGCAGAATCCAGACGACTGGTATAAGGCTACAAAGGCAAATATAAAAGCGGTGCTCGAAAAAAGCAACGTAAATCCTTCGGATATTGAAGCAGTATCCTTGGATGCCGCAACCCACACAGCGGTTATTATGGATGAGGATTTCAACGTGCTTCGCCCCTCGATTTACTGGACGGATACAAGAAGCATCGGGGAAGTAAACTATCTCAAAGAAAAGATGGGAGACTTTATTTTAGAAAAGGCACTTCATAAGGTGGATACCATCTGGACGCTTCCTCAGCTTTTATGGATAAAGAACAACGAGCCCGATATATGGAAGAAAACAAAGAAAATTGTTTTTGCCAAGGACTATGTCCGCCATCAGCTTACGGGGGACTATGTGACAGACGTTATTGAAGCAGAAGGAAGTATGTTCTTTGACTATGGTAAAATGGACTATTCCGAAGAACTTCTTTCTGAGCTTTCAATTGATAAGTCTATGCTTCCTACGCTCTGTAATCCTTCCGATATCGTTGGTAAAATTACGAAAAAGGCGGCAGAAGATACAGGACTTTCTGAAGGAACACCGGTTCTTTGCGGTACCACCGATACGGTTATGGAGGTATTTGCATCCGGTGCCGTAGCAAAGGGACAGATGACCATAAAGCTTGCAACGGCAGGAAGAATCTGTGTTGTTACTGATAAGCCCTACCCCGATAAGAACTTAATTAACTACTCCCACGTTATAGATGGCCTCTGGTATCCCGGCACGGCGACAAAATCCTGTGCCGCATCCTATCGCTGGTATAGAGATACCTTCTCTGAGGACTATCAAGTACTTGATTCCGGTGCTGAAAAAATTGCTCCCGGAGCAGAAGGGTTGATGTTTCATCCTTACTTAAACGGAGAGCTTACTCCTTATGCAGATCCTTCGCTTTGCGGAAGCTTCGTGGGTGTTCGTGCAGGCCACACCAAGGCACACTTTACCCGTGCGGTTTTAGAGGGCGTTTCAATGTCCATTCTTGACTGTATGAATGCACTTTCAAAAATCGGCATGGAGCACGATAGCGAAGCCGTTATAATAGGCGGTGGCGGAAAGAGCCCCTTGTGGCGACAGATTACATCTGATATGCTGGGAATAACCTTAGTCAAGAAAAAATACAGCGACTCATCCTTCGGAAGTGCAATGCTTGCAGGCGTAGCGGCAGGCTTGTGGGCTGATGCCAAGGGGGCAGTAAGTGCCTGCAACGAAACTGTACTTAAGACAGAACCGAATATGGAAAATCACAAAATTTATGCCCGGCAGTATAAAAAATACAAGGCGGTGCACGATGCTTTAGCACCGATTTATCACGGAGAGTACTGATAAATGAAAATTGCAGTTTGTGTTAAAATAATAAAGGGAGATATAAATCCCTTCGATGCATCGGCATTGGAATGTGCTTTAAGACTGTCAGACGATGTAACCGTTATAAGTATGTGTCCGCCATCAGGCAAGGATGCACTTTTGGCACTTACACGCCTTGGTGCAAAGGTAATTTTACTTACTGACAGCGTTTATGCGGGAAGTGACACGCTTGCTACAAGCCACATACTTTCTTCGGCACTTTCTAAAATAGATTATGACCTTATAATTTGCGGCAGACAGACCGTTGACGGCGATACTGCACAGGTCGGACCTTGCTTGTCTGCTATGTTGGATATTCCTGTAATAACAAATGTAATGGAGATAACGGAAGTAAGCGATAAGGTAAAGTGCAAAACCCGAATGGGGGAGGAAGAAGTAAGCCTTCCCTGCTTAATTACTGTTGAAAGAATAGCAGAGCTTCGCTTTCCTTCTATCCGCTCAAAGGTGGGGGAAGTCACTGTGTGGGATAATTCCGCGGTTGGAGCAGATGTTAATAAGTGCGGACTTTCAGGCTCTCCCACAAAAGTATTAAAGGTTTTCCAAAGTGAGGATAAAATGAGGCATTGCCGCTTTATCCAAAAGGAAGAACTTATTCCTTTGATAAAAAAGCTTTCGGCGGAAAGTGCCGAAAAGGAAGAAATAAAGGAATCCGAAATAAAGCTTCCTAAAATTTATGCAGTGGGAAAAGAAGTTTTGCCTGTCGCAAAAAAGCTTTCCGATAACGTGGTTGAAATTGAAAAGAAAGATGCAGGAGAAATAGCAGAATATCTTAAGGCTGAAAATGCCGAAGTTGTTCTCTGGAATGCGGATTTATGGGGAAGGCGGACAGCACCCATTGTTTCGGCAATGCTGGAAACCGGGCTTTGTGCCGACTGTACTAACCTTGAGACCGACGGCGAAAAGCTTTATATGTACCGTCCTGCAATGAGTGGGGATGTTTATGCGAAAATCGAATGCAGAACTCTTCCGCAGATGGCAACGGTGAGGTGCGAAACGAAGAGTGCCGATATTGTTATATCTGTCGGTAAGGGTGCAAAAAACAGTCTTGATAAGGTTAAGATTTTTGCGGAAAGCCTGGGTGCCGAAATGGCGGCAAGCCGTGGCCTTGTTGATACGGGAAAAGCACCTTATGAGCATCAGGTGGGCTTAACGGGAAAAAAGGTTTCTCCAAAAGTTTATGTTGCTCTTGGAATATCAGGTGCGGCACATCACACTGTTGGGTATGAGGGTGCGAAGTATGTAATTGCCGTAAATAACGATAAGGACGCACGGATTTTTGATTATGCAGACTTCGGAGTTGTGTGCGACATTGAAGAATTTGTCGGATTAAATTAAATTCAACCTATTGACAGAAAGGCAACTTTAGTATAAAATTATATTTACTAAAGTAAAAGGAGAATTGATATGGCAGATATTGAAAAGAACGAAGTTATCGAAGAAAACATAATCGTTTTGTTTGATGAAGAAGAAAACAAGGAAATTTCATGCGAATGGCTTGACAGCGTTGAATACGAGGGGAAGCAGTATGCTGTTGTTATTCCTGTTGACGATACCGACGGAACAGTTTTAATTATGGAAATGATTCCCGATGATGAGTCTGACGATGAAGAATCCTGGCTTTTTGCAGGCGTTGAAGATAACGACGTATTAAACAAGGTATACGATATCTTCAAGGAAAACAACGCAGACGAATTTGATTTTGAATAATTAGTATAAATTAAGCATATAATTTAATTGCACATTACTAATTTCTCATTTGATTTTATCCCTGCGGCTCTCGAGAGAGTACGCCCCTATTTAAACCAACACATTTTTTAAGGGAAATCCTGAATTATCTGTGGCGTGCAAGCCTGCTACGGGTAGGAAGCCCAGGAGCAGATGTAGGATTGCCCACCTGCGAGAGCAGGTTTGAATAAGCGTACAAGACGGTTCATGCGGGGGATGTTACAAACTTAAACGAAGGCGAAAGCCTTCGTTTTTTTGTGTGCAGAAAACTGGACAAAAGATTACAGGTGTGATATAATAGA
>JAFXHP010000020.1 GCA_017536285.1 Clostridia bacterium
CAGCCGGTGGACTCGTCCGGTCTGTAGGTATGCCTTTCGCCCGGGAAAAGCAGGAACATGCACCCCTCCTTTATATGGCAAAGCCCGCTTGGCCCGGAAGAAAACTGTCCCTTGCCTTTAGTTATATATAACAGCTGGTACTCGTTCAGAATACGCCCTTTCCGAATGTCGAAAAGGTATCTGGTAGGGTGCTCTTGTGGTGGGTATTCTTCGTTTTCTGATATATTCTGTCTTCCGACAGAATTTATGGCAAGTCCCCAGATTTGGTCTGCAGAACTTATTGTAAGGTATTTCTTTCGGCTTTTTGATTCCAGTGTCATGTGGTGGAGTTTTAATGTTCTGCAAAAATACTTTATTATTTGATATGCGATACCATATGTGTCAATATATATAGCGGTTAGGTCAGGATGTGTAGTGATCTTAAATATAGGAGCTGAAACACATTGTCAATCGCAGCGCCGCTTAAAGTGTTGATGTTCAGTTATTTCCTTTTGTAAAGGTGGGCGAAAATTCCCACCCTTGCGAGACTAAGTGTTTGAAAGACAGTTAATTAGGTGTCTCCCAAAATGAAAACAAAAAAATATTTTTCTTTTTTTTATAATCGTAAAAATAAATTTTTCTCTTTTTGAAGTTCAAGATTCCCTATTTCATATACTTTCGCGGCGGGTGCAATTATGCATTCTACATAAAGGTGGGTTTTATGAAAGAAAGAAGATTTAAAAAGGGAATTGTAAACCATGTTTACCAAAGGACTATCGGCAGATTCAACATATTTTATGATCTGGCAGACTATCTTGTTTATTACACGATTTTCTGCACTTTTGCCAGACAGGCAGAGGTCATCATCTGGGGATTATGCATCATGATCGATCATATTCATTCCTTGATTCAGGCTGACTCTGTCAGGGAATTGAGCGGATTCGTGTCGAGAACAACCTCAGTTTTTGCCAGAGTATATAATAAGGAGCGTAAGAGATGCGGACCTTTGTTTGAAGAGCGCTTCGGAAGTGCCCCTAAAGCGGATTTGAAGCGTTTGATATCCTGTATAATTTATCTGGCGAACAACCCTGTCGAGAGACGGATCTGTGTCAGAGCGGAGGAATACAGGTGGAACTTCATAGCATATATAGGTTCAGCCTGCCCTTTTTCAGAGAAATTCTATGTGAAGGGGCTGTCGAAAAGGCTTAAAAGGGCCTTGAAAAATGTTGATTGGCATGCCCTAAACAATAAATATCTCACCTATCCAGTCATAGATGCTCTTTATAGAGGGCTTGAAAACAGGGAAAAGAAAATCCTTACAGACTATATCATAGTCAGATATAATGTTATTGACTATGAGAAGGTTATGTGGCATTTTGATTCCTATGACCAGCTCTTGACTGCGATTCATTCCACTACGGGAAGCGAGTATGATCTTAACGAAGATAAGGATCGTTTTTCGGATGGGGTATACCGTGATTTTATCCGGATTCTAAAGCAAATGGGTATAAAAGATATTCGTAATGTCATAATGCTTGATGACGATACGAAATTTGATATTGCAAAGCACCTGCTGCGAGCGTCCAATTCCCATCTCAGACAGGTATATAAATTTTTGCATATAGTTCACGGCTCCGCTTAAAGTGCTGATGTTCAGTTATTTCCTTTTGTGAAGGTGGGCGAAAATCCCCACCCTTGTAACTATAAGTTGTTGAATATAAGTTATTTAGGTGGCGTTCAAAATGTTCCGTCCCGTCCCGTTCCGGTGCCCGACTGTTGTGTCGCTCTTTTTCATTACCTTTGCATTCCCACATACACTTAAAGATAATGATCATAGATTTCAAAAGCATGGACCTCTCGGTCCTTTCCCAGTTCAAGGGAGGCGAAAAGCAGCTTGCCGCCAACATGTTCTTCGACGGCACCAACC
>JAFXHP010000021.1 GCA_017536285.1 Clostridia bacterium
ACCGTGGACTGGCTTATGTGCATAAAGCTTGCAACATCGGAAAGCGACACGTTTTCTGCAATGTTTTCCTCTAAAAATTTTACTATTCTGTCAAAGGTGTTTTCGTCAATTTTTGCCTTTACCCGTTCATTTTGGGCATTTTCCCTTAAAAGAAGGAGCAAAAATTCCGTTAAATACACCTTTATCAGCTGTTCGGAGCATTCCGAGGCTTCGGGATTTGCCGAAAGCATCCCCTTATAATATTTTCCGATGGGCGTTACAAAGGCGTTTTCCGTTTCGGTGATTACGCGGGATAAAACTGTCCGCAGTCTCGGCTCCAAATGAAAAAGCCTGTCAGAAAAATACTCCATCGCCTCAGACTTTGAATCGAAGGATATTACCGCAAGGTTTGGCGCAGTTACGCCGTCTGCCGCAACATTGTGCCATTGCATAGGCTTATGAAAGTAAACATCACCCTGGTTTAAGAGGATTTTCTTATCGTCCGCACCAACGGTGACGTTGCCCTTGTCAACATACACTATCTCCCAGAAGTCGTGCTTTTCACCCTCGTAGACATAGTCCTTTGAGTATTCAAAATAGTGCACCGTTCTTATGCTTTCAATGTTTATTATCTCCTTAAGTACGGTTTTGGTGTATTTCATAAAATCACCCCATAAGACATTCTACCACTATATAATAAAAAATACAACAAAAATATCCGAAAATACCGAAACAAAAACCAAAAGTGCAAGACTTTTTTATAAATACTTGATATACTTAAGCTATAATAAGGAAAGGAATGATTTTGATGTTTGAAACGAAAATAGTATCCGCAATGGAAAAATGCTTTATTCACCAGACACCCTCTGAGTTTGCCGAAATAAAACGCCTTCGTATGTACAAAAACGAAAAGGCGGCGATTCAGCTCCTTGTTTATGACGATGCCGATTCCTGGAACGCAGTACGCGTATTCCGCTTTGAGGTTGAAGGTGCACTTTCCCCCTATACGAAAATTTCTGCAGTTGAAAATATTCCGAACTATCTTCCCACTCCCGTAACACCCAAGCTTGCCATGGAGTCGGACCCTGCTTTCTTAAACGGTGCAAAGCCCGGGCTTTATCCCGATTTGCTTCATCCCTTAATTCACGACGGATGCTATGCTTTTTGTCAGCAGCAGCTTCGTGCTATGTGGTTTGAATTTAACCCCTGTGAAAATTTAGAGCCCGGCGTTTACGAAATCAAACTTCGCATAACACACAAGGACGGTTATTATGTAAAGGAAATTCCCTTTACCGTTGAAATTCTCCCCGCAAGCCTTCCTTCTGAAGACCACATCTGCACAAACTGGTTTTATGCGGACTGCCTTGCCGACTACTACGAGGTTGAGCCTTTCTCCGACAAGCATTTTGAAATTTGCGAAAACTTTATAAAAACCGCAGTTGAAAGCGGCATCAATATGATTTTAACCCCCGTTTTCACGCCTCCCCTTGACACAGCACAGGGCGGAGAGAGAACCACCACACAGCTTATCGGTGTAACGGTTGAAAACGGAAAGTACACCTTTGACTATACCCTTTTTGACCGCTGGGCCCGGATTTGCGACCGCTGCGGCGTAAAATATTTTGAAATTTCCCACCTCTTCACCCAGTGGGGTGCACTCCATGCTCCCAAAATTATGGCAACGGTGGACGGTGAATACAAGAGACTTTTCGGCTGGGAAACAGATTCTATCGGTGAAGAATTTGTTACCTTTATAAGACAGTTCTTAACCGAGTTTACAGAGTATATCGAAAAGAAAGGCCTTAAGGACAGAACATATTTCCACATTTCCGACGAGCCCAACGAAAAGCACGTTGAGCGTTATATGCAAAACAGAGAAAACATCGTTGACATCTTAAAGGGCTTTAAGTCACTTGACGCCTTAAGCCATGTTGAATATTATCAGAAGGGACTTATCGAGGTTCCCGTTCCCTCTGAATCCCGCATTGAAGACTTTATGGCCGAAGACATAGAAGAGCGTTGGGTTTACTATTGCTGTGGCCCCTGGACTAAGGCGACAAACCGCTTCTTTGTCCAGAGTGGTGCCCGCACAAGAAGCCTGGGTATGCAGATGTATAAGTACGGCATAAAAGGCTTCCTGCATTGGGGTTACAACTACTATAACTCTCAGTTCTCCGATGAACCCTTTAACCCCTTCTTAAATGCTAACCTTGGTTACTGGGGAAGTGCAGGCGACGGCTATATAGTATATCCCGGAAGAAGCGGAAAGGCCTGGGAATCCATAAGACTTTACTATATGTATAAGGCTTTTGAAGACATCCGAGTTTTAAGACTTTGCGAATCCTTCTACGGAAAAGACAAGGTTGTTGCTGAAATTGAAGCTGTTTACGGAAAGACTTTAACATTTGAAGAATGTGCTGACGAAAGTGCTTTAATGCAAAAAATCCGTGACAGAATTGACGACTTGATAATTGAAGCATTAAATAAATAATTGTAAAAGCACGAGGCTTTGCTTTGTGCTTTTCTGAAAGGGACGATTTTTATGCTTGAAACAAAAATTGTATCCGCAATGGATAAATGCTTTATCCACCAGACCCCCTCTGAGTTTGCGGAAATAAGAAGCCTTCGTATGTATAAAAACGAAAGGGCAGCAATTCAGCTCCTTGTTTATGACGGTGAGTCAGGCAATGCTGTCCGCCATTTACGCTTTGAAGTGGAAGGTGCACTTTCTTCCTATGTAAAAATCCTTGCGGTGGAAAATATCCCGAACTACCTTCCCACCCACGTTACACCGGATAAGGCGATTAGTGCAGACCCCACATTCTTAAACGGTGCAAAACCGGGACTTTATCCCGATTTGCTTCATCCTTTGATGCACGACGGATGCTACGCCCTTTGCCGGATGCAGCTTCGTTCTATGTGGTTTGAATTTAACCCCTGTGAAAACCTGGAAGCCGGCGTTTATGAAACGAAAATCCGCATAACAACAAAGGACGGAATATACTTAAAGGAAGAAATAATACCCATCGAAATCCTTCCTGCATCATTACCGGCACAGGAGCACATCTGCACAACCTGGTTTTATGCAGACTGCCTTGCCGATTACTACGAGGTTGAGCCCTTTTCCGACAGACATTTTGAAATTTGCGAAAACTTTATAAAAACCGCAGTAGAAAACGGAAACAATATGATTTTAACTCCGGTTTTCACACCGCCTCTTGATACAGCACAGGGCGGTGAGCGGACAACAACACAGCTTATCGACGTAATGGTGGAAAACGGCAAATACACCTTTGACTTTTCTCTTTTTGACCGTTGGGTAGAGATGTGTACACGTTGCGGCATAGAATATTTTGAAATATCGCACCTCTTCACCCAGTGGGGTGCACTTCACGCTCCCAAGATTATGGCAACGGTGGACGGTAAATACAAGAAAATTTTCGGCTGGGAAACAGATTCCGTAGGCGAAGAATATGTTACCTTTATAAGGCAGTTTTTAACCGAGTTTACCGCTCATCTGGAAAAGTGCGGCCTTAAGGACAAAACCTATTTCCACATTTCCGACGAACCCAACGAAAAACACATTGAACGCTATATGAAAAACAGAGAAAATATCGTCGACATTCTTAAAGACTTTAAATCGCTTGATGCCATAAGCCACGTGGAATATTACAAGAAGGGCTTAATCAATACCCCTGTCCCCTGCGAGGATCGGATTGAAGACTTTATGGCTGAGGACATAAAAGAACGCTGGGTTTACTATTGCAGCGGCCCCTGGCTTAAAGCCAGTAACCGATATTTCTGCCACAGCGGTGGGCGTACCCGCTCCATCGGCATGCAGATGTATAAATACGGCATAAAAGGCTTCCTGCACTGGGGTTATAACTTTTACAACAACGAGTTCTCGGATGATTGTTTCAATCCCTTCTTAAACGGCAATGCAGGTTACTGGGGATGGGCAGGAGACGCCTTTTTGGTTTATCCCGGAAAGCGGGGAAAAGCCTGGGAGTCTATAAGACTTTACTACATGTATAAAGCTTTTGAGGACATAAGAGTTTTTAGGCTTTGCGAATCCTTCTACGGAAAAGATAAAGTTGTAGCCGAAATTGAAGCAGCTTACGGAAAGACAGTAACATTCAAAGATTGTGCCGACGAAACTGCCTTAATGCAAAAAATCCGTGACAGAATTGATGATTTAATAATTGCAGCATTAAACAAGTAAGAAAAAAGATACGAAACTTATGTTTCGTGTCTTTTACTTTTATTCAAGATTCTTAAGATCGTCTTCGTTTACGTCGCTATCCGTCTCAGAACGAGCCTTTCCGTTTCGGAGAACTTTTATTTCGTCAGCCGGAAAATCCTTTAAATCGGAGGTGTTATTTCCGTCAATTCTTACGGTTACTATACGGCGAAGAAGAGCAATTTTTTCAACCGTTCCCTTGCTGCCTCCGGGAATTTCAACCAGTGCTCCGACCTTTGGCATGGATCTTGTAAGATCCTCATACGCCTCCTGCTCGTACTTAAGACAGCACATTAATCTTCCGCAGGAGCCTGAAATTTTGGTGGGATTCAAGGATAATCCCTGCTCTTTTGCCATTTTGATGGATACTGTATCAAAGGTGTCAAGATAGCCGTGACAGCAAAGGGTTCTTCCGCATATACCCACGCCGCCAATCATTTTCGCTTCATCCCTTACACCAATCTGACGAAGCTCGATTCTTGTGCGGAACACTCCTGCCAAGTCCTTTACAAGCTCTCTGAAATCTACCCTTCCGTCAGCCGTGAAATAGAAAAGAAGATTGCTTCCGTCAAATGCACATTCAACATCCACAAGATTCATATCAAGCTTATGCTCCGTAATTTTATCGGCACAGATTTTATAAGCCTCATCCTCACGACGGCGGTTTGCTTCAAGCCTTTTTTTATCCTCGTCTGTCGCTTTTCTTATTACTTTTCTTAAAGGCTCAATTACCTGACAAGGCATAACCTCGTGATTTTTCTGTGCGACATATCCGCACTCAACACCTCGTGCAGTATCCAGAACAGCATAATCGCCCTCTTCAAAATCAATTCCTGAGGGGTCGAAGAAATATATCTTTCCTACGGGTTTAAACCGTATTCCAACTACCTTAACCATTTATTACCTCCCACATTTCTATAAAAAGATTAGTTATCCACAAATCGTAAATTGCATTTTTTGATTTTTTTCCTTTAGCCTCCGCCAAAAGGAAAAGAGCCTTTGCCGCACCCGTTTTACTTACGTTTTTCGATGCATTTATAATTTCCGCCGAAAAATCCGAATTAATTAAATCCGTCAGCCCCTCTTTGGCAGCCGAAAGGTCCCGGAAAAAGCTTAAGGCTATATCCAAGAGAATATTTTCTTTATCCTCTCTCTCCTTAAAAAAATCCGAAAGCTTAATTGATGCATATCTGCTTTTCGGAAATGACAGCATAAGATTTATCGCATCTTTTCTTAAAGCTGCAAACTCCTCGCTTTCGCAAAGAGATATCGCTTTTCCTATAATACCTCCGGAAAAGCTTGCAATAAAAGGAATTTCATCTGCCTTTTCGGGATATTTCTCTTTAAGTATTTCCTCAATTTTGCCCTGCGATACACTCTTAAGCTCATAAATTACCGCACGGGACTTAATTGTAGCAAGGAGCGTCGACAAATTTTTCACCGCCAGAATAATAACTCCGTATGGTGGCGGCTCTTCAAAGCTTTTAAGCATTGCATTTTGTCCCGGAGCCTCAAGCAAGTCCGCCTCAGGGACAAAAATTATTTTTTTATCCGATAATAATGGCTTGATATACAAGTCTTCGAAGGCTTCTCTTATCACATTTACGCCTATTATTTTCTTGTCCTTTTCAGGATAAACCTCTCGAAAGTCAGGATGATTTCCTGTTTTATGCTTGATACAAGAGGGGCAGACACCGCATGGACGCATCTCTTTGCTTTCACAGTGAATGGCCATGGCAAAGGAGCGGGCAAGAGTTTTTTTGCCGATTCCTTCGGTACCCGAAAAAATTACGGCATGAAAAATCCTGTCCGTTTCTATTAAATGATTAAGCCCTTTTTTTATCTCCTCATGTATCATAAAAACCTCTTAATAACCGGTTGTATCTCCCAACGAATCGTCATTTTCTATCCATTCATTAACGGACGTAACGGTGTATTCACTCTCTGTGTTTCTGATGATAACTGTTTCGATACCCGAATTAATTATCATACGCTTACACATTGCACAGCTGCAGGCATCATGAACAAGCTCGCCTGTGTCCGCCTCTACGCCAACCAGATAAAGCGTTGAGCCTATCATGTCTTTCCTCGATGCACTTATTATGGCATTAGCTTCGGAATGAACGCTTCTGCACATTTCATAGCGTTCTCCCCTGGGTACATTCAGCATCATTCGACGGCAAGTTCCCATATCCAGGCAGTTTTTTCTTCCTCTGGGAGCACCGGTGTATCCCGTAGAAAGAATCTCGTCGTTTTTCACGATAATAGAACCGTAATTTCTGCGAAGGCATGTACCTCGCTCCAATACAGTTTGCGCAATATCCAGATAGTAATTATGTTTATCCCGTCTTTCCATCCGAATCACCCTTTCTTTTTTAATCAATCGTTAAATACCTTGTTATACATTTCATCAAAATTAACATCTTCTTCCCCTGCTTCTGCCTTCTTTTCCTCTACTTCCTTTTCAGCAGGCCTTGATGCCTCTTCCTTTATTTCAAGAAGTCCGTTTTTAATATCTTCATAAAACTCAGAAGGTGAACGCCCTAAAAGCTCCTTTAGCTGAACGCTTTCGAAAGCAAAGTGAGACGCTTCTTTTTTCAAAACCGGATATATTCTGTCCATCATAGCTTTTCCGCTACCCATAAGCACATGCTTTATAAGAAGACCTGCTATGGGAATATTCTCATACTCCGGAAGAAGGCTTGCCGCAAGAAAAGCAAAGCTTTTTATATCCGCCTTAACATTATTTTCAGTATTCACACACGACTTAACCTTTGATTCAAGGCCAGATATTACACACTTAAGTCCTTTATAGGAAACCCAGATGTCAGAAGGCTCAAACCCGCCGAGAGCCAGCGGTCTTTCCGATGTATGAAGGTCAAAAATAACCTTGGCAAGATTTACAATAAGCTTTAGTCTTTGCTCAGTATAAAGATTTGAAATATCGTCAAAGGTCAAGCTTACATAACCTTCCGGTACACTTGTCTTTACGCATATCAGATTGTTTCCCTCCTGATAAGGAATAATTTCGGGACGCAGAACTTTCTTGCAGGAAACAAAGCGACGCTTTAAGTCTTCCTCCGCAAGATAGGAAAATACCTCGTCCGCAGCTTCCGAACGGTGAAGGGCATACTGTGCCACAATGGCAAAGCCTCCCCCTTCTTCCGACGCAAGATACACTCTGTCATAAGCGGTATCCATCTCAAAGCTTTTTATAACCGAAATCACTTCACAGTCCCCGATTGGCAGATTGTCCTCGGAATACTGCTCATTTTCCAGATGGTAATAACGCATTACCATACCGAAAAAGCTTATTACCTTTTCAACTAAGGTTTTTGTATCTATCCTCTTTCCCACAATGCGGGGATTATCCGCAAGATATGCGGCATAGCGCATATCATCAAGCACACCTTTTTCGTATTTGCTTATTACACCATAGGAATATGCCGCTCCAATCATATTGATGGGGGTTAAATCCTTGGTTCTGTCAAAGGCAATGTCATTATTACAGCATATTACGGCAAGGAAGGTTTTTACCGCCTTGCCATAAAGTGATGCCGCTTTTTCGGGAAAGGTCTTAACAAAAGCATCTGCCGCAATGCATTGTTTTGCAAGCGTGGCGTTATGCTCTGTTAAGCTGTCGTAATTGGTTTTCATTAAAATCTATCCTTCAGATATATTACTTCGCAACTATGTTTACAAGCTTTCCGGGAACAACTATAATTTTTACTATTGTTTTTCCCGAAAGAGCTTCAGCTACCTTAGCATCTGCTAAAGCAACTTCCTTTATTGCATCCTCTGTTGCATCGGATGCCACCATAATTTTCGCCTTTATTTTTCCGCCCATCATAACTGCAAGCTCAATTTCATCGTCCACAGTTTTAGCCTCATCATAGGAAGGCCAATTTGTATCGGAAAGCACACCGCCGTAGGAAAGCATTTCCCAAAGTTCTTCCGTGATATGGGGAGCGAAAGGATTAAGAAGAGTAATAAGAGTTTTATACTCGCCGCGTGTTACGCTTCCCTTCTTATAAAAGTCATTAACAAGTGCCATTAATGCCGCAATAGCAGTATTGAACTTAATTTTTTCAATGTCGTCAGTAACCTTCTTGATGGTCTTATGCATATTACTTTCAAGATCTTTTGAATATTCGTCTCCGTCTGTTATCATTTCCCTTAAGTTCCAAACTCTGTCTAAGAACTTATGGCAGCCGGATAACCCCTGTGTTGACCAGGGTGTTGCCTGATCGAAAGCACCAATAAAGAGCTCGTAGGTTCTGAATGCGTCCGCACCGTAGGTTTCAACCATCTCGTCGGGGTTTACAACATTTCCTCTGGACTTGGACATCTTTTCGCCGTTCTCACCTAAAATCATGCCGTGAGAGCTACGCTTTGCATAGGGTTCCTTTGTGGGAACTACACCTATATCATATAAGAATTTATGCCAGAATCTGGAATATAAAAGGTGAAGAGTTGTATGCTCCATACCGCCGTTATACCAGTCAACGGGCATCCAATAATCGAGAGCTTCCTTGGATGCAAGTGCTTCATCATTCTTGGGGTCGGTATAGCGGAGGAAGTACCAGGAGGATCCTGCCCACTGAGGCATGGTATCTGTTTCTCTCTTGGCCGCCTTACCGCACTTGGGACAGGTTGTATTAACCCATTCTGTGCAGTTGTTAAGGGGTGATTCGCCGTTCTGACCGGGCTCAAACATTTCAATATCGGGAAGTGTAAGAGGAAGGTTTTCATAGGGAACGGGAACATATCCGCAACTTTCGCAGTGAACAATGGGAATAGGTTCGCCCCAGTATCTCTGACGTGAGAATACCCAGTCACGGAGCTTGAAGTTTACCTTTCTTACGCCAAGGCCTTCAGCCTCTAACCAGTCAATAATCTTTTTCTGTGCTTCCTTTACGGAAAGGCCTGTCAATATACCGGAATTTATCATTGTACCGGTTTCGACATCAGTGAATGCTTCCTTTGTAACATCGCAGTCTCCGTCGATTACCTGAATTATGGGAAGATCGAACTTCTTTGCAAAGTCAAAGTCTCTTGTATCGTGAGCGGGAACGGCCATAATTGCTCCTGTTCCGTAGGTCATTAACACATAGTCACTTGTCCAGATGGGAATTTCCTTACCGTTTACGGGATTTACCGCCATAAGACCTGAAAGGGCAACACCTGTCTTGTCCTTTGCAAGCTCGGTTCTTTCAAACTCTGACTTCTTGGCTGACTCTTCCTTATACGCCAGAACCTCATCATAGTTTGTGATTTTTTCCTTATATTTTTCGATAAACGGATGCTCAGGAGACACTACCATATATGTAGCACCGTAAAGTGTGTCGGGACGTGTGGTGTAAACGGTTAATGTATCCTCTGTTCCTGCAATCTTAAAGTTAACCTCTGCACCTTCGCTTCTTCCTATCCAGTTTATCTGCTGAGCCTTGATTCTCTCTGCATAGTCAAGACCTTCAAGGTCGGATAAAAGTCTGTCTGCATACTCTGTTATTTTAAGCATCCACTGGCTCTGCTGTTTCTGAATAACCTCACCGCCGCAACGCTCGCACTTGCCGCCGACTACTTCTTCGTTGGCAAGACCGCACTTACAGCTTGTGCACCAGTTAATGGGCATTTCCTTTTTATAGGCAAGGCCTTTTTCAAACATTTTAAGAAAAATCCACTGGCTCCACTTATAGTAGCCGGGATCGGTGGTGTTTATCTCACGGCTCCAGTCAAAGGAGAAGCCGATGGACTTAAGCTGTCGCTTGAAGTTTTTAATGTTCTGCTCCGTAACGATACGGGGATGAACATGGTTTTTTATTGCATAGTTTTCAGCAGGAAGACCGAATGCGTCCCAACCGATGGCAAAAAGCACATTTTCTCCGTCAAGTCTTCTCTTTCTCGCAACGCTGTCAAGAGCGGTGTAGGACCTGGGATGACCAACGTGAAGTCCCTGACCTGACGGATAGGGGAATTCTACAAGAAGAAAGCTCTTTTTCTTGTCTTCGCCTGTTTTTGCAACAAAGCTTTCATGCTCGTCCCAGTATTCCTGCCATTTTTTGTCTATCTTCTTAAAATCATACATATTAATTCATCCTTTCTGATGTTGCTTTATTAATTTTCGTCTTTAGGAGCATCCGCCCAGAGCCATTCCAGCGAATAAAACTGTCTTGCTTCCTCGCTGAATATATGAACTAAAACATCGCCATAGTCAAGAAGAATCCACTTAGCACTGTCATAGCCTTCAACACGTAAGGGATCTATTCCCTTTTCGCCCAGTCCCTCTTCCACATAATCCGAAAGAGCTTTTATGTGAGGATTCGATGTACCCGACGCAATTACAAATGCATCGGTTACACTTGAAATATCCGTAAGGTCAAGTACTGTAACGTCAATTCCTTTTTTATCCTCAAGTATGCTTTTTATTAAAGCTGTTTTTTCCTTGGTTTCCATTAATTTTTTCCTTTCGCTAAAACATAGTCTCTTGCCTTAAGGGTATCGGGATGTATGAAGGAGCCCTTCATTTTTGTATATGAAATAGTTGCATCCATCGATGCGACAAGTGCCTTGTCAATATCATCATACATAAGCTTCCTTATTTCCGAAAGCCCCGGGAAATCCTTACGCCCCGGCTCTGTCATATCGGAAACAAAAATAATCTTAGAAAGCAACGTCATATCCTCGCATCCCGTCGAGTGGTTATATATGGCATCAAAAATCTCGCTGTCTGTCACGCCATATTCCTCTTTTGCAATATAAGCACCCACATAGGAGTGGATAATTGCAGGAGCTTTTCTGTCGTTTTCCGTCAAGCTGATTTTATACTTATCGCAAAGAGCAAAAAGTTCATCCTCCGAAAAGTTCTTGGCCGAGTCGTGAAGTAATCCCGCCAGATACGCCTTATCAACGTTTGCCCCGTAATGCCTTGCAAGAGATGCGGCAGTATCGGCAACACCAAGTGTGTGGCGAAACCTTGATTCTTTCAGTGTTCCCTTAAGCTTTTTAATTATTGCACCGTACCTTGCCCCGTAAAGCCCTTTTTCTTTTATATAGGACAGCACCTTTTCATTTACCTTACTTCCCATATCCCCGCCGTTTTTAATTTTTTCTCTTATTTCGGTGGAAGAAATTTCAATGGGCGGAATTTTTATTTCCTTAAAAGGAGGTTTAATTTCTCCTCCGTCCCTTGTAAAAACAACGAAATGACACTTAGAAAGAAGTTCTTCCCACTTATACCAAGTGGTAAACTTTTCATACTGGTCATCACCGATTATGAAGTAAAGCTCATCGTAAGGATAACGCTTCTTAAATTCCTCTACAGTTTCAAAGCTGTAGCATTTGGTTTCTTTTTTTATTTCAAAATTTGAAACAGAAAGCTTTTCTTCACCCTCCAGTGCAAGGCACACCATATTATAGCGGTCCTCATTGGATGCTGTAAGTCCGGCCTTATGCGGACTTATCCCAGACGGGATGAAAATAACCTCGTCGAGGGAAAGTCTTGAAATTGCTGTTTTTGCAATTTCAACATGCCCTTTATGAATCGGGTCAAAGCTTCCGCCGAAAAGAGCAATACGCCTCATTTAAGATATTTCCTCTTTTCCTTTTCCCTGTGGGCACGGAAGAGCACAAACACACGACCTATACACTGAACGATGTTGGAAGCCGTTGCTGCCGCAACTGTTACCGCCGCACTTTTTGTGGGAAGGTCTGCGTTTTCAAGAATTTTTATCTTGATTAGCTCGTTTGCTTCCAATGCTTCCGATAAGCTTTTGCAAAGAGCATCTGTTATTCCGCCTTTACCAATCTGATAATTCGCCTGTAGCTTATTTGCTTCGCCTCTTAAATAGGCTCTTTCTTTACTTGTTAACAAAAAAATCAGTCCTTATACTCAAATTCAATATCAATTACGCAAACCGTGTCACCCTCACGGCATCCTGCTTCCACCAAAGCATCAATTATGCCACGCTTACGGAGGGTTCTCTGGAAATATGCCACGGATTCGTCGTTTTCAAAGTTTACGCTGCCGACTAACCTTTCAACGAAGGGGCCGTCCACAAAATAAACTCCGTTCTCAAAAGTAATTTCAAACTCATCGGAGGTCTCCGTTTCAAGATCGTAGGCAATTTCCGATTCAAACACAGGTATGGGAGGCAGGGTTTTAAGCTGACTCTCCACATAGTTAAGAAGCGGCGTTAATCCCTGATGCGTTGCCGCAGAAATTAAGAAGCAAGGAATGTCACGCTCCTTCAGGTAGTTAAGAAACTCATCCTTCATTTCCTCGTCATACACAATATCCGATTTATTGGCCGCCACAACCTGAGGAAGTGCGGCAAGATTTGAATTATATGCCAAAAGTTCTTCGTTTATCTTTTCAAAATCCTCGATGGGATTTCTGCCTTCGCTTCCCGACACATCCACAACGTGAATTATTATTCTCGTTCTTTCAATGTGGCGTAAAAAGTCGTGACCGAGACCGAGACCTTCTGATGCACCCTCGATAATACCGGGAATGTCGGCCAGCACAAAGCTTCTTCCCTCGCCCATGAACACAACTCCTAAATTGGGCTGAAGTGTGGTAAAGTGATAGTTGGCAATTTTAGGCTGTGCTTTGGTGACGCAGGATAAAATTGTGCTCTTTCCCACATTCGGGAAGCCCACAAGGCCAACGTCTGCTATCATTTTAAGCTCCAGCGTTACGGTCTGTTCCCTGGTTTTTATTCCGCTTTTCGCAAACTGAGGTGCCTGGCGCACGGGGGTTGCAAAATGCTGATTTCCGAATCCGCCGTTACCGCCCTTTGCCACAACAACTCTCTTATTTTCGCCCGTCATATCGGCAAGCACTTTTCCGGTTTCCTTGTCACGGATGAGTGTTCCTTCGGGAACGCCGATTAAAAGATCCGCACCGCTTTTACCGAAACACTTTTTCGCCTTTCCGTCCTCGCCGTTTTCTGCAAAATATTTTCTTTTAAATTTAAAATCCGCCAAAGTATTAACCTCAGGATCAATTACAAAAACAATGTCGCCGCCCTTGCCGCCGTCACCGCCGTCGGGTCCGCCGGCAGGCACATAAATTTCACGTCTGAAAGACACAAGGCCGTTTCCGCCGTTACCTGCTTTTATTAAAATTTCCGCCTTATCTGCGAACACGTTAAGCGCTCCTCTCAAAAATATACTATATCTATATTATTTTATATTAAAATAGCGTTTTAGTCAAGTAAAACAAGCATATTTTCCGCTATTTTTGTGTAAAATATCATTATTGACTAATCAAATCATGAGTGCTATAATGAAATTAATAAAAGACGGAGGTGTTTTCATGGACGCGGACAGTAGTCGATTATGCATTTTTATTAAAATATCGTACGGTCGGTTAGCGTCCGGAAACGGCAGATTTTAGGCTGCCTGTCTTTCGTTACGCTTTTTCGCCTGTGCGGAAAGGCGGTTTTTTTATGTTTGAAACAGAAATCATTGAAACCTTGCCCTCTCTTCTTGCGGAAAGAAAAATTTCGGAAATAAAGGAAATTTTAAAAGAGTATAACGAGGTTGATATTGCAGAAATTCTCGCAGAATTGAAGGAAGAAGATGCGGTTAAAATTTTCCGCATTATCCCAAAGGAGCCGGCAGCGGAGGTTTTCGCCTCCATGGATTCGGATTTACAGGAAAGTGTAATTTCCGCAATCACCGACAGGGAGCTTCACAATATTTTAAACGAGCTTTTTGTCGACGACACGGTGGATTTGCTTGAAGAAATGCCCGCCAATATGGTGAGCAGAATCCTAAAGCACACCGATGCAGAAACCCGAAAGGCAATAAATCAGCTTCTCCGCTATCCGGAGGATTCGGCAGGAAGCTTAATGAACACCGAATTTATTGACCTCAAAAAGGAAATGACCGTTAAGGGTGCACTTGTGCACATAAGACGTTTCGGCGATTCGGTGGAGGATATTTCCTCCTTTTATGTAACAGAGCGTGACAGAGTTTTGCTTGGTACACTGTCACTTAAGGACATCATCCTTGCAAGCGAAGATACCTTAATCGGCGACATTATGGACGAAAGAGTTGTGTTTTGTCACACCGGCGATGACAAGGAAGAAGTTGCCGCAATGTTTACAAAGTACGGTCTGCTTGCCATGCCCGTGGTTGATACGGAAAACAGAATTGTCGGTATCATCACGGTTGACGATGCTGTAACAGTTATTGAAGAAGAAGTAACGGAAGACTTTGAAATTATGGCAGCGGTTACACCTTCCGAGGATTCCTACCTTAAAACAGGTGTATTCCGTCATTTTGCAAACCGCATCCCCTGGCTTATGATACTTATGCTTTCTGCGGCTATCACGGGAGCAATTATCGATTCTTTTGAGGCCAAGCTGTCGTCCCTGGGATTTCTCATAGGCTTTATCCCCATGCTGATGAACACAGGCGGTAACTGCGGTTCTCAGACCTCAATTCTAATTATCCGCTGTCTTGCTCTCGGCGAACTTAAGGGAATTGATGTTCTTAAAGCCTGGTTTAAGGAAATAAGAATTTCCCTGCTTTGCGGAATTGCCCTTTCATTAGTTAATTTTATAAGAATTTTCATTATGAAATATTATTTCGGCGGAGGCGAATTTGCCCTTAATCAGGTTATTGATATGGCTCTTGCCGTAAGTATCAGCCTTTTCATCACGGTAATTTTCGCAAAATCCATAGGTTGTCTCCTTCCCATAGGTGCTAAAAAACTGGGTTTTGACCCTGCGATTATGGCCTCTCCCTTCATCACTACAATCGTTGATTCACTTTCCCTTTTAATTTATTTCAATGTTGCTCAAATAATTTTTAATGTATAATGCATAATTTGTCCGCAGAACGGCTATACTTAACTCTGTAAGGAGTGATTAATATGATGATAGCGGACATAATTGCATTGGTGCTGGTTATTGTAGGTGCCGTAAACTGGGGTTCTATCGGTCTTTTCGGAGTCGATCTTGTAGCCACTCTTTTCGGTGGCCAGATGGCTTTACTCAGCAGAATTATTTATTCCCTTGTGGGACTTGCAGGCATCTGGTGTATTACCCTTCTGTTCAAAGAGCGTGGGGTTATATCCGACGATAAACCACTAGACTGAAAGCATCAAACCGACAGAACGAGGATTCTGCCGGTTTTTTGTTTTTCAGAAACCCCAAGCATTAATTTGCTTATTTACATTCCTCTGATATGATGTTATAATGTCCATATGAATACTTGGTATTTCACGGAGGGAATTTTTATGGATTGGTGTAGTTTTTTAAGCAGCAGGTGGGGTGTATTTTTATACTTCCTGATTTTAACCTTACTGGCACTGTTGGCACTTAATTTTTTCAATCACAATAAAAGAACCAGGATTTTCACTCCCGGAAATGTTTCCTTTGTCGGAATATTCATTTCTGCCTTTGCATACTTTATTCCGCTGTATTTGCTGAAGGGCTTTGACGTGTTTCCTGCAATTTTAGCCTCTTTTCAACATTCATTCAGAATTTTCGGTTTGGACGGTGGTTTCACTGAGTTTATCGCAACGGAAAGTTATCCTGCCGAAATAGAGGAACTTTATATTTCCTTCGGTGCTGTTCTTTATGCAGTTGCCCCTCTTCTCACCTTCGGATTCATACTTACATTTTTCAAAAACTTTTTTTCACATCTTAAATACAAAGGCTGCTTCTGGACGGAAACACATATTTTTTCGGAATTGAACGAAAAATCCCTGGCTCTTGCAAAATCATTACATAAAAAAAGCAAGCCGTTTTTAAGATTTATTCCCAGAAGTCTTTTTGTCTTTACCGATATTATAGACAAAAAAGAAGAACTTAGCCTTGACTTAATTGAAGAGGCGAAGGAAATTGGTGCTATTTTATTCCGAAAGGACTTGGAATCTGTTCACTTCAAGCGTGCCAACTCCTGCCGAAAAGTAAATTTCTATTTAATTTCCAATGACGAAGCTGAAAAGATACGTCATGCCGAAAGCATAATAGAAAACTACGATTATGAAGGTGTCGGCCTTTGGATTTTCTCCGACGATATCAGAACAGAACTTATTCTGGCAAAAAACGATGTAAAAAACATGAGTTTAACCAGGGTGAACGATGTCCAGTCTCTCATCTATCACAATCTTGATAAAAACGGCATCAATCTCTTTAAAAGAGCGCGTAAAACCGACGGCGAAAAAGACGTGATTTCCGCTGTCATTATAGGTCTCGGCAAATACGGACAGGAAATGCTTAAGGCACTCACATGGTTTTGTCAGCTTGAAGATTATAAGCTCAAAATCAGTGCTTTTGATGCAGACGAAAAAGCCGAAGAAAAATTAAAGGCCATGTGTCCTGAGCTCATGAGCGATAAGTACAACAAAAAATTCATCTTCGGAGAGCCTTATTATGAAATAACCATTCATTCGGGAGTCGATGTTGCCGTTCCGCAATTCGAGGAATTGCTTTCAAAAATAGACGATGCCACCTACATTTTTGTATGCCTTGGAAATGATGAAGCCAATTTAAGTGCCGCCACCGAAATAAGGACTATATGTGAGCGTATTAACTATTCGGGAGACGGCAGAAAGCCCGACATTGAGACAATTATATACGATTCAAATGTAAGAAAAAGCCTTGGCATAACCTGGGATAATGTAGAAAATTCCGGCAAAGAAAAGCTTGGTGCCGCAAATTACAAAAAGCAGCCCTATAACATTTTGATGACAGGCGACCTTGACACCTTCTATTCTGAAGAAACCGTGATAAATTCAGACTTGGTTGCAGACGGATTTGCCGCCCACACCGACTACTGTGTCGACTATAAAAAAGTTTCTTTTGCAGAAGATACCATGACCGATGAGTGGAATGAATTTATAGTAGCCGAAGGCCTTAAGGAATCATGGGACGTATATTTCGCTCTTCTTGTCAAAGACGGCAAAAAGGCGTTAAAATTCCCTGAATCCAAAAGCGGTTTTTCCTTTATGACTATAAAAGAGGAAAAGGCAGTAAACAACGGTGTAACCGAAGAAGAATTTCTTAAACTTAAGAATACTGCAACGGAAAGAATTGACAAATGGGAAAAGCTGGTTTATGCGAAGTTCAACCATCTTATTACCGATCCTGAAATTGAAAAACTATGGACCGAGATTGAGAAAAGCGAGAAAAAGAAAGCGACAGAAAGTTTCAGATTTGAATATAATTTCCGCTCTTCCATTACAAAAGCTATTCATAAACGTTTAAGAAAAAATCTCAAATACAAATCCGAAATCACCGATAAAGCATGGGAAGATATGACCTTACAAGATAAAGTTGAAATCGGCAAGATTGAGCATGTAAGATGGAATGCGTACATGCGTACAGAAGGCTATTCCTACTCGGAAAAGCGAAACGACCTGGCAAGACTTCATCACAATCTGGTTCCTGTCACAGAGTTATCCAACGACGATTTAAGGAAAGATGCATAAGCTTGAATTCATATCAAAAAAGAGTACCGTTTTGGAACGGTACTCTTTTTTCTCATACAAGGTCGTTATCTGCCAAAAAGTCGCTGACCAGTTTATCCAGGCTTCTTCGATAACAGTCACGAATCGGATTATTCTTCTTTCCTACAGCTTTATCGAATAAAACTGCTGCAATACACTCAAAACGATGCAGAGTTGCTTTAGCAGCATCTCTGTCTGTTTTGTACAGCTCTAAAGAAATCGCGCCTAATTTTACGCAAAAACCGTCGGAAAGGCTTTCATCATCGGGTTTCAGATAAACACTTACAACTTCTTCATCATCGTTGTACGCCAAACACAGCACGGGCTCATAAGATTTAACTCCCGCTATCAGATCTGTCCCATTTTCATAGCTGCATTCATTTTCAAACCATTCCTGATACACCTCTTCCATTTTGTCACCTAAGAAATGCTCTTCCGATAATTTCTCCTCCAAAACACTATCGATAAGCATTATAGCCCTATTTGTCAGTTTTTTTCTCATGTCTATGTCTTCTACACACATATTAAGGACAGTGTAAATTACCTTAGCACAGCCATAGGCCATGTTATCAACCAGCTCATCAATATCTTCTTTTTCTTCTTGAGTAACAACCGGACTTTCCCCAATAAATTCAAGGACATCCTTATTTGCTTTAACACTGAATTCCATAATTAAAACCCCTTTCTTCAGTCTTCATTTTTACCCATAACTAATAATCGCTGCTTTTGATTGCCATAAAACGTCTTAATATAATTATACCATCCTCAAATAGAAAAACAAGTATTTTTATTCTTTCGTACTGTCTCTTTTGTCGAAAGCTGTGAACTTCCAAACGGCTCCTTTCCGATGCGATTCGACTTTTGCTCGCTTTCGCAATGCAAAAGCTTCGGAAAAAATTCCCTTCGGGCAATTTTTTCCTATGACTTGTAGGGGACGTTCTCTGTGCCGTCCCGCTTGTATTCCCGGCAAATGCGATGGCCATGCTGTTCCCTCCGATGCGATTCGACTTTCGCATTGCTTTCGCAATGCAAAAGCTTCGGAAAAAATTCCCTTCGGGCAATTTTTTCCTATGACAAGTTCGAATCGCTGCATTGAATATTACCAAAGAAAAGAGCACCACCCTTTCGGGCAGTACTCTTTTCTTTGGTATGCCCGATGCGATTCGAACGCACGGCACATAGCGTCGGAGGCTATTGCTCTATCCAACTGAGCTACGGGCACATATATAAGTAATTGCAGCAAAGGTTATATTACCACAATTACTTTAATTTGTAAAC
Source organism: Clostridia bacterium (assembly GCA_017536285.1). Next base: position 18,966 of record JAFXHP010000021.1, read on the forward strand.
ATTATTTTGTCGCATTGTAAAAAATTTCTCTACCGTCGGAAAGCAGAATTCTGTATGTGGGAGTTGCCGTCGCTTCGGCAAATCTGCTGTCCACATTATCCACTCTGTACCCTATATTTACCGAAGATACAGAGCAATTGGCAATTCCCTCCTGAATGAGTCTTGGTAAAACCGCCGTGGCATGACGTATATCCGTTTTTGTTTCAGAATCTTCAATAACATAGAAAAAGCTTCCGTATGCTTTGGTTTTATTTCCCTCGCTCTTTACGGAAATACGGCTACCGTATATTTCGTGTCCCTCGTATACGCTTTTAATTACAAACTCTCCCCTATGCTCGGCCTTAACCGTATCTTTAAGGTCAAAACCCAAAGAAGTGAGCCATTTCGCCGCTTCCTCGGCACTTTTTATCCTGATGTCGCTTTCTATAGTAAATGTATTTTTATTGATTTCAACGGAGCACTCACTGTTGTAGAAAACATTTTCTTCCTTTTCATACTTTCTGCCCAAAATTCCGCCAACAAACTCCGCTTCCGATGCCATTATATTCCTTACGGATATTCCGTTAACACTCGGAATTTCTTCATCAATGACGCCTTCGGGAATTTTTATACCTCGCTTTTCCAGAAGCAGTGCCGTATCCTTTATGGTGTTTTTATCCACCACATTAGCCTCGTGACGGAGCGTAATATTCCATATTACCAGAAAAATATCAATTGCCAAAAACAAGAATATGAGCACTGTTTTTATTTTTTTCCAGTTCATATAAAGCTCCTTTCACAAAAACCACTGATATATTACCGTCTGCTTTCCCTCAACATATCCTACCCAGCACGGGGCCAGGGCTTTGCTTTCGCCATCTTCCATGTACGCCGGGAATAAATCCTCAACTTTTACAGGTTCTTCTGCATCCTCATAATTTGCCGCAATTTTATCAATTGCCCCGTAAATATTAATGAATTCTCTTTCTCTTCCCGTCTCTGAATAGCTTCTTAAAAGCATGCGGAACTTGGTTACATACCCGCCTGAAACTGTCATTTCCACCGCATGCTTCATTTCTTCTTCACCCGCTTTGATTATGGTTGCAACCTGAGTGCCGTCGTAATAGTAATCAAATAAAAATTCCATTTCCCCGCCCGTTTCAAAGCGTATATCCCTTGATACGTTCATAGGAAATTCTCCATCGGGCGACGATGCAAAATACACTCCCCCCGCAAAGCGGATTGCACTGTTAAGAGATTCATAAAGAGAGGTTCCGCCTGATAGCAAAATTCCGTGTTCCCTTGATGTTGCCTCATATTCAATAAGTCCGTTTTTATGAATTTTAAGCGAAGAATCGTTTTCAAGATAAACAACAGTTCCTTCGCTGTCCACATAACGGTAAAGCGAATCGGGGTTATATGAAAAGCACTTTATAACCTCTGCCGGAACGCCTTCTTCCAACAAATTAATGCTTTTTATCTCCGCCTTGTCACTGTCGGCTGTTGATGCCGAGTCAAGCACCAAAAATGAATCCAGAAGTGTTTTCATCTTAACCGCATCGGAAGGCGATGATATATCCATATTCATCTGCAGTGCCATAACACAGTAATTTTCGGGCGGAACGTCCTCAGTATATCCTATGAATTTTTCAATAAGGCCCGATGTTTTTTCATAATTAAGCTCATAACGCATAACATTTTCCGTTTCACTGTCTATTGCCAGAAGCTCCAGACTTTCATCACCCGTGGGCAGAATAAAAAAGTCCCTCACCAGCGAAAGTCCCGAAAAAGCTTCAGAATCCGCAACACCCATAAGCTGTCCGAAAAAGCTTCCGGGCATGGCAACCGAATAGTTTACATAGGTGTACATTATCTGCTCGTTCAAAAGCTCTCTCACGTTTTCCTTTGTCAAAAGCGTGGTGGCTTTAATTTCCACCTCTCCGTTCATAAAGGCAGTGATAAGGCTTTCAATATCGGAGTAAACATCGTTATATATGCGGTCTCCGTTGTAGAAAACGGCACTGGAACCTGAACCGTCCGCAATTACTATTTTCCTCGCCTTGCTCAAGTTTTCCATGGGCATCGAATAGCTTTTTTCAAAAAAGTTCCTTATTATCGGCCATTCTTTTACATTAACAAAAAGGCTATAGCCGTCCGGCCATAACCTTTCATCAATCCATGTTATTGAAGTAAGCCCTATACTAAGAAGTATGAGCAACACGAGAACGAAACTTTTGATACGTTCCTTCATTTTACTTCTCCCTAATTATTTTATCCATCCGTTTATAAGGCTTTTTATGCTGTTATACCACCCAAGAGATACAAGGTTTATTTTGAAAAATACCCTTTGTACTTTCAGATTGTCGGCAGTTACTGCCTGAACAGCCAGATTGTTGTCACCGGATGAAAGCTGTACATTAAAGCAGAAAAGTCCGCTTGCTCCGACGGTTGTCTGTAAAACCTTGCCTTCCGCATCCTTCTTTGGATAGTAAAGACCATCTTCGCTGTTGTATGTAAGCACAGTTACGGTACATCCGGGGTTTGCAACACCCGAAACGGGATAAACACTCTTATTACTCTGGGACTGAGCATTTTCCGGCTTTTTAATAACCAGAATGTTTGCCGCATTTCCCACGTCCTTATAAGTTACTCCTGCTGCAAGGCTCAATGCCGACATGGATAAAAACATGAGAATGACAAGTAAAACAGCTATTAATTTTTTCATAATCGGCACCTCCTCCAGTTTTTTCTGTAGTTATTATAACACACCAATGTTACAGGAGTATTACATCGGAATTACTTTTGAATAACATATTGAAAGTATTTTATGCAAGAAAAGGAAGAATTATAGTCACCGTTGTTCCTCTTCCCTCGTGACTCTCCAGGTTTATGGTTCCGCCGTGGGCATCCACAATTTCCTTGGCGATTGCAAGTCCCAGCCCTGTTCCGCCCATGGCACGGCTTCTTGCCTTATCAACACGGTAAAATCTTTCAAATATACGTTCCTGGTCCTCTTTCGGGATTCCTATACCGTTATCCTTTACCCTGATATAGGCCTTTTCTTCATCTCGGCGAAGACCAACCTCAATCTTCCCGCCGTCCTTTGTATACTTTATGGCATTGCCCACGATATTTACTATTACCTGCTCTATTCTGTCTTTATCAATAAGAATAGAGCCCACATTTTCGTCAATGTCCCTTTCAATCGTCTGCCTGTGTTCGTTTGCTTCAATGGCAAGTCTGTCGCATACTGATGTGACAAGGCCCGGCAAATCAACAGGCAATTTTTGCATTTCCCTGTTATTATCCAGCTTTGAAAGGGCAAGCAAGTCTCTTATAAGCCTTGTCATTCTGTCTGTTTCATCATTTATAACTCCCAGCATATGGGCTTGTGTTTCGTCACCCGAACCCATATCCATAAGGGTTTCCGTGTAGCTTTTCACCACGGTTATGGGGGTTCTGAGTTCGTGGGATACGTTGGCAACAAACTCACGTCTTGCATCGTCCAGCTTCTGCTGACGGGTGTAGTCATGGAACACCGCAACCACACCATCCACCTTTCCGTTTTTCTGAAGCGGTGCAAGATAGACTCTCAGATGCTTTTCTCCCAGGCTTATGCTTCTCTCAAAGGGTTCTGTTGCAAGATAAAGAAACTGCCCCATATTAATATCCGTCCCGAGAAATTCAAAGAAGGAGTCAAAGTCTCCGATTTCCTCTTCCTTGATATCAAGAAGCTTTGTTACGGCCGGATTTATGTGGATGAGATTTCCTTCCGAATTAAACGCCATAACGCCGTCGGTCATGTATAAAAGAACCGTTTCCACCTTGTTTTTCTCAGCTTCAAGACGTATCATACTTGTCTCAAGAGCTTCGGACATGTAGTTAAAGTCCTTGGTAAGCCGGCCGATTTCGTCGTCATTATTTACCTTTATTTTGCCCGTGAAATTCCCCTCTGCCAACTGAGATGCGGATTTCTGAAGTCTCTTAAGCGGCTTTATAAGCGTAATTGAAAGAACGAAACCCAGGAAAACAGAAAGGAAAATTCCGATTAAGAGTGCAAGAAAAATATTTGTCAAAATACTTTTCATGACCTCATACATTTCCACTTTGGTATCTGTAACGTATATAATGTATTCCACATCGCTGCCCTTCATCATGGGAACGGCATAGTCCATTATTTCTCCATGATCGTTTATATCTCCGCCCACTTCGCCGTTAAGTGCCGCAAGGACGTTTCCCGTAATTTCATAGTCAGCATCCAAAGCTCTTCCCGAAAGCGAGAAAAGACATCTGGCATCATACCCCGAAAGAATATAAAGCTCGCGGTAGGAATCGATACCTATTCTGACAGAAAACTTACCCAAAAGGTCACAAAGTTCTGAAAAAGAGCTTTCTGCAGCCGTATTAAGCTGTTTCGTCATACTCTCCGTAAATACGCTTTCTTCCATATCAAAAGCAAACTGCTCATGATAATAGTGCTTGACTCCTCTTGCCGAGAACACGGCAACAAAGGTCATTACTATTACAGTAAGAATAATAAACAGAGCGAGTATTTTCCACTGTATACTTTTGAACATAATTATTCTTCCTTTGAGAAGTAATATCCAACGCCGCGGCGTGTCATGATATAGCGAGGTTCACCGGGATCGTCCTCAATTTTTTCGCGAAGACGCCTTACCGTAACGTCAACTGTTCGCATGTCTCCGTAATATTCATATCCCCATACCTTTTCAAGAAGGGTTTCTCTTGAAAAAATGCGGTTTGGTGATTCTGCCAGATATTTTACAAGCTCAAATTCACGAAGAGTAAGTTCTATCACCTTTCCGCTCTTCCGTAATTCATAGCTTGCCGTATTTATGGTGATTTCTCCGATTTTTATTGTGTTCTCTTCCGTATCGGGAACATTTTCCTTTGAAACCGTACGCCTTAAATTAGCCTTTACTCTGGCCATAAGCTCTCTTATTGAGAAGGGTTTCGTGACATAGTCATCCGCACCCAGCTCAAGGCCTAAAATTTTATCAATTTCCTCAGTTCTTGCAGTGAGCATTACAATCGGAACTTCGCTTTCACGGCGGATTTTTTTACAAACCTCAAATCCGTCCATCTTAGGCAGCATCACGTCAAGCAGCACAAGGTCAGGATTAAGGGAAAGTGCAAGGCGTGCACCCTCTTCGCCGTCCATGGCAACCGCAACGGCATAGCCTTCTCTTTCCAGATTGATTTTTAAAATATCGCCTATTGCCGCCTCGTCGTCAACCACCAGAATTTTCTTTTTATCCATATGTAACCCTCCTTCAGGGATTAATAGCCTAAATTCTCATTTACTATAATTACCTTAACTCTGTCTTTTATTCTCTGATGAGCCATAACCGTATAGTTTGCACAAATTCTGTCGTTGCTCTCGCAGCCTGCACATAACTTTTCTCCGTCCGTTCCGACGCACAAACCTTTTTCACTGCAATATGTCTTCATGGAAAGTCTCTTTGCATTTTGAGGTGCTGCAACGGTTTTAACTCTCTTTTCCGCAGCTTTTAAATTTTCAACAATTTTATTTTTACCCGCTACAACTATTACAGACTTAGGGCCGAAAAGCATTGCGGAAACACGGTTGGAATTTCCGTCCACGTTATAAAGCTCGCCCTCTTCGGTTATAGCATTACTGCTGGCAAAATATGCATCGGCGAAAAAGCATTTTCTGAAAATTTCTGTTATTTCTTCCCTGGTAAGGCCTTCTTTGTATCTGTCAAGGAAATTATAGTCGCCGTTTCTGAGTAAATCTAAAACTCCGGCTTCGTTCAACGTAACGGAGCCGCCTACGCCAACGGTATCTCCCTTTGAAATAAGGCCCTTTATTATATCAAGAGCTTCTTCCTTTGTTTCAGCAAAGTATGCCATCATGTTGTTTTTTCTTAAATTTTCCAGTGTTTTTTCTATATTCATAATTTACCTCCAAATGCATCGGATACAATTTTTTCTATGGAATATTCTCCTTCTCCGACGTTTTTTCCCAAATATAAAAGATATTCAACGTTTCCGTTTTGCCCCGTTATAGGCGACGGTGTCAGTCCCTTTACGAAAAATCCGACACTTTTTGCAAATTCCGTTATGTCGGAAAGCACCTTTATGTGTGCCTTTTTATCCTTTACCACACCTTTTTTACCCACAAAGCTTCGGCCCGCTTCAAACTGAGGTTTCACAAGGCATACGCCTTCGGCTTCATTTTTAGACAATCTGTAAAGATGATAAAGAATCTGCGTAAGAGATATAAATGAAACATCCGCCGTGAAAAAGTCAGCACTTTCGGAAAGGCTCAACACCCTTATATCGGTTTTTTCAAGATTTACAACTCTTTCATCATTTTTAAGTCTTTCTGCCAGCTGGTCGGACCCCACGTCCACAGCGTAGACTTTAGTCGCTCCATTAATGAGAAGCTGCTCGGTAAAGCCACCGGTAGATGCCCCGGCATCTATACAGATTTTTCCTTTAACATCAAGGGGAAAAACGTCAAAGGCCTTGATAAGCTTTTTCGCTCCTCGTCCCACAAAGTTTTCTTCTTCCGTTACGGTAATCGTCTGGTTTTCCACAGAAAAGCTTGCCTTTTCGCAAACCTTGCCGTCAACCAAAACCTTTCCGCCCGCAATCAGCTCTTTGGCCTGCTCCCTGCTTCTTGCAAGGGATGATTTGACCATGTATAAATCAAGCCTCATTTTTTGCACCCGCTTCTTCCATGATGGCTTTTTTAATACCTTCTTCATCCATGCCGTATTTAGCCAGTATATCCCCGGTCTTTCCATGCTCTATAAAAGCGTTGGGGAAAGCTTTTATGCTGCCTTTCGCCCTGAGACGGGAAAATATTCCTTCGCCCATGCCGCCACGCTCAACATTTGCTTCCACAGTCAAAAGCTTTCCTGTTTTGGCAACGGACTTTTCGATTGTTTCAAAATCGGTGGGATACACAGTGGAAAGCTTTAATACTTCCACGCTCACACCTTCTTTTTCAGCTTCAAGTGCAGCAAAAAGCACATCCTTAAGCATCATTCCTTCGCAGGCAACAGTTATATCCTCTCCCTCTTTAACCACGTTAGCCTTTCCGAATGTAAAGTCGGAAAATCCCGTTTCTCTGTCAGCTCCCTTGGGATAGCGTATTGCTATAGGCCCGTTATACTCTTCAGTTGCAAAGCGGAGCATTTCTGAAAGTTCGGCAAAAGATGATGGAGAAAGCACTGCCATACCGGGAATATTTCCGAGATACGATAAATCGTATATACCCTGATGAGTTTTTCCGTCAGTACCGGGAAGGCCCGACCTGTCAAGGCAGAACACAACGTGAAGCTTGTTTATTGCCACATCATGCCATATTTCATCATAAGCTCTCTGGAGAAAAGTTGAATAGGTGCACACCACCGGTACGAGATTTCCCCTGGAAAGTCCTGCAGCAAAGGTAACCGCATGCTCCTCCGCAATTCCGCAATCGTAAAATCTATCGGGAAAGCTTTCGGCAAAACCGGAAAGGCCGCAGCCTTTGGTCATGGCCGGAGATATAACCGAAATACGCTCGTTTTTCATTGCCAGCAGGCATAAATCCATGCCAAGAGCACTTGAAAAATCTGATTTTATGCTGTGAGTTATTCCCTTGTCAACCTCAAAATCGGACACACCGTGAAATTTAGAAGGCTCTCCCTCTGCATGAGCGTATCCTTTTCCTTTTACGGTTTTTACATGGAGCAGGACCGGTCCTTCTATATTTTTTGCATTGTTTATATAATATTCAAGCTGTTTTAAGTCATGTCCGTCCACGGGGCCAAGATATTTTATTCCCAGGCTTTCTGCAAAAACGGAAGGAACAATCGCAAATTTAAGTCCGTCCTTTAAGTGCTTAAGTCCTCTTTCCAGAAAAGAACCGACACCCTTTAAAAGCCCCAGAACATCTTTAACTTCGGCCTTGGCTTTATTGTACCCCTTACTCGCCCTGACCTTTGTAAGAAGATTTGACATCGCCCCTACATTTTTCGATATTGACATTCCGTTATCGTTAAGAATAATCAAAATATTTTTCTTAGTATTTCCTATATTGTTAATGGCCTCATAACAAAGGCCGCCTGTAAAAGCACCGTCGCCTATCAATGCAACGGCAGTGCCGCTTTCTCCTTTTTGCATTTTAGCCGTTGCAATACCGTCGGCCAGAGAAATGCTTGTACCGGAATGGCCTGTATCAAAAAGATCTGTTACGCTTTCCTCATATCTGGGAAAGCCTGACATTCCGCCTGTTTTACGCAATGATTCAAAGCCTTTCATTCTTCCGGTTAAAATTTTATGGACGTAGCACTGATGTCCCACATCGAAAATGAGCCTGTCATCATTATTAAAGTCAAAACACCTATGAAGCATAACCGTAAGCTCCACAACTCCAAGATTTGATGCAAGGTGGCCCCCGGTTTTTGATACGCCGTCAATCAAAAAGTCCCTGATTTCGGAAGAAAGCATAGTAAGCCCCTCAAAATCAAGGTCCTTTAAGTCATTATGTGTTAAATTTTCATTTAGAATTTTTCTTTTTCCCATTAGTTTTCGCATCCTTCTCAAAAACAGAAAGTGCTTTAGCAACCATAAATACGATGTCGTTGCTCTTGGAAATGGCAATTCCTTTGCCGAAGGCCTTTCCGCCAACGGTTAAGGATGCAACGCAGGCTGTTACCAGAATTCCTCCCCAAAAGGCAAAATCCGTTCCCTTTTGAAATAGCATTCCCACAATAACAGCTGTTGTGGAACCCGAAACGATACCGCAGATGTCCCCTATTACGTCATTGCAGATATTTGAAACACGCTCAGCATTACGCAAAAGAACTATACCCTTTGCCGCACCCTTTACTTTTCTGGATGCCATTGAATGAAAGGGAGCTTCTTCCGCCGCTGTTACCGCAGTTCCCACAATATCAAAAAGAACGCCTATTAAAATGATTGCAAGCAAAACGCAAAGTGCAATTCCTGCCGGAGAGCCCTTTATGGAAACCTCCGAAACTATATTTATAAGTACTGAAAGCGAAAATGTAATGCCCATACTCATAAAGGCCCATTTTAAGTATTTTCTTTTCTGCTTGTTAGCCTTTTCCTGAGGGTCAGGCTTACTACTTCGGACAGTATCCAAAAAAATCACACTCCAAAATCAAAAAATTGTGGTGGCAATGCAAGAAGTAAATTTTGCGGCATAGGTTCGGTCGGATTTCCCGCCCTGATCCTTCCCCGTCGCCGATGGAAGCGGTTTCCCTTTAAATCCAGGCCCGTCAAGTCGCCTTAAACAATACCGAATTGCCACTAAGTCCGCACTACAATCCCTCTTGCACCACGAAAGGTACAGTCTAGAAGTTTTCCTTCACAGCACAAACGCCGTTCCTATCCTCTTTTGCAGATAGGCTTTCAAGAAGCTATAACCTCACTCTCTCGGCCAAGAGAGTGTTGTCTGTCCGCTATCCTGCATACCCACTCAAGGCAGGCTACGCTACCCACAGCACAATAAGCACTGCATGGCAGGTTTAATCCTTACCCGTAGCTAAATTGTGTCCGCATTAACCACAAAGTAAAGTCTCCACGGGAGGAGGGTCATGCGCCGCATGCCATTGCGGTCCGCCCTCAACCCTTAACTCCCAGCACACACCCCCGACCGGCATCGGAAGCAAGCACCAGGAACTTCATCGATGTGCCCTTAAGCGGCTTTTTACGACCGCCTTCAGAACAGCATGTACTGACTAGAATACTGCGCCACCTTCCTTTATTATAACATACTTTTTTCAAAAGTCAATCCGTGATGACAATTTAATTAGCACCGTTAACCATTTTAAAGTTGACACTTTTTTGACAAAATGATATAATAGTAGCTGAATTTTCTAAGAAAATGACAAAATTCACAAAAGAGATTGATTTCCGAAAGGATTTGAGACGATGAAAAAACGCCTTTTATGCCTGGTCAGTGCAATCATTTTAATACTTTCTGTCAGCATCAATGCTGCGGTTACTGTGGACTATAACTATTCCGAAACAGTAACTCCGGGTGTTGTCCGCTACGTTTCGCAGATTCGCTCCAGCGATGTTTACTATCAAAACTACTGGGGAAGATTTTCGCCCTGGGCACACAATGAATGCGGAACAGCAGCTGTTTCCATGGCGTTATCCGCCATCGGCATTAACAAGACACCTCTTGACCTTGGTAACTACTGGATTTCCAAGGGGTATACATGGGGAAATCCTTTCTCCACAGTATTAAATGACGTTCCGGAAGCAACAGGCGGAGAAACCTATGACTTTTTCGCCTCATTTGACCGCTACATAAACGGCGACGGCTCATACAGCCCCGTAATAATTTACTTTACTGCGGCCACAAACCCCAACCGCACCGGAAACCGTCACTTCGTTCTGGTTACCGAAAAGAAGGAGGACGGCTCCTTTAACGCAGTAAACCCCTCTAATAAATCAATGCTCAATTTGAAAATCGAAAAAACCTCAGGCGGAAGTTTATATGTTACCGTTTACGGCCACAAGGGAACCACATCGGGATATATTTCGGAATATGATTTCCGTTCGGCACAGTATCACAACCCCTCTTTTGTAAAGCCTGCAGAAAAAGAAGTTCCGACGGAAGAAGCAGGCACTACCCCCGAAGAAACTGCTCCGCAATCCGAAAATCCCGAGGATGCAACAAAAGTTGCGGAAGCAGAACTACCGGAAGAAAACGATACCGTAGTTACTCCTGAATTTTTGTTCCCCGCATCGATTTATCCTTCGGCTCCCACGGCATTGTCTTATGATTTTTGCGAAATAAGGTTCAAGGATACAGGCTGCGATACATACACCCTTAGTTTTAGACGTGCAACTGTTCCCGGAGCTGACGCTCCCTTTAATGATGAACACGCAAAAGCAATAACCGCTACTGTGGGAGAAGGCTTAATTGCCAGAAACAATGACGGAACCATGAGTTTATTTATACCCGACGGTCTTGAACAGGGTTACCTTTACCGCTTCTTTATTTCGGATGCAAACGGAGTGTCCTGCACACTTATAACCTATGGCCTTGCCCAATAATAAAACAGAAAAAACCACGCAGTTCATTCTAAGCTGCGTGGTTTTTTATAATTGACGATTGCAGTAAAAGAAAGCTTGTGCTTCCCTTTCGTTCTTTATTCATTTTTGCCCGCTTCATCAACAAAAGAAGCCTTAAGCATCTGCTTATGTCTATGTACTATATATTTTATAATACAGGCTATGCCGAAGCATATTGTTATGCCGATTATCTGATAATGCCCTATGTAGCTGACAAGTATCGGTATGGCAAGCCATTCGTTGTTTTCTCTGAATATAAGGGGAAAATACCACGGGGTTTGCAAAAGAACAAGAAAAAGCCATATAAAAAAGGCATTTTTCTTTCGTATAAAGCGGTAATTAATTATCGAAAGGTAGATTGGATTAAGCTGAAATCCCCATAATATACACTCGCCAATCAGTCCATTAAAGAAAAACGGATTAGTATTTAGATTAAAAAGAAACGAATGAGTAATTAAGAAAACAAATAAAACAGTTGGCAAAGAACATACTAAAATCCAAGCAAAAACTTTCA
>JAFXHP010000022.1 GCA_017536285.1 Clostridia bacterium
GTAATGTCATATTCGGGGACATAAATTCTGTGTCCCGATAAGATTTCGCCTGACGGAAAGTTTTTTCGGGGCTCATAGTCCGTTGTAAGGGGTAAAAATAAATCATCACCCACCCGGCGTCCGTTTATGTAGCAATGGAAAAAGCCAAGTCCTAAAACGCGTAAAGTCGCCTTTTTCACCTCTGAAACAGAAAATTTTCCTCGGAGTATGTAAAAGGCATCGGTATTATCATCGTTGCTTCCAAGCCACAGGGCGGAAGCGAAAACTTCATTTTGTTTCATGATAATTCTCCTTAAACTATTTTGGCTTTCTTTTTATCAAGATGCCGTCCAAAAAGTACACCTGAGGCTAAAAAGAAAATTTCCAAAATAAATGCTAAAGCGGAACATAAAATTTCTGCACCTGTCGGCAGAAAATAGTTTATTTGAGAAAATAAAATATATCCGCCTGCAACTGGGCCTAAAATGGGAGAATTAAAAAATGAAGCAAACACAAGAACTGTAACAGTCCATAAAAAATACCACAGGGATATTTTCGGGATACTTGCTTTGTGATTTTTAAATCCTGCAAGAAAGTATAAAACAGCTGCGGCTAGTATTCCTGCTGCAGCACCTACAATAAGCCCTGTTTTTGAAGTTATTTTTAAAATATATACGGCAAAGGTCGCTGCCGCACATTCTACCGCGAAACCGATTGGAAGTATCAGTAATCTCCATATAATAAGCTTTTTCACATCTATCCCTCTTTTTAATTAATACTAATTATTATAATCATTCATAGTGCCGTTTTTCCATAAATCCTCTTCTTGTAAAGGATCTTCTGCCACCTCTGTTCCGGGGTTCATACCGCTGACGGCATCTTCGCCAAGTAAAAGTGATAGCAAATATAAAGGTAAGTTTAGCAGCCATGCCCAAGGAGAATAGTTTTCTTCCTCTTCCGATGCCTTTTTAGCTTCCTCTTTTTCTCTCTTTAGCCTTTCCTGTTCTCGCTTATAGTCCTCCATATTAAATGGCGGAGAATATGGAGCGAGCCAGGGTGTTGCGTTTTCACCTTTTCTGGAAACGGAATAATCATCGGAAAAGCCCATCTCGGCTTTGGTCACATCGTCAAGAACACCTGTTACCGGAAGCCAAGAGTATTATTGGATTTTCTTTACATAGCAGAAGTTTCACTTTTTGTTGCGAGAAGCTTTTTTAACAAGTAACCGACTAAAATTAAAATGCCGGGGGATAAATAACCCAAAATTCTGATGAACCACGCCCAAAAAGCGTGACCTGTATAAAGCAGGTCAACTGTTGCTAAAGTAAAAGCATAGGCTCCGCCATAGGGGATAACAGTAAGGTCTGATATAATTTTATGTGAGAACATAATACTGCCAAGAATAATCTGTATTAATCTTGATAAAAAGGGAAGAAGGGATGTAATCGGTGCAGCTGCAAGGGCTGTTTTTTTAGTACTGAAAACTCCCGCAATAAAATATAAAATGCTGAATAAGACGCAAAGCACCCATCTTGCGGGATTTGGTACTAAAAGATAATTTATTATCACAGATATTATTCCGAGTCCTAAGTGTAAAGAAAGTATTTTTAACATATTTATCTCCGGTTATAAATTATTCTGATGCTTTTTCTTCATCATTTTTGAAGGACGGTGCTTTCTTTTTATCAAAATGCCGTCCAAAAAGTACACCTGATGAAATTAAGGCGAGTTCTACTGCAAAAGCTGATAGATAAATTATGGGCTTTGAGTCGGTAAACACTGATACAGTGCTCAAAATGGATATATAGCCTCCGCTGAGATAAAGGGGGATAAAGGAGGTGCTTACAAATCTTAATATTACAGCAAGTACGTTCCATAGAGAAATGGCTGAAAGGGTTTTCAATAAATTGCCCTTTGAGGTTTTTATTCCGGCAAAAAAGTACCAAAGGCAACAAAGAGCACCTGAAATTATACGTCCTGATTCAAGTGCGATGTTTTGTTTAAGTACTGTATAGGGGATTTTTAAGAAAATAAGAGTTATTGAGTAGAAAAAGAGCATAGAGAGAATCCACAATAACAGAGAAGATATTTTATAATAAGTGAAAAATGGACGATTGCTGTATTTGTTGGAAAGTCTGCCGTATATTATTCCGCTCATAAGGATAATCATCTCAAAAGCAAATCCAAGTATAAGACACAGTGCAGGAGATGTCACTGGAAACATCACCGGGATGAAGTTGGTATAACAATAAAGAGCACCGCTTAGTAATAGGAGCAGAGGTTGACGGGTAAGAAGCACTGCAGAAGATATTATTATTGACCAGATAGAAAAAATAAGTAAAAGCTTTTTGAGATTTACATCATAATACTTTTTCCCCATAAAAAAATATAATACAGAAACTAAGGCTATTGACAGACGAACTGTAAGAGAATAGAAAGCTTCTGTGTCTAACCAATACTTCTGATCGAATAGTGTCAGTAATAGTAGTGTGAGGATTACGGGTATAAGCCATACAACATAGATTATAAAACGTGCAAATACTAATTTTTTCATTTCTAATTACATCCTTCTTATTAATTATAACCGTCAACAGGATAAGGATAGTTGGCATTATCGATAGCATTACCGCCTTGCAATAGATAATCGGATTGGGTTTCGGGAGTTTTATTTTCTTCGGCTAAATCAGCTCCGGATGGTGCGGCGTCTTTAAGGCTTCCAAAACCTGTGAATAGCCAACCTAAAAATTTAGCTACCGCTTCTTTGTTTTTGTAATCTTCGTAATATTTTTTAGCCTCTTTTTCTCTCTTTAGCCTTTCCTGTTCTCGCTTATAGTCCTCCATATTAAATGGCGGAGAATATGGAGCGTGCCAGGGTGTTGCGTTTTCATCTTTTCTGGAAACGGAATAATCGTCGGAAAAACCCATGGCTTTCTTTGTTTCATCATCAAGAACGCCCGTTACCGGAAGCCCTTTTTTCTCATGGAATTTCTTTATGCCTGCTTCTGTTTTTGTACTAAAAATATAATAAGATAGGTTATTGCAAACAGAATAGTACGGACAAGGGCAACTCCAATGATAATGGTAAGGAAATAGTAAAAGTTATGTTCTGCAAATAAAAGCAGAAGTAATATAAACTCCATAGAAAATAATGCAGAAACAGATAATATCCTTGTTTGCTTTTTGCCGATTACAGAACGGTTTAAAATCGGAATATATACAGGTTGAATTAAAAGCGTAAAAATAATAAGGTTAGCAGCAAACAAACAAAGATTATATGCGGTGTGACTTTCTTCAAAAAACGGCTCTGTAAAGATGAGTATCAGCCAAGATGATATAAACAGAAAAAGGGGAAGAAAGGTTAAGACAATTCTTGACACATTGCTCAAAGGCTTATAATTTTTTTCTTCAAGATGTCGTAAGTACTTTTCTTTGTTTACCTTTTTGCCCAAAGTTACTCCGAGCAATATGAGAAGCCAGGGCGTAAATAAAAAGATATTGTTAATAATTCTTAAGAGAATATAATTATCGGAATAAAAAAGGGGCATTGAAGAAAGCGAGTATATGTGCACACCGCCATATAATAATCTCTGAAATATTCCTAAAACATCATATTTCAGCAAGTAAATAAGAAAATAGGAATCGATGATATAAGCCAGGATTGAAAGGGCCGGCAGCAATAACAGATGCCTTTTTCTGACTTTATAGAAGAAAAAGCCCTCTGTAATAAAAAACAATGAGATAAGGATAGAAATTATTGTTATGGTAGTTGCAGACGCACCGGATGTATTCAACAAATAACCTACTAGGCCGAGTAATGCATTTGAAACAAGGATTATAAGTAACTGCATTTTGATATTCCTCCTTTACGGATTTTGAGATTTTATACCCCCATATAATTGTGAATTATTTGTTCGCCATGTCGTTCGGATAATTCGTTCAAATCATTTTCTATATTTTTTTGATATTCATCGTAAATTATATCTGACTCTTGAGAAAAGGGTTGTGCCCCTCCATGGTTATAAAGAAAACCGGCAATGAGAGTTGCTAAAAAAGAGAAAGGGTAACTCTCGTTTTCTTCCTCATCTTTTTTTGCTTTTAAGGCTTCTTCTTTTTCTCTCTTTAGCCTTTCCTGTTCTCGCTTATAGTCCTCCATATTAAATGGCGGAGAATATGGCGCGTGCCAGGGTGTTGCGTTTTTACCTTTTCTGGAAACGGAATAATCATCGGAAAAGCCCATCTCGGCTTTGGTCGCATCGTCAAGAACACCTGTTACCGGAAGCTCTCGCTCTTCCTGAAACTCCTTTATAGCAGCTTCGGTACTTGCGTCAAAGGTTCCTGTGATGTCAACATCTGTGTAGCCGAGTTCATTAAGCCTTAATTGAATTCCGCCTACAACATTTTCGTCGGAATAGCCGCAGGGGACGTAAGTTTTGTCAGTTTCAATGTTGGATGACGAAGCTTGTTTCGCATTACAGGAAGGTTCAAAATTGCTATAATTTGTTATAGCACCTGTTTTCTTAAACTATCTTTGTGCTCCAGGAGGAAACGTCCCAAACCTCGTCCACGATACCCTGATAAAAATCCGCTTCGTGGCATACAA
The DNA here is from genome assembly GCA_017536285.1 of Clostridia bacterium. The sequence continues at coordinate 4,580 of JAFXHP010000022.1, forward strand.
GTAAAACTGTTCCCTTAAATTCTTTTATAGCCTTTGAAAGCTCTTCCTTTGCCATAATGTCAAGGTGGTTTGTCGGCTCGTCCAATACTAAAATATTTGCAGGGCTCTGCATAATTTTACAAAGGCGTACCTTGGCGTTTTCACCGCCCGACAACACCTTCATCTGGCTTGTGATATGGTCGGTGGTAAGACCGCACTTTGCAAGGGCGGCTCTCGCCTCGGCGTTGGTAAGGGAGGGGAAGGTGTCCCAGAATTCGGCAAGGGCGGTTTTGTCGGAGGCAATTTCCTCCTGCTCAAAATAGCCCACGTTTATAAACTGGTCGTGCTGAATATCACCCTCGATGGGAGGGATAAGCTTAAGTAATGTTCTTAAAAGTGTGGATTTTCCGAGACCGTTAACGCCTTTTATGGCGATTTTTTTGTTTCGCTCAATCTCAATGTCAATCTTTTTGGAAAGGGGAGAGTCATAGCCTATGACAAGATCCTTTGCGGAAATTACCACCTTGCCGGGTGTACGGTCAGTCTTAAAGGAGAAGGTGGGGCGAATCTTTTCGGGAGCAATGGTAATTTTCTCCATCTTGTCAAGCTCTCTCTGCCTTGAACGTGCCAATGTTGCGGTTGCGGCTCGTGCCTTGTTTCTTGCAACAAAGTCCTCAAGGTCGGCAATTTTCTTCTGCTGTTTCTTAAATGCCTGCTCAACCTGCTGCTTCTTCAAGTCGTACATTCTTAAAAAGTCATCGTATGTGCCCTTGTATCTTGTCAAAACCGTGTTTTCAAGGTGATAGATTACGTTTGTAACCTTAGTCAGGAAGGGCATATCGTGGGACACTAAGATAAATGCGTTTTCGTAGTTCTGCAAAAAGTCTGTAAGCCAATTTATATGATTTTCATCAAGGAAGTTTGTGGGCTCGTCCAAAATTAAAATCATGGGGTTTTCAAGAAGCACCTTGGCAAGCAAAACCTTTGCACGCTGTCCGCCGGAAAGCTCCGTTACATCCTTGTCGAGGCCTATTTCCGACAAGCCGAGGCCGTTGGCGTACTCGACGATTTTTGTGTCAATGGTGTAATAGCCGGAGGAGTCCAGGATTTCCTGAATTGTGCCGACCTCCTCCATAAGATTTGCCATTTCATCGTCGGAAACGTCCGCCATTTTGTCATATATGGCAATCATTTCAGCTTCCAGGTCGGAAAGGTGGGAAAAGGCACCCCGGAGTATGTCCATAATGGTTTTGCCCTTCTCCAGTGTGGAATACTGGTCTAAATAGCCGTAGGTTATGTGACGGCACCACTCAACCTTACCCTCCTCGGGGGTAAGCTCGCCTGTTATTATTTTAAGAAAGGTGGACTTTCCTTCGCCGTTGGCACCGATTAGTCCGATATGTTCGCCCTTAAGCAGGCGGAAGCTTGCATCCTCTAAAATCTGCCTTCCGCCAAAGCTGTGGCTTATGTTTTCTGCGTTTAATATACTCATAATTACTCCTTAGGCCGATGGGAGTCAAACCCTATAAGCCTTAAACTTGTTAAATTTTTATTCTTAAAATTTGTCGGCCTCGTAAGGCGCCGGCCTGACTTCGCCCTCCGCATTTCAATTATATAAAATTTTCCTGCGTTTATGCGATAAAAATTCCCGTAGAGTATAGGCGTTTTTGCAAAACGCCGACACTCGTAGGAATTTTTGAGCAAAAATCTTACCCTCGATGGGTATAGATTTTTACTCATAGGTCGAAGAGCTTAAAACTCTTAAATTTTGATGGAAGTCAAAGAAAATACAAAAATAATACTGGCGTATATTTGCAGTATTTTCTGCAGTATTACGCAAAATTTATGTTTTTAAGCCTTATTGGGTTAGGCTCCCGTCGGCCTAAATGAATCAAATACTGCCTGTTCAAATCTGACCGCCGATTTATTGCCCGCTCCGCCGTCAAACTGGGAGTTTTTCATAAATACGGCACATACTTCGTTTTCAGGGTCAATCCAGAAGTGGGGGCCGTATGCACCCGACCATCCGAAAGTACCCACGGGAAGAATCTGGTAATCAGGATTTGTAATTACACGGACACCAAGGCCCCAGCTGTACGCGTTTTGCGGCATAACATCACGGGGAACCAACGGCGTTTTCATAAGGCGTAAGGTTTCCTTTGAAACAAGGGCCTTTCCGTCTTCAGTCTCACCTTCTGCCAAAAGCATTTTTGCAAAGGCTGAATAGTCGTGCAGGGATGAGAAAAGTCCCGCGCCGCCAAGAGGATGTGTCCAGGGATAGTCTCCGAAAATGCATCCCGGGTAAGTTTTGCCGACAGCATTTTTCTCGTCAATTTTAACATGCATTGTAATTATACGGCTTTCCTGCTCCGATGTGGGGATAAAGGCGGTGTCA
>JAFXHP010000023.1 GCA_017536285.1 Clostridia bacterium
CCCACGACCTCTAGCGTGACAGGCTAGCGTTCTAACCAGCTGAACTACCAGGCCAAAAAAATGGTGGGAACAATAGGGCTCGAACCTATGACCCTCTGCTTGTAAGGCAGATGCTCTCCCAACTGAGCTATGCTCCCATTTCTTTTTCAACAACAGAATTTATTATACCATAATCAGAACCGTTTGTCAAGAACTTTTTTTCATTTTTTCGAAAAAAAGTTTTTTATTAAGTTTTTCGCCTCTGTAACCACTTGGTGTGCTTGAATATAATAACACATGCCCACACTTTTGTCAAGCATTTTTTTAAGTTTTTTATAAAAATTCTATCATAGCATTTTTTAAAAATACAGGTACGGAAAAACCGCACCTGTATTTTTAACCGTTCCAGGAAGTTCCGTCACTAAATACGACACTTCTGACGGTAAAATTGCTGATATAATCCGTATTGTAATTATCCAACTGAAAATAAAATATCTTCTTTTCTCCGGGATTAAGTTCGGTACTTTCAGAAGAATATATATTTTCTTCTTTTATCATAGTCCCTGCGTTATCGTGGCATACGAATCCGGCTTTGTATGATAAAATCGTTCCATAGGAAACATTACGAAGTTCAATGGCCAGATATTCTTTGCCGTCCTTCTCATTATACAAAACATGATAGTCAACCAGGGCCATCGGAGCATTAAGCTCCACTCTCCACTTATCCATAGCTTTGCACTGAGCTTCCGACAACTCCTGCAAATAAGACGGATTTTTAATGATAGTTTTTAATGTATCCACTTTTTCAAGAATTCCCTCATAATCCCAGTCGTTAATCCCCTTACCGAAGTAGTCTCTGAACTCTATCATCTTGATATCTTCCCATTCATACCACCCCACGGCTTTGTAGGCGGCCACATCGCAGTACGCAACCTTAAGTTCCCTTCCGTCAAGTGCGTAAAGATTAACATCACCGTGCCATCCTACAGCTTCGTAATCGGGAACAAGCAAGTCAAGCACAGCAAGTTTTCTGCCGTCATCTGCAGATATTCCTTCATAGCGGCAATAATAATAAGAATTAAACCAGCTTCCCGGCTTTGCGGGTTGAATTTCAATGCTGGCAGTGTTTACGTCGGCATAAACGTATCCGCAATACTGAGAATATCTGTTATCATATTTCATCGTGATATACTCTGAATCTATATGATTGCCGTCCTTATCGTAACAATAGATTAAAAACTCGGGGTTTTCCGCAATACGGTTTTCGGTTATCCATATTTCAAGCTTCTTTGCACAGTTTCCGTCTTCAGCATAGTACAGCGAAGGATATATCTCCACATCGTTAATGGTAAATACCACTTCTTTGCTTTCTGCAGCCATTGTCATAGATACAGGACTGTTTGTTATCCTTATCGCTTCCGAAGGTAAAACAAACATCATAAAAGTCAAAGTAAACGCTCCGATAAAGGTAAGTAATTTTTTCATACAAATCACCTCTTGATTTACATAATACCTGTTTTTCAAGGTTCTGTCAAATCCCGGTAAAGAATTACTGTTGTGCTTTATTTAATATTTCAAGAAGCTGCTCCTTTGAAAAGTCAAAGTTACGTCTGCAAAAATGGCATTTAAGTTCAGCATGTCCATCGGTATCTATTATTTCTTTGAGGTCTTTCTTTCCTATGGCAATTAATGCTCTTTCCATTCTTTCTTCAGAGCATGGGCAAAAATAGCCGGTTTCCACATTGTCATAAAAGAACATGCTGTGGTCACTCATGAGGCTTTCAGCTATCTCTTCCGGAGTCATGCCCTTTTCTATTGCCTCTGTAACGCTTCCGAATGCTTTAAGTGACTTTTCAATGTCCTCAATATGTTCTTCTGTCGCACCCGGGAGAAGCTGTATTATATATCCTCCGGCACTTTTTATGGACAAATCCTTATCAACAAGTACACCAAGTCCTACGGCAGAAGGAGTCTGCTCACTCTCTGCGAAATATTTTGTAAAATCCTCGGCTATTTCTCCCGATACAAGCTCCACATGTCCCACATAAGGTTCCTTCATTCCATAGTCCTTTATTATACCGAGATATCCGTCTGTTCCCACAATTCCTCCCACATCAAGATGACCGTTTGCCTTTGTGGGAAGGTCTGCCATTGGGTTGGTGCAATACCCTCTTACAAAAGCACTTCCGTCTGTAACCGTGCATATTTTGCCAATTGAGCCGCCACCGTCCACCTGAACGGTAACAGAAGTATCTTCATCCTTTATCATTGCACCAATCATTGCTGTTGCAGTGAGTGTTCTTCCAAGAGCCGCTGCCGCAGTTGCACTGCACCCGTGAATTTTGGCAGCTTCATTTACAAGCTCTGTGGTGTTTGCCGCATATATCCTCACAAAACCATCCATCGTAATGGCACGTGCTACATAATCCATTTTATTTCTCCTTTACATACATTTATAATGTCGCTTCTCCGAAAGCCTTTATAAGTTTAACCGTGTTTTCAATGTCATTTATATCCGCCATTTCCGTTGCTGAATGAATGTATCTCACAGGAATCGAAACAGCCCCCGTCAACACACCACCCTTTACGGTATGTATCGCTCCCGCATCGGTGCCGCCTCCGGTTATTACTTCCATCTGATAAGCTATACCATTTTCTTTCGCAAGGGAAATTAACTTATTTCTTACTTCAATCCCAGTAATTACTGAGTGATCCATAACCTTAATTGCCGTACCACCACCAAGACACAGGGAATTTTTGTTGCATTCCGGAGTATCCCCATTCATCGTCACATCAATACATATCGCATAATCGGGTTCTATTTTAAATGCAGCAGGGCCGGCTCCCCGAAGGCCTACCTCCTCCTGGGTTGTAAATACATAATAAATGTCATTATCTGTTTTAATTTCCTTTGCCGCACGGATTAATGCATAGCATGACGCTCTGTTATCAAGAGTTTTTGACGCAACCTTATCACCCATTACGGTAAAGTGAGACATTACGCTGCAGGTATCACCCACAGAAACCTTTTCTTCTGCTTCTTCTCTTGACTTCGCTCCGATATCTATAAACACTTTTTCCTGACGGAGATTTGCCTCATGTTCCTTTTCATATGCCACAACTCCAACAGTGCCGTTTTCAAACTTTACAAAACGGTTTAGCGAAAGATGTGGCGGAAGGTATCCGATTTGTGCACAGCGAAGGTAACCGGTCTTTTCAATAAACGTGACCATAAGTCCTATTTCGTCCATATGAGCGGCATACATTATCTTTTTGCCGGTGCCCTTTTTATGGCAAATAAGGTTTCCTAAGTTATCAGAATATATTTCATCTGCATAAGGCCTCATCTCCTCTTCGATAACGGCCGAAATTTCAGTTTCGCATCCCGAAGGGCCAAAGGCTTCGCAAAGTTTTTTAAGTAGCTCCATAAAAAGTTCCTCCCATTATAATATTTCCATTGCTCTCTCCGCAAAAGTTACGGAAAGTTTCACCATCGCCTCGTAGTCGCTGACGCTTGCCACACTGACAGGTGAATGAATATATCGGCATGGAAGTGCCAATATCGCTGTTGGTATGCCTTCTCCGGTTATATGAATTGCTCCACCGTCTGTACCGCCTGTCGCCGCATACTTATATTGCCATTTCACATTTGCTTCAAAGGCACATTTTTTCAAAAATTCCACCATTTTGCGATTCGCTATCATGCTTCTGTCACGAACAGGGATACATACGCCGTTTCCGAGTTTTGTAACAAAATCCCTTTCCTCGCATCCGTACACATCGGATGCCGTTGTCCCTTCCAGAACAAGTGCCATATCCGGCCTTATTTTAGAAGCTGCCGCTCTTGCACCGATTCCGCCTATTTCCTCACAGGTGGAAAAAACGCCGTAAAAATCATAAGGATAGTCTTTTTCCAGCATTTTAAGAAGGCAGGCACATCCGACTCTGTCATCCAACGCCTTGCCCTTCATAGAGTCATCGCCAAAGTACGAAAAGTCTGTATCAAAGGCAATATAGTCTCCTATTGCCACAAGCTTTTCTGCCTCCTCTTTATCGGATGCTCCAATATCTACAGAAAGGCCTTTCTCTTCAGCTGCTTTTTTTCGTTCATCGGCATTTTGCAAATGTACGGCTTTTGTTGCAATAACGCCGGGAATCTTGTTTTCTCCAATTCTCACACGCTTTGAAACAATAACACGCGGGTCGATTCCTCCGCAGCTTGTGAATTTTATATATCCTTTATCAGTTATACCGGTAACCATAAATCCCACCTCATCCATATGGGCACAGTACATTACCTTTTTTCCCTGAGACTTTCCTTTTTTATATACGATGATGTTACCCAGGGCATCAACCGTTACTTCGCCTGCGGAAATGTTATCCAGTATCACCTTTCTGATGGGCGAGCAGAAACCTGATACTCCGTCTGTTTCAGTAAGTAATTTAAGCATCAAGCTCGCCCTCCTCGCAGAATGCAGCAATTAATTTTGCAGCACTTTCTATGTCCTTTATATTTATCACTTCACAGGTCGAGTGCATATATCTTATGGGTATAGATACCAAGGCACATCGGCAGTTTTCGGCATTTTTTGCCACCGCCCAGGCGTTAGTGCCGGTATTTCCCCCTTCGGTTTCTGTCTGATATAAAATTTCCTTTTCCCCGGCAAGCTTCATAAGCTGTTTCGTAAAATCCAAGGACAAGCTGGGACTGATGCAAACCGTAGGTCCTTTTGAAAGCTCAAAGCTCTGCTCGCTGCTTCCTTCAGAAGTTCCGAACGTTACATCCACAGAAATTGAATAATCGGGATTCACATTCCATGCGACACACCTTGCCCCACGTGTTCCAAGTTCCTCTCCCACAGTAGCTGACACATATACATCCATTTTAGGCTTTTCAATCATCGACAACGCCTTAAGCAACACAGCAAGTCCCGCTCTGTCGTCAAATGCACGGTCTGCCGCATAGTCTCCGGAAAGAGGTGTAAACCCTGCATTATAGGTTGCAATATCCCCCACGGAAACAAAATCCTTTATGTCGAAAATCCCAGTATCAATTGCCATAATATCTATGTTAAGCCCCTTATCTTCTCCGTCTTTTATAAGATGTGGAGGCTTTGCACCAATAACGCCGTAAATATCCTTTTTCCCGTGAACGGTAACCTCACATCCCGGAAGAATTTTCATATCTGTTCCTCCGATGGGTGTAAAGGTCAAAAATCCGCGTTCTTCTACCCCTGTTATCATAAGTCCCAGTTCGTCAATGTGAGCCTCTATTAAAAGTTTTTTTGCGTTTTTAATTCCGGAGGAGATTTTTCCTGTTATATTTCCCAACGCATCGGTTTTTATATCTTTGGTGTATTTAGATAAAAGCTCTTTAAACACCTCTCCTGCCGCACTTTCATGCCCCGATACGCCTCGGACACTTGTAAGCTTTCTGAGCAAATCCATTTTCTCACCTCAAAGCGAATTAACTATTTCCTTGAAAGTATTTCCGCGCTCTTCAAAATCACGGAACTTATCAAAGCTCGTGGACGCAGGTGAAAGCACCACCTTGTCCCCCGGCTTTGCCGCTCTCTTTGCCATCATAACAGCTTCGGCAAAATCTGTAGTTTTTTCAATTGAATAAAATCCTGCATTTTTTGCCGCCGCCTCTATATCATCGCTGGTTTCTCCAACCAAAACAAGGTGCTTGACTTTTTCAGCAATCACAGGGCCAAGTGGCTGGTAATTAAGCCCTTTATTGCGGCCGCCGGCAATGAGAATTACCTTTTCATCAAAGGAGGACAATGTCGCCATTGCTCTGGTGGGACTTGATGCGATAGAATCGTTGTAGTAGAAAACGCCTTCCACTTCACGAACAAGCTCATTTCTGTGCATAACTCCGCCAAAGGTCGTCGCCACATTCACAATATCTTCGGGAGAAACATAATCTCGTGTTGCACAGATTGCCGTCATATAATTAGCTACATTATGAATGCCGGGGATTTTAATATCTGATGCTTTCATAATTTCAATACCGCCTGAGTAAATAACCCCGTCCTTAAGGCATACATCCGCATCCTTTTCCAGAGAAAAGGTTCTTACGGTTCCGTCTGCATCATCCTTCATTTCCCGCGTATAGAAATTATCTTCATTTAATACCACAAGGTCATCCGTTTCCTGATGGATGAATATATTTTTCTTTGCCTCAATATATTCTTCATAGTCTTTATGCCAGTCCAGATGGTTTTCTGATATATTGGTGATAACAGCAATGTCCGCAGATTTTTTCATATTGAAAAGCTGAAAGCTTGAAAGCTCCACCACCGCAAAATCATTCGGCTTTATTTTTTCAATGTCTCCGATTAAAGGTCTTCCTATATTTCCTCCAAGATGACATGTGTATCCCGCCTGAGTCAAAATTTTATATATAAGAGTCGTAGTTGTTGTCTTTCCGTCGGAGCCTGTCACGGCAAAAATTTTGCAGGGGCAAAGCTCAAAGAAAAGTTCCATTTCGCTTGTAAGAACAGTGCCGAGGGAAACGGCTTCCAGAATTTCGGGTTTATCCCCTCTTATACCGGGAGTTTTGTAAATTACATCGTGAACGGCAAGGTTTTTAAGATAGTCCTCGCCGGTTATCACGTTAACACCGAGACTTAAAAGCTCATTTTCCATATCTCCAAAGCTTCCGGACACCTTTCCGTCACGTACGGTTACGGAAACGCCTTCCTTTGCAAGCATTCTTATAAGGGGCATATTGCTTCTGCCTATGCCGAGAAAACCGACGTTTTTATCCTTTATTTTTAATAAATATTCAGAATATGTCATTTCGCTTCTTCCTTTTCAATTAAATCGTAAAGACGCTTTTTGCCTTCTTCTATTGAAATTGCCCAGTCATCAGGATTTATGAATGCATATTTGTCTCCCGCCATAAGCTTTTCATATTTTTCGGGAGCGTGATTATCGCCCATATGATTACCTATATGAAGGTCAACGTGTTCTGCCTTTATTCTGTCCATTCCCTTTATATAATCCTCGCGGATTGAAAGA
>JAFXHP010000024.1 GCA_017536285.1 Clostridia bacterium
AAGAGAGCGAACTGAACAGGTCAATTCGCTCTCAAATCTACCGAAATATAGGCTTTTTTCGCTTTATACAGTTGAGTGTGAGGACTTTTTGGGTGTAGGTATCATCACTTTACCTATGTATTTGTGAATGATCCAACAAGAGGGTATGGGATATTTATTGAAAACATGCTCATCAAAGAATAAAAACTAAAAACTCCGAGCAGAATTTAACCGAATTGCGATTTTGGTTAAGTTCTGCTCTTTTTATGTGCTGTTCGTTGAAATAATTATTGCGATATGCTAAAATTTATTTAAATCCGATAAGGAGCTGATAAAATGGATATAACAGATAAAAAAATACTTAAAATTCTCTCGGAAAACGCCAACACCACAGCTACGGAAATAAGCACGATGGTAAACCTTTCCGTACCCCGTTTTATTGACAAAAGCCTTAAGATATGGTATTCTTTTTTTGTTATAAGAAAAAGGGGGCACTATGATGTCGGCTCTTTTAGGTATAGATATAGGAAGCACAAATATAAGTGCGGTGGTTTATGACTCCGCTTTGAGAAAAGTCATTTGTACAAGGACGCTTCCGAACAGCTCGAAAATGAAAACGGACTGTGACTTTGCTGAGTTTGATGCAAAAAAGATAATTGAAATAACCCTTTCTCTGGCAAATGAGCTTACGGAAAAAATTCCCGATATCAAAGCAATCGGCGTAACAGGGCAGATGCATGGAGTGGTGTATCTTTCAAGGTCGGGCGAAATAGTATCACCCCTTTACAGCTGGCAGGATAAAAGAGGGAACAGAGCGTTTTTTGAAAGCAAAACCTACTGCGACGAAATAAAGGAAAGAACGGGCGAAAGCGTAAACTCAGGCTATGGCTTTGCCACTCTTTTCTACAATAAAATAAGCGGCATTGAGGATGAGGGCTCATACACCTTCTGCTCAATTGCGGATGCTTTGGTAATGGCACTGACGAAAAGAAAAACGCCAATCATTCACCCGTCCTTTGCCGCATCCTTCGGGCTTTTTGATGTTAAGAAAAACTGCTTTTTGGAAAAGGCGATAAATGCACTTGAACTTTCCCCTCTTGCACTTCCCGAAATTTCGGAAGATACTGTGGCGGGATATTTTAATGGCATCCCCGTAAGCGTTGCTATAGGAGACAATCAGGCAAGCTTTTTCGGAAGTGCAGAAGATAACGAAGGCGCACTTATCAACTTCGGAACGGGAAGTCAGATTTCCGTGGTGACGGATGACTATATAAATGCGGAAAAGGGGCTTGAAGTCCGCCCCTACTTGTTCGGAAAATATCTTCTTTGCGGCTCTGCACTTTGTGGTGGAAAGGCATATGCCATCCTTGAAAATTTCTTTTCGGAATATGCAAAGGCATTAGGGATAAATGAAAAACAGTATGAAACAATGAACGCACTTGCCCAAAAAGCCTATGAAAAAGGAGAAGTGCTTAAAGTTTTGCCCCTTTTTTGCGGAACAAGGGAAAATCCCGAATTAAGGGGAAGCGTAGCGGATATAAGCGACTTTAACTTTACCCCGGGAAATCTCGTTTTGGGAACTCTTTACGGAATGGCAAATGAGCTTAAAGGCTATTTTGACCTGATGGGAATAAAAAACGTTGGAAAACTTACCGCATCGGGAAATGC
>JAFXHP010000025.1 GCA_017536285.1 Clostridia bacterium
AGTTTCCAATTTACTGGGGTATAATAAAATAACGGAGCGGGAAGCAAAAATCATTTTAGCCTCCCTTTCCGATAACATTCTCCCCTTTCCCGCACCCATAAAAAACGAAATAAGAAGTGCGGCAATGAAAAATATACTTATCAACTTAATCTGAAAGGACTGATTTTTATGTTATGTGAAAGATGCAAGCACAATCAGGCAACAATGCATTACACAGAGGTTATTAACGGCAAGGTGACAGAATATCACCTTTGCGAGAAATGTGCAAGAGAAGAAAAGCTTTCTGCTGAATTTACCGATTTTGACATTTTCAATATGTTTTCTCCCAAAAAGGAGAAAAACGAAACAGGGCTTATCTGCAAGAGCTGCAAAACCACATTGCCCGAATTTAAGAAAACCGGTATTGCAGGCTGCTCAAAATGCTATGAAACCTTTGCTTCCGTAATTGAGTCCATGCTTTTAAGAACGCAGGGAACATCAAAGCACATTATGCCTGAGGAAATCAAAAAGGAAGAAACCACCGACGAAAAAATAGCAAAGCTTCAGTTATCCCTGAAAAAGGCAATTGAAGCGGAAGAATATGAAAAGGCGGCAAAGATAAGAGACGAAATCCGCACACTTAAGGAGGAGGCTTAATTATGAGCTGGTACAATGAAAACGGGCCCAAAAGCGAAGTTGTTGTAAGCACACGCTGTCGCTTTGCAAGAAATTTATCAAGCTATAAATTTCCTTCGAAAATGACAAGCGACGAGGCGAACCGCTTAATAGGCGAAATAAGCGATACATTTTTTAATTCCAATGCTTCCTTTAAGGAGGAATTTTCTCTTACCAAATCAAACGAAGTTTCAAGAGAAGCACTCTTAACACTTTTTGAAAAGCATTTAATCAGCCGTGATATGGTGAAAAATCCACTCCCCTCCGCAGTTTTGCTTAACAAAGACGAAACTGTTTCCATAATGCTTATGGAGGAGGATCACTTAAGGCTTCAGGTTATTCTTCCCGGCTATCAGACAAAGGAGGCACTTAAAACCGCATCGGATTTTGAAAAGCTTCTTGACGGAAGGTTCGGCTTTGCGAAAGATGAAAACTTAGGCTATCTTACAGCCTGCCCCACAAACCTTGGAAGCGGTTTAAGAATTTCTGCCATGCTCCACCTTCCCGCCCTCACAATGACAAAAAGAATTGGTCAGATGCTTAATTCCGTGGGTAAGCTTGGTCTTACCATAAGAGGAATGTACGGTGAAGGCACAGAGGCAAGAGGTTGTTTATACCAGCTTTCAAATCAGGTTACCCTGGGAATGACGGACGAAGAAATATTAACCAAGGTAAATTCCGTAATTGACCAGATAGTATCAATCGAGACAAAGCTAAGAGATGATATATTAAAGGCAAACGAAACAGAAATTAAAAACCGTGTTATGAGAGCATACGGCATACTTAAAAATTCCTATTCATTAACAAGCGAGGAAGCAATAGGTTACCTTTCCGATTTAAGACTTGGTAAAGCTCTCAGCATAACCGATTCGGACTATAAAAGCATTTCCCAAATGCTTGTTAAAGGCTCGCCCGCCTGCCTTATTTTTGAGGAAGGACTTTCAGATCCTCTAAAACGAGATTTAAGACGAGCTGATTTAGCAAAAGAAATTTTATGAAAGGATGATTTAAATGGCATCTTTTGAAGACAGATTTACAGAAAAAGCCAAGCATGTTTTATCCGCGGCACAGGACTTTGCCGAAAAAATGGGCACAGGCTTTGTGGGAAGTGAGCATCTTCTTTTAGGCCTGCTTGACGAAGAAGCAGGCTCGGCATATCGCTATCTTACAAGCAAGGGTGTAACCCAAAATGCCGTAATTGATAAAATTTCCGAAATTTTAGAAATCCCCGGCGAAGCCAAGGCTGTTACGGAATACACCCCCAGAACCAAGAGGATTCTTGAAATAAGCTTTATGGAGGCAGGAAACTTAGGCTCCGGCTATATCGATACAGAGCATATATTACTTGCCTTATTCCGTGAAGGGCAGAATGTTGCCCTTCGGATCCTTGCCGCTATGGGCCTTCCGAGAAATGCATATAATGACATACTGAACTTTTTAGTAGGCGGAAACGAAACTGCTGCGTCTCCTAAAAACGGTGATGCTCACGGTAATGTGAAAAAAAGCAAAACTCCCACGTTGAGCCAGTTTGGCAGGGACCTTACAAAACAGGCAAAGGAAGGAAAGTTCGACCCGGTTATAGGCAGAGACGATGAAATTAACCGAGTTATTCAGATTTTATCCCGCAGAAGCAAGAATAACCCCTGCTTAATCGGGGAACCCGGCGTTGGTAAAACCGCCATAGCCGAAGGCCTTGCACAGATGATTGCAGAGGGCAATGTCCCCGAAAATCTCCGTGGAAAAAGCCTGTTTACTTTGGATTTATCCTCAATGCTTGCAGGTGCAAAATACAGAGGTGAATTTGAAGAAAGGCTTAAAACCGCCGTTGATGAAATTATAAAAAGCGGAAATGTGGTTTTGTTTATTGACGAAATTCACACCATCATCGGAGCAGGTGCAGCAGAGGGTGCGATTGATGCATCCAACATATTAAAACCCTCCCTCGCCCGTGGGGAGTTTCAGTTAATCGGTGCAACCACCATAAATGAGTACAGAAAATATATCGAAAAGGATGCGGCACTTGAGCGTCGTTTCCAGCCGGTAACCGTGGGTGAGCCCTCGGTTGAAGAGACAATAGAAATCCTTAAGGGATTAAAGGATAAGTACGAAGCCCACCATAACGTAGAAATCACTCCCGAGGCGATTAATGCCGCGGCAAAGCTTTCCGCAAGATATATTTCAGACCGTTTCCTTCCCGATAAAGCCATTGACTTGATCGACGAAGCCTGCTCCAAGGCAAGGATGATTACCTTAACACCTCCCGATGAGCTTAAGGCAATTGAAGAAGAGCTTTTAGAAGTCAAAAAGGAAAAGGATGCGGCAATAGCTTCCCAGGAATTTGAAAACGCCGCACTCCTTCGTGACAAGGAAAAGGAGCTTTCTGAAAATCTCCGCCTTAAAAAGGACGAGTGGAATAAGAAAAACACCGAACGTCACACAGTTATCACCGACGAGCATATCGCATCAATTCTCTCCGACTGGACGAAAATTCCCGTAAGCAGACTTGGCGAGGACGATGCAAAAAGGCTATTAAAGCTTGAAGAAACCCTTCACGGCAGAGTCATCGGACAGCACGATGCAGTAAGTGCAGTATCCCGTGCCATAAGGCGTGGCAGAATGGGACTAAAGGACCCCAAACGTCCCATCGGTTCATTCATCTTCTTAGGCCCCACCGGTGTGGGTAAGACAGAGCTTTCAAAGGCACTTGCCGAGGCTATGTTTGCAGACGAGGATGCCATGATAAGAATTGATATGTCAGAGTATATGGAAAAGCACTCGGTATCAAAGCTTGTTGGCTCCCCTCCCGGCTATGTTGGCTTTGAAGAGGGCGGTCAGCTTACGGAAAAGATAAGAAGAAAGCCCTATTCCGTTATTCTTTTCGACGAAATTGAAAAGGCACATCCCGATGTATTCAACATTATGCTCCAGATTTTGGACGACGGTATTTTAACCGATTCCCAGGGCAGAAAGGTTGATTTCAGAAACACGGTTATCATAATGACATCAAACATCGGTGCAAGAAAAATCACAGACACAGCAAAGTCCATAGGCTTTTCGGACAATAATGCCGATGCCGATTATGAAAAGATTAAGGAAGGCGTTTTGTCCGAGCTAAAAAAAGAGTTCCGCCCCGAATTTCTTAACCGAATTGATGAAATAATAGTTTTCCATAAGCTTACGGAGCCGGAAATAAAGGAAATTGCCGCACTTATGCTTGAAAGCGTTAAAAAGAGAATGAAGGCAATGGAAATAGATGTTGAGTTTACCGACAATCTCGTTTCCATGATTGCAAAGGAAGGCTTTGATGCAACCTACGGTGCCCGCCCCTTAAGACGTGCAATTCAGACAAAGGTTGAAGACTTTTTAGCAGAAAAGATGCTGGAAGGCGTAATAAAAGCCCCCACGAAAATCACCGTGGACTTTGATGAAAAAGTATTGATAAAATAAAAAAATCCGCAGTGCAAAAGCACTGCGGATTTTTTATTATTTAGATTCAAGATAGTTCTTTCTGCCTTCTTCATAAAGGTTATTACCCTCAGAGTCGATTATTACAACAAGGGGCATATCCTCTACATAAAGCTTACGGAGTGCTTCTGCACCAAGGTCTTCATAAGCAATAAGCTCACACTTTTTGATGCACTTGGCAAGAAGTGCACCTGCACCGCCGATGGCACCAAAATATACGCCGTCGTACTTTTTCATTGCTTCAACTACTTCAGGAAGACGTGCACCCTTACCTATCATGCCCCTAGCACCAACGCTCATCATTGTGGGAGCGTATGCATCCATTCTTCCGCTGGTTGTGGGTCCGGCAGAGCCTATAACCTTACCCGGCTTTGCTGGAGTGGGGCCAACGTAATAAATGGTAGCATCTTTCGGATCAAAGGGAAGTGCTTCACCCTTTGCTAATGTTTCGCACATTCTCTTATGTCCCGCATCACGGGAGGTATAAATTTCACCGGTTAAATAAACCTTGTCGCCTGCCTTAAGTGTTCTTGCAAGCTCGCTTGTTAAAGGAAGATTAATATGCTTTTCCATTATATCACCTCCGACTTATGACGTGTTACGTGACAGTTGATATTTACTGCACAGGGCATACCTGCGATATGTGTGGGAAGAGTTTCGATGTTAAGACCGATTGCAGTTGTCTTTCCGCCAAAGCCCTGGGGACCGATTCCGAGCTGATTGATTTTTTCGAGCATTTCCTTTTCAAGGTCAGCATAGAAAGGATCGGGATTTTCGGAATCCAAACTTCTCATAAGAGCCTTCTTTGCAAGAAGAGCACACTTATCAAATGTTCCGCCGATGCCAACGCCTACCACCATGGGAGGGCAGGGATTGGGGCCTGCTGTTTCAACAACCTCCAATATAAAGTCCTTTATTCCCTGGAGACCTGCAGAGGGCTTGAACATTCTTATCATACTCATATTTTCGCTTCCGAAGCCCTTGGGACCAAGAGTGATTTTAACGTTCTCACCGGGAACGATTTCCGTGTAGAGCATTGCGGGTGTGTTATCGCCGGTGTTGCCGCGTCTTACAGGATCAGCCACAACGGACTTTCTTAAATAGCCTTTGTCATAACCGCGTCTTACACCTTCGTTTACGGCGTCTGTAAGGTCGCCGCCTGTAAGATGCACATCCTGACCGATTTCAAGGAATACACAAGCCATTCCGGTATCCTGACAAACGGGAACATCCTCACTGTCTGCAATTTCAAAGTTTTCAATAATATCATCAAGAACGCCCTTTGCAATTTCGCCGTCCTCACATGCACGGCAGGACTTAATTGCACATTTAACGTCCTCGGGAAGGTGGTTG
>JAFXHP010000026.1 GCA_017536285.1 Clostridia bacterium
ACGATAGGAAGGTCTGAATCGCTTCCCATTATAATTCCAACTTTTTTCATTTTTTCTACCTCATTTCCTGTGTTTTTCCTTAAAAAAACGCAAACTGGGCACACTATCCCCTATGGGAGAGTGTGCCCAGACGGTCGGCTCTTAAGTAATTTCTGCTCCCCGGTGGTAACCCACCCAATCCGTCAGTCGCAGAAACCTTTTATACATAATAATTTTAGCATAAAAAGCCATTTATGTCAAGACACACGCATTTAAATTACCTTATTTTACAGGCTGACTTGCTTCCTTCTGAATAACGTCGTGTGCGCCGCCTTCAATAATACTTGTGGAGCTTACAAGTGTAAGCTTTGCCTTTTGCTGAAGCTCGGGAATTGTAAGTGCTCCGCAGTTACACATTGTGGACTTAACCTTGCTTAAGGAAAGTGCCACATTGTCCTTTAAGCTTCCTGCATAAGGAACGTAGGAATCAACGCCCTCTTCAAAGGAAAGCTTTTTATCTCCGCCCAGGTCATATCTCTGCCAGTTTCTTGCACGGGCAGATCCTTCGCCCCAGTATTCCTTATAATATGTTCCGCCGATGCTTACTCTGTTTGAAGGGCTTTCGTCAAAACGTGCGAAATATCTTCCCAGCATTACAAAATCTGCACCCATTGCAAGAGCAAGTGTGATGTGATGGTCATATACGATACCGCCGTCAGAGCATACAGGAATGTATACTCCCTTTTCCTTGAAGTATTCGTCTCTCGCCTTGCAAACCTCAATTAATGCTGTTGCCTGACCACGGCCGATACCCTTTGTTTCTCTTGTTATGCAGATGGATCCTCCGCCGATACCAACCTTGATAAAGTCAGCACCGCAGTCAGCCAAAAATCTGAAGCCGTCTGCATCAACTACGTTACCTGCACCAACCTTTACGCTGTCGCCGTATTTTGCTCTTATCCATTCGATTGTAAGCTTCTGCCATTCGGAAAACCCTTCGGATGAGTCGATACATAAAACGTCAGCACCTGCTTCAACCAACGCGGGAACTCTTTCGGCATAGTCTCTTGTGTTGATACCTGCACCTACAACATAACGCTTTGATGCATCAAGAAGCTCGTTGGGGTTCTGCTTATGTGTATCATAATCCTTACGGAATACGAAATAGCAAAGTCTTCCTTCATCGTCAATTATGGGAAGGGAATTAAGCTTATTATCCCAGATAATATCGTTTGCAACTTTTAAGGTTGTGCCTTCCTTTGCAACTATGAGCTTATCAAAGGGAGTCATAAAATCTTTAACCTTTGTAGCAGGATCCATACGGCTTACGCGGTAGTCTCTGCCTGTTACAATACCCACAAGCTTACCTTCGGGTGTTCCGTCCTCTGTAACAGCAACGGTGGAGTGTCCTGTCTTTTCCTTTAATGCAACAACCTCTGCAAGTGTGCCTTCGGGAGAAATGTTAGAATCGCTCTTTACAAAGCCTGCCTTATGGTTTTTAGCGCGCTTTACCATTGCAGCCTCGTCCTCAATTGTCTGAGAACCGTAGATAAAGGATACTCCGCCTTCTGTCGCAAGTGCAACAGCAAGTCTGTCTCCCGATACGGACTGCATTATTGCAGAAACCATAGGGATATTCATTGTGATTGCCGGTTCTTCCCCCTTTTTATATTTTACAAGGGGTGTTTTAAGGCTTACATTAGCGGGAATGCAGTCGCTTCCCGAATAGCCGGGGATTAAAAGATATTCGTTAAAAGTATGTGAAGGTTCGTTTATAAAAGTAGCCATTTTCATTCTCCTTTACTGTGCTTTAGTTTCGCAGTAGATACAGCGATATACGTTTTCTTCTTTGTCGGTAAGCTTAAAGATGTGGTCAAGCTCCTGCTCAACGCTTGTTATGCATCTGGGGTTTTTGCACTTAATAACGTTCTTAAGGGTTTCGGGTGTTGCGATAGTTTTCTTTTCAACTAAAACGCCGCCCTTTATTATGTTAACCGTAACACCCGGGTCAACATAGCCTATAACATCAAGGTTAACATCGATATCGGCATCAATCTTTATTATGTCCTTTTTACCGAGCTTTTTGCTTGCCACATTTTTTATAATTGCAACGGAGCAGTCAAGGTTGTCAAGCTCTAAAAGCTCAAAAAGTCTCATTCCTCTGCCTGAAGTTATGTGGTCTATTACAAGACCGTTATTAATGGAATCTATATTCATTTTTCCGCCTCCTCAAGAAGCATTAAGATAAGAGCCATTCTTATATATTTTGCATAAAGTACCTGCTTGAAATAACATGCTCTGGGATCATCATCAATTGCAACCGCAATTTCGTTTACTCTCGGAAGAGGATGAAGTATGCACAAATCCTTCTTTGCATTTTTAAGCTTATCGGGGACCAAAATATAGCTGTCCTTAAGTCTTAGATAGTCTTCCTCGTTGAAGAATCTTTCCTTCTGCACTCTTGTCATATATAATATGTCAAGGTCGGGCATTACCTCTTCAAGATTTGTTGTCTGTACATATTCGATGCCCTTTTTCTGAAGTACATCCTTTTTAACATAGCTTGGAAGCTTAAGCTCCTCGGGCGATATAAGGACGATTTTTATTCCCTCATATCTTGAAAGTGCATTTATTAAAGAATGTACCGTTCTTCCAAACTTTAAATCACCGCAAAAGCCAACGGTAAGATTATTAAGTCTTCCCTTTTCCTTACTTATTGTAAGAAGGTCGGCCAAAGTCTGCGTCGGATGGTTGTGACCGCCGTCACCTGCATTTATGACGGGAATCGAGGCATTGTTTGCCGCAACCAGCGGTGCACCCTCTTTAGGATGGCGCATTGCGATAATGTCTGCATAACAGCTTATAACCTTTGCCGTATCGGCAACGCTTTCGCCCTTTGATGCCGATGAACTCTGTGCCTCGGAAAAGCCGAGTACATTTCCGCCAAGCTCCATCATTGCCGCTTCAAAGCTTAATCTCGTTCTTGTCGAGGGCTCAAAAAACAGCGTGGCAAGCTTTTTGCCCTTGCACTTTTCGGAATATTTTGAAGGATTTTCTATAATGTCTTCTGCCGTAGCAATAAGTGAATCAATTTCCTCTGTCGTCAAATCCAGTATATCGATAAGACTTCTCAATTAAGTGCGCCTCCTTTTTATTTTATATCGCTTTAATTATTTCTTTTCAATCCAGCTTTCGTCAGAGGGGTTGTCTCTGAATGCGATAAGCTTCTTGAT
>JAFXHP010000027.1 GCA_017536285.1 Clostridia bacterium
GATTTATATGCCGCTTCTATAATCTTCTGGTCGTAAATTGCACTTTCGATTGATACGGGAGGAAGAGTTCCTTCCGTTATTGCATCGCAAAGACCGTCGATTTCCTTGGTGTACATATTACCAAGGGGCACATCGGAAAGGGATACAGGTGTAAGCTCTCCACGTGCCTGACTTGCATCATAAGCGAGAGAATCGTCGCTTATTAAAATATCAACGTTACCAACCTCTGCCTGAGCGAGAGTGCCGTGAGCAACGATGCTTCCCTTTGTGCCGTAAATTTCAAGCTTTGCAACCGATGCGGCATCGGGAATGTTGAAGTTGGAATCAACATAGGCAACAGAGCCGTTATCCATTTTCATAATTACGTTGGATGAATCGTCAACCTCATAATTAAAGGTCTGTGTCTGATTGAACGCCGCAACCTCCACCGCCTTAAGTCCTGTGATATAGTGAATAAGGTCGATTACGTGAATACCCATATCAACCAGCGCACCGCCGCCGCTTGTTGCCTTCTTCTGACGCCATGCACCCTCTATATCGGGATACCAGCAGGTGAACTGACCGCGGATTGAAACGATTTCACCGATTTTACCTTCCGCTATAATCTCCTTGATTTTCTGATGATAGCCGTGGAAGCGCATAAGGAAGCCGATGCTTACCTTAACGCCGTTTTCCTCGCACACCTTTTTGATTTCTTCGGCATCGGCAACAGTTAATGCAACGGGCTTTTCAAGCAGAATGTGCTTTTTAGCCTTTGCCGCCGCAATTGCCTGCTCCTTATGGAAGAAAACAGGAGAAGCGATATAAACTGCATCTATTTCATCGAGGGATAAAACATCCTCATACTTTGTAAAAGCATATTTTGCCCCGTATTTCTCCTTACAATTTTCTGCGGCTTCTATGCTTGTATCCATAACGGCAACAAGCTCCGCCTTATCCGAAAGCATCATACCGGGAAGAGTTCTTCTGTCTGCAATTCCTCCGCAGGCAATAACGCCCCATTTAACTTTTTTCATATCTTTCCTTCCTTTCATTTAAGGATTGACCCTTTCGGGCGAAGGGTTGCTTTCGCAACCCTTCAAAGTTTTGTATTTTAAGGTTCCGGTAGACTTATTTTGTGTGTGCAGCAAGAACTTTCTTGAAGCCTTCTATGCACTTTTCAATGTGAATTTCTTCCCAGGAGGGATGTAAGAAGAGGCAAACTGTCTGTGCACGAAGAGCGTGTGCATTCTTGCAGAATACCTTATCGTACTGAACAGCAGAAGGATCAGCATATTCCTTGGACTCGAAGGGGAACTTAGCTTCGCCGAAGCCTCCGTGCTCTCTGTATGCCTTTTCTTCATAAGCTTCGGGCCACTGAATACCGTAGCAGGGAATCTTTGCCGCACCAAGCTCTTTTACGATCTGGGGAGCGTCGCAGTCAAGAACTGAAAGGTCAACTAAAATGGGATACCACCAGTAAGCGTTCTTTCTTTCCTTTGTATTTACGGGAAGCTTCTTGATTCCCTTTAAGCCTGTGAACGCATCGTCGTACATTTTTGCATACTTGAATCTTCTTGCAAGGTTCCAGTCATCAAGTCTTGCAAGCTCGTTGATACCGATAACTGACTGCATTTCCGTCATTCTGTAGTTAAAGCCCACTCTTCTGTGAATATAGGGAAGCTTTTCCTCAAGTGCAAGCATATTCATTCTTGTCTTTACGTCGTAACCGTGGTCACGGAAGGAACGGCACTCCCAGCCTACTTCTTCGTCGTTTGTTACAACCATACCGCCTTCACCGCCGGTGGTAAAGTGCTTGCTCTGGCAGAAGGAGAAGCATCCAACGTCACCAATAAGTCCTGCCTTAACGCCGTTATACTCACCGCCGAAGCACTGTGCACAATCTTCAACAACCTTTAAGTTGTGCTTCTTTGCAACAGCTAAAATACCGCCCATATCAGCAACAACACCATAAAGGTGAACAACTAAAATTGCCTTTGTTCTTTCTGTGATTAAGCTTTCGATGCTTTCGGGATCCAATGTATGATCGTCTGTTACGTCAGCAAATACGGGAATTGCACCTGCCTGAAGAACTGCGAAGGAGGATGCAATGAAGGAATAGGATGTAACGATAACCTCATCACCGGGGCCGATATTCAATGCCGCAAGTGC
This sequence comes from Clostridia bacterium, assembly GCA_017536285.1. Next base: position 2,152 of record JAFXHP010000027.1, read on the forward strand.
GATGTGAAGAGCAGCAGTACCGTTAGTGCAGGAGATTGCCATCTTGGCACCCATCCACTTTGCCCACTTTTCTTCAAATTCCATACCTTTTTTACCTGTCCAGTAGTTAACCTTACCTGTCTTTAATACCTCTAAAACCTCGTCGTAGGACTTTTCGTTGAACTGGGGCCACATAGGAAAGCCGATTTCCTCAATACCCGCTCCGTTCATAACTATTTCTTTTTCCTTTGCCATAATAAAACACCCTTTCTTATTCGATTAGTCCAATGACTGGACTAATTATTTCCAAAAAAATCCGCTTGAGGCGGTTTTCGCCTCAATTGCGGTTTTTTTATATGCTGAAAAGCTTATCAAAGGAGTATCTCGCTCCGCCTAAGGCAACGGGATTTTCCTTTAATGATGAATATACAATTTTTTTATTTTTTATGAGAGAAATTTCAGAGAAGCACTCTTTTACAGGATTAAGAAATGCATCCCCCGTCTCCCTTACCGAGCCGCCGATTACGATAAGCTCGGGATCAAGCAGATTTACAATATTATTTATTCCAAATGCAAGGGCATGCGCCGCTTTTTTAAGTGCCTCTTTTTCCTTTTCGCCTGAAAGTTTTTTTACTTCCTTGGCAGATTTCACCTTTGTGGCATCTAAAATTGCCGGCATACTCGAATATAATTCCAGGCAACCGTATGACCCGCATTTACAGTGTTTTCCGTTAAAGTCAACACTGATGTGGCCAAACTCCCCTGCCATTCCGCTTCCGTCATAAATTTCACCGTCAATTAAAATTCCTGCACCTACACCGTCGTCAATATCCACGGATATCAGGTTTTCGGGATGCTCATGACCGCCGAATTCCTTTTCCGCAAGGGCGATGAGCCCCGAATTGTTTTTAAGGTAAATATCAACGTCGGGCAACGCTTCCTTTAAGGTGGAGTAAATATCCTTTGCATCCTCCGCCGCCATAACCGTTGATGATATAAGCGTGTTTGTAGCAGGGTCGATAACACCGGGAAGCCCGATTGTTATGCCAAGAATTCTTCTTTTCCGGGATAATCTCCCTACAGCGTGCATTACACCCATTGCAAGGTTTTCTCCCTTTATTACGGGATGCTCTATTTTTTCAGCAAGCGTAAAGTCAAGACCGTAGCAAGATGCTTCAATCCTTGTTTTCTGAACATCAAGTCCGATGAAAAAACCACCGTCGGAATTTACTTTAAGCATAACGGCTTTTCTTCCGCTGCTTTTTGTATTTTTAATTCCGCATTCTGAAACAAAGCCTTCTGCCATTAATTCCTCAACCAACGTTGAAACGGTTGTTGCTGAAAGGTTAGTTATTTTTTTTATATCCGCACGGGAGATTTTTTTGTTTTTATGTATGAGAGAAAACACAAGTTTTAAGTTTGCTTCTTTTATAAGCTGCTGTGATGCCTTGTTATCCATCGTTTCCTCTCCTTCTAATTTGTCCAATGGCTGGATAAATATATTATAGCACAGAAAAGCTATTTGTCAATAGGAATTTAAAGAAAGTAGTTTTTTTGCATTTAAGGATAAAATCTTTTCCTTGTCGCTATCCTTGATAAGCATATCGTTTACTACTCCGCCAACAAACATAGCGGGATTACAGGTAGGATAATCCGTTCCGAAAAGGATTCTGTCCGCTGAGAATACATCAATGGCACGTTTTAACATTCCGTAGCGGGTTATTCCCGTTCCAGACAAATCAAGATAATAGTTATCATATTTTTTTGCAAGGTCGAAATGCAGCATCAATGTAGGATATTCCCCGGGATGTGCCGCAACGAAGACTAAGTCGGGATGTTCTTTCACCATTTTCTCAATGCCCATAATATTTTCAGGGATAGTGTGAAAGCTTATAACCATATTATGCTTTCCTGCCTCATTTAAGATTTCATAAAGCTTATCATCTCCGTAGTCCTTCCACCCATCCATATAAGGAATTATCTCGCCTATTAATTTTACGCCTTCCTTATTCATACGTTTAATTTCCGAAATTGATTCTTCCGGAAAATCGGGATGAATGTGAAAGCCCGGAACGTAAAAACCCTTATAATATTCTTTAAGCTTCAGTGCTTCATCATTGTTTTCCTTTATTTTATCAAAAAGAGTTTCATATTTGTCATTATCACGACTCACAACCGAGCCGCATATTTTAGATATACCAAGCCCCTTTAAGACATCCGTCGAAAAAGCTTCGTCCATCGGGATAAACTCCTTATGGGAGCAGATATTATTCTTTTCATCCGAAAAGGGATGGGTGTGAAAATCAATTATTTCAAAAGCCATAAAAAAACCTCCGTTCCGTAATCATTATACAAGAATTACGAAACGGAGTCAACTTTTATTTGATTAAATTACGTGATTGTTTTTCCACTTTCCGTGGCGAAACCGAAGCTCAAATATAACTGTCCTTACAACCCAGTCAGATACCATTGCAATCCAGATGCTTAATACTCCTAAATCAAAAGCATTAACAAGGATGTATGCAAGGCCTACCCTGAATGCAAACATTGACCCTGCAGCCGCTATCATTACAAAGCGTGTATCCCCTGTTCCCCTTAATGCCGATGCTGTTGCAAAGCTTTCAGGATAGAAGAAAATGGAGAATACTGTATAAAGAAGCAATATCTGAAGTGCCCAGGCTTCCGATGAAGGTGCCACTTTGAAAAACGATATCAGCGGTTTAAATAGCGGAACGAAAATTATTGCGGAAAGCAAAACAAAAAGATGATTCATTTTTATAATATGCTTTTTGTACCTTACCGCTTCATTTATATCCCCTGCACCCATAAACTGTCCTGCAACCGTCATTATAAGTGCGTTAAAGCCTGCCGAAATGCCGTGAATTACCGGGCTTATATTTCTTGCCACCTGGTCTGCATTTATGGCATCCTCGCCAAGGCCTGAAACAAGGCCTGCAAGAATCAATGCACCAAGCTGAAACATTCCCTGCTCAATTCCGTTGGGAACGGAAATTTTAAGGACTCTTAAAGACATTTTAAGATCAAACTCAGGTTTAATCATATGCTCTAAGCTTACGGGGTTTTTCTTTGATTTAAGCATTATAAGAAGTGCAAAGCCAACTAACGCCATGGCAATAAGTGTTGAAAGTGCCGCACCTTCTACATTCATGCCGATACGGAAGATAAAAAGATACTTAAATGCCAGATTTATACCCATCATGCAGGCAGAGCTTACAAATGTGATTTTGGTTTTGCCCATAACACGAAGAAGCGACGAGCCTGTATAATAAAGTGCCACAAAGGGATAAGACATTGCCGTAACGGAAAGATATTTTAAGCTTACTTCAATTACTTCCTTTTCAGCTTTTCCGAAAAAGAGGTTTATGCAAAGTGTTTTTCCGAAAACCATGAAAAGCATAAAGAGAATACCGATTCCAACCACAATCTGTATGTTGGTTTTCATTGCACCTCGTGCATCCTTTTCATCCTTTGCCCCGATGTACTGAGCAAGCACAACGCTTCCGCCCTGGGCAAGGGCAAGAAAAAACTGCTTTGCGAAGTTGTCAATCCTGTTTACAAGGGCAACGCCTGCAAGAGCTGTTGTTCCCAGCTTCGAAGAAACCATCCAGGTGTCCGCAAAACCGAGGCCTGCCAGCATGAGCTGTTCAAAAAATATGGGCAGGAAAAACATAATAAGATATTTATTTGAAAAACGTACACCCTTTGGCTGAGTAAGTAATCCCAAAACAAAACACCTCTTTGCTAAACTCTGACTGCCTAAAATTATTCAAACATTTTGTTGATTTCACTAACTGTTTTTCTTACAAGCAAATCGCCGCCGACGTGGCCTGACACACCGCTTGAAACGTATGCCGAATAGTGGCTTCCCGATTCTGCTTTTTCTGTAGGAAGGTAGCCCTTGGAGCCACAGCACAGCTGAATTAAAAATGTCTGCTTTGCCTTGCTTCTCGCCCTCATCTGATTTCCGTAATCAAGGAAAAGCTCATAGGGGTTTGTGGCAAAGGCAATGTTTCCGAGACGGATTATATGTACTTCAATTTCGTCAACATTTTTTGTTTCCTGGTCTTCAAATCTTGCAAGAGTGCCTGCGTGAATGTGAAGCTTAGCGGTATCATTAAAGTTGATTGTTCCGGTTTTATTCTGCTCAAAAAATTTCTTTATTGTTTCTTCCGCCTTGTCCTTTTCCTCAATTGTGACACGGCGAACGGGCATATCAAGCTTAAATGTTTTATGGATAAGCGTTGCCTCATCAACGTAAGAATTTGCTTCTTCAAAAGCATATTTTATTTCGTCGGAAATTCTTCTTGCCACTTTTTTGCACCCCGAAACATCAAACATTGAAGGATCGGCCGTTCTCTCAATTACATAATCACGCTCAATGTTGGGATCGTTTATGGGAGTTTCAGGCTCAACCCATCTTATCATATCACGGGGGCACTGGTCGCCTGCGGCAGAGATAAGGCCAAGAACGTATAAATCCTTTCCGTATTCAGCACGAAGGTATTCCTTTACCTTGCCCCAGTAATCGGCAGAAATGAAATTTCTGTGCTCCAGCACCTGGGCAGGGCAGGCAACATTTGCAACAACGCCTGTCAGCTTTTTATTTTTGTCATAGGTGAACAAAATTTCAATACCGGAATCGTTTCCGCCTTCAAGGGCTGTGAAGTTTGCCTTGTTGGTATCGCCCCACATCTTTGCGCTTCCGTCGTCATAGCAAACTCTTCTGCACATTCCGACAGCTGCTCTTCCGAAGGCTTCTGCATACATTCCCTCATCCTTTTTGTTCCAGGCTTCAATTACCGCTTCGGCAATTTTGTCCGCAATGTAGGAATGTGCCTCTTCATCCCTGAATATATCCTCTGCATCGGTTTTTGCAAGTTCTTCATACTTTATGCCTTCGGGAGTAAATCTTTTAAGACACTGAAGTCCTCCGCCGAAGGTATCGCTTCTTCTTGCGTAGGAAGGAGCGGTATGGGTGTGGATTGCACCTATAATAATCTTATCAAGAGGAAGAGAAATTTTGCCTTCCACTCTCTCCCTTACCGAGCAAAGAAGCTGATAGCTTGTTGACACAAGATCGCAGGAGCACATAACAAAGGCGTCAGCGCCA
>JAFXHP010000028.1 GCA_017536285.1 Clostridia bacterium
AAAGGTACTTACAGATATTGCTCTTTCTTTTGAAAATGTGGATAAGGACCCCGCTCCTTTTGTGGGACTTAAAGGCTACGGAGACAGCGCGGTTAATTTTACTCTTCGTGTGTGGTGCGATGCCGGGGAATACTGGGATGTGTATTTCGCAATAAACGAAGAAATTATAAAGAAGTTCAGAGAAGAAAATATCGAAATTCCCTTCCCGCAGATGGATGTTCATATGAAATAAGACGAAAACGGATTGTAAAACAAGCCGTTTTTTTATGTTTTTAATAAAATTTCACAAAAATTGCAAAAAACACTTTACAACTTTAGCTTGATGAAGTATAATGGTGTCATTGACGGGTTACTGCCCGAAAAGAAAGGATGTATAAAAATGAAAAAATTATTGGCACTCATAATGGCACTCGTAATGGTTTTTGCTTTAGCTGCTTGTACTGAGGAAGCTCCCACAGAGGAAGTAGTTGAAGAAGCTGCAATTGAAGAAATTGCAGACGGTGTTCTTACAATCGGTTACACAATTTACGAACCCATGAACTATTTCGACGGCGAAGTATTCACAGGCTTTGACACAGAGTTTGCAGAAGCTGTATGTGCAAAGCTCGGCGTAGAAGCAGATTTCGTTGAAATCAACTGGGATACAAAGTTCGTTACTCTTGACGCAGGTCAGATCGACTGCATCTGGAACGGTATGACAATTTCAGACGAAGTTAAGAAGAACTGTGACGTTTCCAAGGCATACGTTAAGAACGCTCAGGTTGTTGTTATGAAGAAGGATGTTATCGAAAACTATGCAGATGCTGAAAGCCTTAAGGGCCTTAAGTTTGCTGCAGAAGCAGGTTCTGCAGGTGAAGCTGCCATAAAGGATGCAGGCTTAGATGAAAATTATGCACCCGTTGCGGCTCAGACAGATGCTCTTCTCGCAGTTATGGGCGGTCAGGCTGATGCTTGCGTAATCGATATCACAATGGCTAAGGCTATGACAGCTGAAGGAACAAGCTTTGCAGAGCTCGGCTATTCCATCGAGCTTACAACAGAAGAATACGGTATCGGCTTCAAGCTTGAATCTGCTCTTACAGCTGAAGTTGATGCGGCAATCGATGCACTCAAGGCTGACGGAACTCTTGATGCACTCGCTGAAAAATACGCTCTTAACCTTGCTCTTTAATAGTTAATTACATAAAGTCGGTAAAAGGCAGAGTTAATCTGCCTTTTACTTAGTTATAAAATAAAAGTAAAGGCATTGATATTATGTTTGTTACAGTAACGATGAGCCTTCTTGAAGGCCTGGCAACAACTCTTAAAATATTCGGTCTCACACTCCTTATGGCGTTGCCTCTGGGGCTTATAATATCCTTTGGCTCAATGAGCAAGATAGGAATAATAAAGTGGCCCGTTAAGACCTTTATATGGATAATCAGAGGAACACCTCTGATGCTTCAGCTTTTTGTGTTTGCCTTCGGTCCCGGTCTTATGTTCGATATAAAAGGAATGGATTTGTTTTTGGCGGTAATGATTGCATTTGTAATCAACTACGCCTGCTATTTCTCCGAAATATTCCGCGGAGGCATTGAGTCAATCCCCAAGGGACAGTATGAGGCGGGTGCGGTACTTGGGCTTACCAAGACACAGGTGTTTTTCAAAATCGTGCTTATGCAGGTTATAAAGCACATTCTCCCTCCTATGAGCAACGAATTTTTAACACTTGTTAAGGATACCGCTCTTGCAAATACAATTATGATTTATGAAATCACCTGGAATGCAAAGCGCTTTATGAACAGTGAGCATATTATATGGCCCTTGTTCTATTCCGGTGCATTTTATCTTGCGGTATGCGGAATTTTAACACTTTTATTCGGATTTATCGAAAAGAAGCTTGACTATTATAAGGGGTGAAAAAGATGCTTGAAGTTAAAAATATTAAAAAGAGCTTCGGAAAAACCGAGGTTTTGAAGGGCATCAGCTTTTCCCTTGAAAAAGGAGAGGTTTTATCTATTATAGGTTCATCCGGAAGCGGTAAAACCACACTTTTGAGATGTCTTAACTTCCTTGAATTTGCGGAAGAAGGAAGCATACTTATAAACGGAGAAGAGATTTACGACGGAGCAACCAGGAAAAACATCAAAGAATCCGAGCTTCGCGAGAAGAGACTTCGTTTCGGAATGGTATTTCAGAACTTCAATCTTTTTCCGCAGTACAATGTTCTTGAAAATGTAATGCTTGCACCCAAACTTCTGAAAAAGGGAACCGAAGAGGAAATAAAGAGGAAGGCCCTTGCACTGATTGACAGAGTGGGGCTTTCTGACAAAACCGGAAACTATCCGTGCCAGCTTTCAGGCGGTCAGCAGCAGCGTGTTGCCATAGCCAGAGCACTTTGTATGAATCCGGATATTCTTTGCTTTGATGAACCGACAAGTGCTCTTGACCCGGAACTTACCGGAGAGGTGCTTAAGGTTATAAAGGGACTTAAGGATTCTGACAGTACAATGATTGTTGTAACCCACGAAATGGAATTTGCAAAAAATGTTTCCGACAAGGTTATATTTATGGCTGACGGTATTATTGAAGAGGTAGGAACTCCCGAAGAGGTGTTTGACCATCCGAAGAGCGAAAAAACAAGAGCCTTCTTAAATAAGTCTCTTGAAAGCTTTTAGAGGTGATTTCATTGAAGGAAAATAAAATTACCGGAGAAATGATTGATGAGCTTTTTTCTGTAATTACTGAAGTTAAAAATAATGAAGAGTGCATGGAGCTTTTTGAAGATTTATGCACAAAGCAGGAGATTGAAAAGATGGCACAGAGAATCCGTGCCGCAAAGCTTTTATCCGAAGGAAAAACCTACAATCAGGTAATAGAGGAGACGGATATTTCATCCGCCACTTTAAGCAGAGTGTCAAAGGCACTCCGCTACGGAAAAGGCTATAAAAAATTTATAAAATAAACGGCGGTGCTACTTAGGAAGAAGTCGGTTTTGACTTGTTATTTTCCGCTTATAGTGCACAAAAAATGCAGACACATTGTGCCTGCATTTTTTATGCTTATCTGAGTCAAAAAATCCCTAAGCTAAAACTGCAAATGTCCTTACGGACAAATTAAAAGCGGGTTGCATTTGCAGCCCGCTTATTTATTAGCCCTGTTTGCTTTCAGCGATAACCTTCTGTGCGATGTTCTCGGGAGCCTGCTCGTAACCTTCGAAATCAAAGGTGAAATAGCCTCTGCCCTGAGTCATAGAACGAAGGTCTGTTGCATAGCCTGTCATTTCGCTCATGGGAACATCTGCTTCAACGACGGTTTTACCTTTGGCTTCTGCAGCATTGGAGCCTATTACTCTTCCACGACGCTTGTTTATATCACCGTATACATCACCGATGTAATCATCGGGTATGGTTACGAAAAGTTTGCCTATGGGTTCTAAAAGAACGGGAGAAGCCTGAGCCATACCTTCCTTATAGGCAATGGCAGCAGCCATCTTGAAGGACATTTCTGAAGAGTCAACGGGGTGGTATGAACCGTCAACAAGTGTTGCCTTTAAGTTAACAACGGGATAGCCTGCCAAAGGTCCTTCCAATATACATTCCTGAAGTCCCTTTTCAACAGCGGGGAAGAAGTTCTTGGGAACTGCACCGCCGAAAATTTTCTCTTCAAATGTAAGGAATTCGGATTCACCGGGTTCAAATTCAATCCATACATCACCGAACTGACCGTGACCGCCGGACTGCTTCTTGTGTCTTCCCTGAACCTTAACTTTCTTTCTGATGGTTTCACGGTAGGGAACCTTTGCTGTGGTGAGTGTAACCTCAACACCGAACTTAGCCTTTAATTTACTTACGATAACATCAAGATGCTGTTCGCCCATACCGGAGATTACCATCTGATGAGTTTCAATTCTGTTTTCAACTGTGAAGGTGGGATCTTCTTCCATAAGTCTTCTAAGGCCGGAATTTATCTTTTCTTCGTCACCCTTGCTCTTTGGAACAATTGCCATGGTAAGGACAGGACGGTCAAAAGTAATAGCGGGGAAAATGATGGGATTCTGCGTTGTGCAGAGTGTATCACCTGTTGTGGTAAACGCCAGCTTGTTAAGTACGCCGATGTCACCTGCAGAAAGCTCTGCAACTTCCACCTGCTTTTTGCCGAGAAGCGTGTAAAGCTTGCCGGGTTTTTCGTTTGCATCCTTTGTGGAGTTATATAAAGGCATATCGGACTTTAATGTACCAGAGCAAACCTTTATGAGAGACATTTTTCCAACATAGGGATCGGCGATTGTTTTGAATACCTGAACAGATAAGGGAGCATCCGATGCAATCTTAAATTCAACATCCTTGCCACCCTTGTCAACGCCTTTGACAACTTCGTCTGCATCGGGAGCGGGGAAGTAGTTAACGAAAGCGTTGGACAAGAATCTTACACCCATGTTAAGGGCTGCACTTCCGGAATATACAGGAACTACGCTGCCTTCTTTAACACCCTTCTTAAGGGCGGTTCTCATTTCTTCTTCGGTAAACTCTTCGCCTGCAAAATAACGTTCCATAAGTTCATCGCTGGTTTCTGCAACTGCTTCACATAAAAAGTCTCTGCAGCTTGCAACTTCGTTTGCGATTGCTGCGGGAATCGGAATTTCGCCGTCATCACTTTTATCGGTATAAGCATAAGCCTTCATTGTAATGATGTTTACATAACCTGTAAGCTTGCCGCCTTCTGTGATAGGCATACGGAAGGGTGCAACACATGCTCCGAAGCTTTCCTTAAGCTCTGAAAGTGTTTTTGCATAGTCTGCATGCTCGTCATCCATTTTGTTAATGAATACAATTACGGGAAGACCTGCTTTCTTTGCACGTTCGAAAGAAAGCTCTGTTCCTACGGAAACACCGCTCTTAGCACTTACTACTATTAAAGCACCGTCAGCAGCTTTTATGCCTTCTGCAACTTCGCCTGCAAAGTCGAAATAACCGGGAGTATCAATTAAGTTTATCTTATAATCCTTATATGTATAAGGAGATGTGATTGTATTGATAGTGAACTTACGCTTAACTTCTTCAGGATCAAAGTCAAGTAATGTACTTCCGTCAGCAATCTTTCCGAGCTTATCGGTTGCACCTGCACCGTATAAAAGAGCCTCTGCCAAAGTGGTCTTTCCGGCGTGTGAATGTGATAATAATACAATGTTTCTGATTTTGTCTGTAGCTATGCCCATAGATGTTAGCCTCCTTGTAAATAAATTGCTGTTACGTATAAAATTACGTATAAAATATAAATTCTGCACAAAAAAAGAAAATCCTTTCGCTATTTTGGTGTCAAAATACACAAAAAAATGACAACTAAAAAGGCAACATGCACAGAATTGATTTCAAAGGAAAAAAGTGCTTGACTTTAAATGGAAGTTGTACTATAATAATAAGGCTGTAAAAAGCAAAAATATAAATCCTTGCGCTTATTTTTAAGCGCCAAAGACCGTGAGGAGGTGCAAAGAATGGCAGAAGTAATTAATAAGTACGAGACCATATTTGTCCTTGATGTAAACATGGGAGACGAAAAGATCGAAGAGCTTTCCAATAAGTTCCAGGAGCTTATTGCAGCTAACGGTGAAGTTGAAAGTGTTGAAGTTTGGGGCAAGAGAAGACTGGCTTATCCTATCGATTATAAGACAGAAGGCTACTATGTTCTTGTAAACTTTTCTTCCAAGCCCGAATTTCCGAAGGAACTTGAACGTATCTACGGAATTACAGAAGGCGTGCTTCGTACAATCGTTGTAAGAAAAGAAGCATAAGGAGAAAAGAAAATGCTTAACAAAGTAGTATTAATGGGACGTTTTACGAAAGACCCCGAGCTGAGGAGCACTCCTCAGGGTGTGTCTGTCTGCAATTTCCGTCTCGGCGTACAGAGAAACTATAAGACAAACGGAAGCTATGAAAGTGATTTCATTGATTGCGTTGCATGGAGAAACACTGCGGAATTTATTACTAAGTTCTTCAAAAAAGGTAATCTTGTATGCGTTGAAGGCTCACTTCAGTCCAGAAGCTGGGAGCAGGACGGACAGAGAAGAACAACTCTGGAAGTAATGGTAGACAACACCTATTTCGTAGAAAACAAGAGGGATGCCGAAGGTGGCGATTTCGGAGGAGCAACATACGGAGCTCCCGCACAGGCACCCGCAGAACCGAAGGAGTCTTTTTCATCCGATAGCTTTAATGCAATGGATGATGATTTACCCTTCTAACTTATAATTAAAGGAGGTTAACGACATGGAAAGAGAAAGAGATGATAGACCTCAGAGAAACAGAAAGCCCAGACGTAAGGTCTGCCAGTTCTGTGCCGATAAGGTTGAATTCATAGATTACAAGGATGTTGCAAAGCTTCGTCGTTTTGTATCTGAGCGTGCCAAGATTCTTCCCAGAAGAATTACAGGTACCTGTGCAAAGCACCAGAGAGAGCTTACAGTTGCAATAAAGAGAGCAAGACA
>JAFXHP010000029.1 GCA_017536285.1 Clostridia bacterium
GAAAAACCGAACAGGTTTTTCTCGTGAAATTTCAACAAAGAAATTTTTTGCGGGAATCGTCACGAGCGTTGAAGCGGAGTGACGATAAAAAGGAAAAACCGAAGAGGTTTTTCTCGTGAAATTTCAACAAAGAAATTTTTTGCGGGAATCGTCACGAGCGTTGAAGCGGAGTGACGATAAAAAGGAAAAACCGAAGAGGTTTTTCTCGTGAAATTTCAACAAAGAAATTTTATTGAAACCTCATAAAAGAAAGGTGGAATAACTGTGAGCAAATTAACAGAAAAAGCTCAGTATCTTAAAGGTCTTGCAGACGGCATAAACTTAAGCAAGGAAACAAACGAAGGAAAGCTTTTCGCTGCAATTATTGACATGCTTGAAGAAACTGCTGCTGAATTAAAGAACGTGAAAGAACAGCTTGACGAAGTTGATGAGTGTCTTGCCGACGTTGAAGATTTCCTTGACGAAGAATTAGATGATGAAGACGACGAGTATGATTTTGATGACGAAGGCGTTTTCATTGAATGCCCCAAGTGCGGCGATGAAGTTTATGTGGAATTCGATGCAATCAACGACGATGCAACCGTAGATTGTCCTAACTGCGGTGAGAAAATCGAAATTGAATTCGATTGCGACTGCGAAGATTGCGAAGACTGCGAATGACGTAAAAAAACTGTCTGCCTCGGCAGACAGTTTTTTTGTAAGATAGATTATACGATAGAGAAAAGTCCGGAGGAGATTTTATGAAAAAAAAGTTTATAAGCGTATTGCTGATAATGATTCTGCTGCTGCCAAATATGAATGTTATTCCATCGAGTGCGGCAACGAAGCTTAGTGTTGGAGAAACAACAAATGGATATATAGATATATCGGGTGCGTGGGCTTTAAGCAAAGACATAGACAATTATGAATTTACTCCCGATACTACACAGTTTTATAAGTTCTACCTTGAAAACAAAAGCGTGAGAGTTAAAAAGCCCAGTGAAGGCGGGATGGGCTCTTTATTAAATTCCTCTGTAAGGCTCAGAATGGATATCTATGACGGAGATGATAAATTTCTGGGAAGTGTAAATGTATCTGACGGATATACCGGTACCATTTCTGTCAAGCTTGAAGCTAAAAAAACATACAGGATGGAAGTGTATGTGAGCTCGATATTAGGTTTGTTTTCTGTTTTTGCAAAGGGTAACTACAGTATAACGGTAAAGAAACAGAATGATATGGGCTCTGATTCGTGGCATAGCGCTGAAGAAACAAAGGAGAGTGCATATATGTCGGCGGCAATAGAATCTGGAGATGATGAGGACTGGTTTAAGTTTGAAACTGATGATGCACCTAAATTTCTTTATGTTTCGCTGGAAAGCATCCAGGGATCCTCTCTTGACTTTTGCCTGTACGAATATGTCAAAGGTGCAGGAGAATTTCCGATGCGAGATATTGGAGAGTTCTCTGTTTATAGAAATTCAAAAAAGAGTGGGGTTTATACACTGAACAAAAACTCTACATATTATTATGCAATTAAAGCCTATAAAGAAACCGGGTACGTATTTGATTTTGCCCTACAGGATGATATCGGCGGTTCGAGCAGGGAGGAGGCCGCAGAAATAGATTTTGACGAAAAGTACACTTGGTCATTTGACGGTTATAAGGACAGTGACTATATAAAATTTGAAACAGGCGAAAAGCTGGCTTACTATCAGATAAATCTGGAAGGAAAGGATATTGATCATTCGGCAGTTTGGCTTTATGACGAGAACGGAAAAGAAATAGGAAATAAAGATACCGGTTATAATTTCTCTCTATCGACAAGTTATCAGCTGGAGCCAGAAAGTGTCTATTTCGTCAGATTCTATGGTACGGAAATAGGAGAATATGAGTTTTCTGTGACAGAAAAAATAGACAAATATCCAGATAATATGGAAGACGCTGCAAAGGTGTCGTTAAATAAAAAATATGAAACATCATTTGAAGCCTCCGGAGATAATGATTATATAAAGTTCAAAACGGGAAGCGACCTTGCATATTATGAGATATATATGAAACGATCGGAAGATTATGAAATAAGAGCAACACTTTACGATGAGGATGGGAAAGAAGTGGATTCCGCTGAACGATGGAGTTATAGTAGTGATACCATCTCATTCAGCTGCCAGCTTGAAGGCAGAAGTACCTATTATGTGGCTTTTTACGGTAAAAGCAGCGGAGATTATGAGTTTGAGATAAGAGAGAATAAAGACGAATATCCTGATATAATGGAAGAAGCTGAAGTAATAGAACTAAATAATAAATATGAAACATCATTTGAAGCCCCCGGAGATAATGACTATATAAAGTTCAAAACAGGAAGCGACCTTGCATATTATGAGATATATATGAAACGGTCGGAAGATTATGAAATAAGAGCAACACTTTACGATGAAGATGGGAATGAAGTGGATTCCGTTAAACGATGGAGTTATAGTAGTGATACCATCTCATTCAGCCGTCAGCTTGAAGACAGAAGTACCTATTATATAGCTTTTTATGGTGGAGATAGCGGTAAATATGAATTTTCCATTAATATAATGAAGGATGAAGATCCGAATGATTTCGATAAGCCCACAGTTGCCGCATTAAATGAAAAATATCAGAGAGATTTATGCGTTGACAGCGACACGGACTGTTTTGGTATACATCTCCTTGAAAGCACTCCGCTACAGGTAAAATTGTTTAATGAAAGCTGCAGTAAATTATACTTTGAGGTAAAAAGCGAACGTGATATAACTGTGCTCAGCGGTGGAGGCTACGGAAAAAATAATGTTTATATAAAGAGTGCTACGCTGGAGAAGGGATATTACTTTATCAGCGTTTACGGACAAGCCGGATATTATACTCTTACTTTGTCGGGATGTGGGGACGGACACGGACTTGAAGTGCTTGTGCCAGGTAAAGCCGCCACCTGCACGGAAAAAGGTCTGACTGACGGTAAAAAATGTATGAACTGCGAGACAATAACATTGGAGCAGAAGAGTATAAAAGCTTTGGGACATAATTACGAAAACGGAAAGTGTAATATATGCGGTGGCAGCGAACTGTGTAAAAACGGACATACGGCGGTTACGATAGCGGAAAAGCAGCCTACCTGTATGAACGAAGGAAATACAGAAGGAATGCAATGTTCAAAGTGTAATGTATATCTTACAAGCATACAGATAATACCGCGCCTCAGCCATAGCTATGTTGATGGTATATGTAAACTTTGTGGAAATGTGGACCCTGCACTTAATCCTCCTGTGTTTTCCGATGTTGCAAACGACTCCTGGTATAAAAATGCGGTGGATTTTGTGTCTGTAAAGGGACTTTATGTGTGGATTTCAGGCGACAGATTTGAGCCTGACGCTCCTATGAAAAGATCAATGCTTGTTACGGCTATGTGGCGTTATGCCGGAAGTCCGGAACCTAAATCAATGAATATGTTTGCTGATGTTCCGGACGGTCAGTGGTATACAAAAGCAATTTTATGGGCTGCGGAAAACGGTATTGTAAACGGCATAGGCTACGGGAAATTTGACCCTGAAGGCAATATTACAAGAGAAAGTCTTGCGGCGGTTCTTAACAGATATGCAAAGGTCATTAATGCTGATTCCGAAGG
This sequence comes from Clostridia bacterium, assembly GCA_017536285.1. Next base: position 3,629 of record JAFXHP010000029.1, read on the forward strand.
AGTGGCAGATCTTAATACCTTCCCTGATGGAGGCATTGTAAGTGAATGGGCGAAGGTGCCGCTTCAGTGGGCAATCAGTAAAGGACTGATAACGGGCACAAGCAGAATAGGCTACAACGGTTCTTTTATTGATCCTCAGGGAACAGCAACGCGTGCACAGGTGGCGACGATACTGATGCGATTTATAAATTCATTGGAAAGTTAAAGAGAGGTAATTTATGAATATACAGATTTTCGGAAAAAGTAAATGCTTTGATACTAAAAAAGCGGAACGATATTTCAAGGAACGAAGGATAAAATATCAGCTTATTGACCTTCCTGAATACGGAATGAGTAAGGGCGAATACAATTCGGTTAAAAATGCCGTGGGTGGCATGGAGGCTTTAATTGATAAGGATGGAAAGGCTTATACGGATTTGTATATAGAATACACCCGTCCTTCGGATGTGGAGGCAAAGCTTCTTGAAAATCCGGTGCTTTTCAAAACACCTATTGTCAGAAACGGTAAAGCTGCAACGGTTGGCTACCAGCCAGATATATGGAAAACCTGGGAATAAGATTGGTTATATAAAAATCCTGAAACTTTCGTTTCAGGATTTTTGTTATATTCTGCTTTATTCGCAGAGTTATATTTTTGATAAATCAAAAGCGGTATTTTGTCAGACTGCGGCTGACAAAGCTGACGGGAGTCCTTTTGTACTCCCGCCAAAACACCCCAACACATTAATCATAACACAAAGATATATGCTTTGTCAATAAAAATATGTTTAGTTTTACCATATTCTCCGTTTTATACAAAAATAAATTGTGAACTTTTAACAGTTTGCCTATTGAAATAGCTACTTTTTCATGCTATAATGAACTCACAAAGAAGAAAGAGAGGTAAGGTCCAATGAGATAGTAAGAAAGCTCTTTTAAGAAGGTACAATTTAATAGTGAAGGTTAAAAATAATTCAATGTAAGTAAGTTGGTTAATTTATTGGTAGGAAAATAAACAGTAAAGAAGGAATTTGCTAAGAAGAATTGAAGACACGGCGGTGTGATACGCTTTATATATAAGTGATTGTTAATCGGCCAGGAAACCTTCATTAAGAGAGCTATCGGAAATTCGCCTTTTGCAAAACGACAAAACATAAATCCATCCCGTTGGGGAAGTGAAAGAGTGAGTAGTTTTGGAAGAATTGAATGAGCAAAGGGCAGATTAAGAAAGCGAGGATTAAAAAAGATGTTAGATATCAAGAGTGAACAGAAATAACCCTTGGTCTTGCGTAAAGAAGCATGATCAGGGGTTATTTCTATTTTAAAGAAAAATCGCAACTTTGTCCTGTAACCGCAACATTTTCATGTTGAAAAAAATCCCTATATATGGTAAGATTAAAGTGGCAAAGATACATTGACATTAAATAGGGCAAAAGCTATAATAATTCCAGGGGTGATTTTAATGAAAGTTTGCGTTATACAACCTTTGTATCCTACAGATTATTCAAGATCTGACGAAATGTTTTTATGGGAAATGGAAGCTATGGATAAATGTGACGAAAGTATGGATTTAATCGTGCTACCGGAATCCACCGACGTTCCTTGCTTCGCAAAAACAAGAGAAATGGCTCTTGAAAGCTATAAAAAATTTAACAGAAAACTTATCGAAAAAGCATCAGAAACTGCAAAAAGATGCAATGCGGTACTTTTTATAAATGCATATAAGGAGGTAGAAACCGGTCTCCGTAATACTACCTACGCTTTCGACAGAGAAGGCAAAATTGCAGGATATTATTTCAAGCAGCATTTGACACCCGGCGAAACAAGCGAAAGAAAGCTTGACAGCGACTATACCTTTGAATTTTCCGATACCGACATTATCACAATCGACGGTGTACGTTATGCATTTTTAACCTGTTACGACTTTTATTTTTATGAGGCGTTTGCGAAAATCGCACTTGCACGCCCCGATATAATAATAGGATGCTCCCATCAGCGTTCCGATACGCACGAGGCACTTTCCATTATGTCAAAGTTCCTTGCTTATAATACCAACGCTTATGTGGTTCGTTCTTCCGTTTCCATGAATGAAGAAAGCACCATCGGTGGCGGAAGTATGGTGGTGTCACCGAAGGGAGAAATGCTTCTCAATATGGGAAGCAGGGTTGGTATGGAGTGCGTAGAAATCAATCCCGAAGAAAAATATTATAAGCCAGGAGGTTTCGGAAACCCCGACATGGCTCATTTTGAATATATAGAAAAGGGACGCCGTCCCTGGAAATACCGTCCTGCGGGAAGTGCAATCGTAAAGCACGATGCTCTAATGCCATATCCCAGAATCTGTGCACACCGTGGATTTAACACTATAGCACCCGAAAACAGTATGCCTGCCTTTGGTGCGGCCATCGCCTTGGGTGCCGAAGAGATAGAGTTTGACCTTTGGTACACAAAGGACGGGGAAGTGGTATCGATTCACGATCCCGATCTTGACAGGGTGTCTGATGGTACTGGCAAGGTTTATGACCATACATATGAAGAACTTTTAGCCTACGATTTCGGAATAAAATATTCCGAGAAATTTAAAGGACTTAAGATAATCAAATTTGAAGAAATTCTTGAAAAGTTTGCCTGCCACGTAATTATGAATATTCATATTAAAAGCGTGGACAATGTAAATCCTCTGCCCGAAGAGCATCTTAAAAAGATAATCGACCTTATAAATAAATATGACTGTGCGAAATACTCTTACTTTATGACAGGTAACGATGCGGTTCTTTCCCAGCTTCAGACCCTGGCACCCGATATATGCCGTTGCTGCGGCGGAGGGGATGCACCTTTAGAAATGGTAGAGCGCGGATTAAAATACGGCTGTAAGAAAATTCAGCTTGTAAACTGGGCGTTTAATAAGGAAATGATTGATAAAGCCCACGAGAATGGAATGCGATGCACGATTTTTTGGGCGGATGAAACAGAGCAGGCGAAAAAATATCTTGATATGGGTGTTGACGTAATTTTAACCAATGACTATCAGCGAATATCGCAGGTTATAAAGTGAGAAATTTTATAAAGCTCCACGAGATAAATATAAGAGATCCATATATACTGCTTCACGAAGGTAAATATTATCTTTTCGGCTCGCAGGCGGGTGAGAGGGAAAATAGCCAGATAGGGTTTGACTGTTACATAAGCGATAATCTTGAGGATTTTTCTGAGCCAATCTCTGCATTTACCTATTACGAGGGATTTTTCTGCAAAAAAGAATCCTGGGCACCGGAGGTTCATTTCTATAACGGAAAGTTTTATATGTTTGCAACCTTCCACCTGGAAAACGAGAGACGCGGAACATTTATTTTGGTTTCCGACAAGGCAGAAGGTCCTTATAAAATGCACTCTGAAAGAATAACTCCTGCCGATTGGGAGTGCCTGGACGGAACGCTTTATGTTGAAGGCGACACTCCTTATATGGTTTTCTGCCATGAATGGGCACAGATAGGAAACGGAACTGTTTGCGGAGTTGAGCTTTCAGCTGACCTTAAAAAAGCGGTGGGCGAGCCATTTTTGATGTTTGATGCAAAAAGCGGCCCCTGGGTTGGAAATATCTTCGATAAAGAAGCCTATGTAACCGACGGCCCCTTTATTATAAAGGGGGAGGATGAGCTTATCTGCCTCTGGTCAAGCTTCGGAAAGTGCGGCTTTGATGGTGGCTATGCCGTAGGAAAGGTAATTTCCGAAAGCGGAAAAATTGTAGGGCCGTGGAAACATTTCGATAAGCCTTTATACGATAAGGACGGCGGCCACGGAATGCTCTTTAAGACAAAGGATGGGGAAGAGCTTTTTACCTTCCATGCACCAAACCGCCCTGCAGGAGCGGAAAGACCAAAATTTATTAAACTTAATTTATAAGAAAGCGGTGGTAATATGACAAAGGAACTTCTTGAAATTAAAAAAGACGGTTTTTACTTAAACGGCGAAAAGTTTTACGTCGTATCCGGTGACATTCAGTATTTCAGAATCTACCCCACAGAGTGGCACCGTCATTTTAAGCTGGCAAAGGATTTCGGACTTACCTGCATACAGACCTATGTGCCCTGGATGCTTCACGAGCCTGAAAAGGGAAAGTTTGATTTTACAGGCAGACTTGATATCTGTGCTTTCCTTGATATGGCGGCGGAATACGGATTTAAGGTGTTGCTTCGTCCCGCTCCTTATATCTGCGGAGAGTGTGAATTCGGCGGACTTCCCCCCTGGTTATTATTTGAGGACGACCTTGAAATAAGAAGCCGTGACGAAAAGTACTTAAAGCACGTTGCTGAATACTATGATGTATTACTCCAAAAGGTACGCCCCTATCTTTCTACCAATGGCGGGCCCATCATAATGGCGGCAATCGAAAATGAATACGGCGGTGCAGGCTACGATAAGGTTTATTTAAAGGCACTTCACGATATGTTAAGAGAACGTGGAATTGACGTTCCTTTATACACCACAGATAACTCCCAGGCGATGCTTAACATCGGCGGTCTTGATAACGTAATGAAGGGCTCGAACTTCAGAGGCTATGACGGCGAGGCTACAAGATTTGCAGACTATACCGAAAAAGCATTCCCCGACATTCCATTCTTTGTGGGAGAGCTTTGGGCAGGACGTGCTATTTACTGGGGCGAACCCTATCATAAGAGAGATCCTAAGCTTGCGGTGGATGCCTTTAAGGAATGCCTCGGACGCGGATTTGTAAACTTCTATATGTTCTCGGGCGGTACAAACTTCGGATTTTCTTCCGGTGCAATAATCGGAAAGTCCTTTACGCCCCGCCCCGATACACCTGTAAGATTTATTGCCCACACCACAAGCTATGACGAGGATTCTCCTGTTTCCGAGGGCGGTCTTCCGACAGAAAAGTATTATCTTTGCAGAGAAGCTCTTGATGAATTTTTAGGTAAAGAAGTAAGGAAGGACAGAACTCTTCCCTTCGATTACGAAGTGCAGACTCCCGAAATCAGGCTTACGGAATGTGCACGCCTCTTTGACAATATAGATAATTTAACTGTTAATGAAATTGAGCGTCCCAACGTAAGAACTATGGAATACTTAAAGCAGCAGCGCGGATTTATAATGTATTCAACAGACATTGAAACCTGGGAAACTGCAGAAAGCTATCGTCTTACCCTTGTCGGTGTCCATGACCGGGCTGTTGTGTTTGATAATGAAAATTTCATCGGCGAAGTGCTCCGCGGAAGAAAGGAAGAGTCTCTCATGGTTGATATGAAGGGCAGAAGCCCCCATATCGACATACTGGTTGAGGATATTGCAAGACTTAACACCACCAAGGAAATCGACAACGACAGAAAGGGTATTACCCGTTATGTAATGTTTGATGCCGCAAAGCTTTACGGTTGGAAGATGCGCTCACTTCCCATGGAGGATATTTCAAAGGTAGAGTATAAAAAGGCAGACGATTTCAACTTTAAGGAAAACGATCCCATATTCTATAAGGGTACCTTCGATGCCAAGGCAGGCGTTGATACCTATCTTGATATGAGGTCATGGGAGAGAGGCTTTGTTGTAATTAACGGCTTCAACCTCGGTCGTTTCTGGGGCGTTGGACCTCAGTATACCCTTTTTGTACCCGGAGGACTTCTTAAAGATAAGGACAATGTAATTGAAATCTTCGAGGTAAGTCCCAAAGAGAAAAAAGAAATGGTAGGCACATTAACAGAGCCCATTATGGAAGGCGACTGATATTGATACTCCCAATCACTTGTGATTGGGAGTATTTTTTTAGTTTCGGAAAAACTTTCGTTTCGAAAACTATTGACATGATAAACGAAAAAAAGTATAATGTGCCTATACAGGAAAAAACAAAAAACGGAGGAATGAAAAGTGGCTAAAATAACGGCGGATTTTACAAAAATTACAGGCAAAATAAAGCCGATGCACGGCGTGGGACAGCCTCCGATAACGGGACTTACCAACGAAATGTTTCATTACCTTAAGGAAGCGGGGATTCCTTATGCCCGTCTTCACGATGTCGGAGGAATGTTCGGAGGCGGCTGCTTTGTTGATATTCCGAATCTTTTTCCCGAC
>JAFXHP010000030.1 GCA_017536285.1 Clostridia bacterium
AAGCGGCGGACAGATTGGCGATACCGGTATAGTAGAGGGTGAAGGCTTTAAGGCCGAGGTTACAAACTGCAAGAAAATCGGCGGCAAGCACACCTCCGAAATCACTGTTACTGCAGGCGAAATCAAAAAGGGCGACAAGGTTTCCCTCATCGTTGATAAAAAGAGAAGAATGGCTATCGCAAGAAACCATAGTGCAACTCATCTTCTTCAGAAGGCATTGACAGAAGCTTTGGGAAGCCACGTTGCACAGGCAGGCTCCTATGTTGATCCTGAAAGACTTCGTTTTGACTTCTCTCACTTTGAAGCAATGACAGCCGAGGAGCTTTCCAGGGTCGAAGCAATGGTAAACGAAAAGATTTTGGAAGGCTTATCAATCGAAAAGAGAGAAATGCCCATTGAAGAAGCCAAAAAGATGGGAGCAACCGCACTCTTCGGCGAAAAGTACGGCGAAGTTGTAAGAGTTGTAAAGATGGGCGATTATTCCATCGAATTCTGCGGCGGTACACATCTTGATAACACCAATGAGGCAGGCCTCTTCAAGATTATTTCCGAAGGCGGCGTTGCAGCAGGTGTAAGAAGAATTGAAGGTGTAACAGGCAGCGGAGTTTTGGCTTACATCGAAAGCAAAAATGCAATTATAAATGAAATTGCAGGACTTATGAAGTCCTCCGAAAGTGCACTTGTTGAAAGAACAAAGGCATTCGTTGAAAAGAATGCTGAGCTTAAAAAGGATTATGATAAGCTTCAGGCTGAAATTTCCAAGAGCCGAAGCGCAAATCTCACAGACGGTGCAGTTGATATTAAGGGTGTATCTGTTATCACAGCAAGTGTTGACGGCTCAACCGTTGAGCAGATGAGAGAGATGATTGACAACTTAAAGGACAAGGTTGCACTTTGTGCGGTTGTATTGTCTTCTGTTACAGACGGTAAGGTTACCTTTGTCGGCGGTGCAAGTAAGGATGCCGTTTCAAAGGGCGTTCACATCGGTAAGGTTATAAAGGAAGTTGCAGCAATCGCAGGCGGTGGCGGCGGCGGTAAGCCCGACAGCGCACAGGCAGGCGGTAAGGATGTAACAAAGGCAGCAGAAGCCCTTTCCTGCGTTACAAAGGTTATCGAGGGCCAGCTTTAATAAAAATGCCGGAATTGCGGCAAAGAGATAATAAAAGCCGCTGATTTTTTCAGCGGCTTTTTGCAAAGGAGGCGTTTTATGAAAAGGATATTAATGCTTATATTGGCGATGAGTCTTGTTTTGACAGTTCCGGTTTTTGCATCGGAAAGTGCGAAAATTCCTGAATTTAGTGTAACCTTAAACGGCAGGGCGGTGGATTCGTCCTTCCGTCAGTTTCCGCTTCTTTTATATAAGGACATAACCTATTTTCCTATGACCTATTATGACTGTCGCTTTTTAGGACTTAAGACAGAGTGGAACAGCGAAACAAACACGCTCAGCATTGAAAAAAGCAATATCTTTCACGGCGGGGCATATCGCGATTATAAGTGGGCGTGGGAAAACGGAAATGTACATCCCGTGTCGGTGTGTGATTTCAACATTGAAATAAACGGAAAAGCTATAGATAATGCGACCGAAGAATATCCCTTATTAACCTTCCGTGATGTGACTTATTTTCCCCTAACATGGCGCTTTGCAAAGGAGGAATTCGGCTGGAGCTATTCCTTCGACAACGAAAAGGGGCTTACCATAACATCGGACAATGTGAAAACAAAGCAGCT
>JAFXHP010000031.1 GCA_017536285.1 Clostridia bacterium
TAAAGCCATCTTCCGCTACAGAAGTTTCTGTAAATCTCTTCGGAAGCTCATCATAGGAGCAGGTGTAAAGCTTATATATATTAAATTCAACGTGGGGTGCTTTGCTTCTGAGGCGAAGGCGGAGTCTCTTATATTTGCCCTTTTCGCACTTTGCAATAATTCTGTGAAGCAGGCCATCCGTCATCATTTCGTTTGCGGCAAGGATGCCCTTTTCAACCTCGTTACCGTCCTCCCCGTCTGTTATGCCGAGAAGCACGTTCTGACGGAGCATAAAAAATCTCTGAAGGTCGGGAGCGGAATATTCCATAACAACATAGTCGTCAAGCTCTATTTCGCTTTCGCCATCCAAAGTAAATTCTCTGTGCATAAGGGGCTTACCGTCGATTATATAGCGAACGGCATCGCTATCCACTTTTTTTACAATTTCGCCGGGAACCTTAAATTCGTAATTTTTAAATTCAAACATAAAAATCCCTCCGTTTTTTCTTTATAATACAATAAAAATCAAAAGCTGTCTATCATTATAAAGTGTTTTTATAACAACTTTCCGCTAATTTACATAATAGCCTATTATTTTATTTTTTTCAATGGAATTATTACGGTTTTTTTCTTAAAATGCAAAAATATTGCACTTTTTATAAAAGTGCAGGCAAAATTGTAATCCCGGAAGACGCATTTATCATACTCTAACAGATATACAAAAAGGCACTCCGGTCGGAGTGCCTTTTGTAGCCTATATTATTGTTTACTTAAGTATCCTGCAACAAATGCTGCTATTTCCGCTCTTGTTGCATAAGCCTTAGGCATAAGCTTTCCTTCGCTTCGCTCTTTTATAAAGCCCTTGCCTACTGCCCAGTTCATTGCAGAAACTGCATATTCGGAAATTTCAGAAGCATCATCAAAGTGGAGATTTTCCTCCATTGTGAGTGCGTCCATTCCTTTATATACAGCGTATCTTAACATAATTGCCGCAAGCTGTTCACGGGTAACATTTTCGTCGGGTGCAAATTCGTTTTCCGTTACGCCGTTTACAATACCGTTCTGCTTTGCCCAGGATACTGCATTTCCGTAGTATGCGCCCATATCCACATCCGAGAAAGGAATTGAACGGTTCGTTGCAGGCTCGCCCTCTGCACGGTAGAGAATTGTAACAATCATTGCTCTTGTAAGATTGCCTTCCGGTGCAAATTCTTCATCCGATATACCAACCATAAGCTTATTTTCTACAACGTAGGATACATAAGGATAGAACCAATCGTTCTCCTTTACATCCTTAAACTCAGGCTTTGTTTCCCACTTAGCATAAAGAGTAATATCCTTTGTTACCTTTGCGGTAAAGTCATATGCTGTCTTAAGCTCTTCATCTGTATACCATCCGCTGAATTCAAAGCCTTCCTTTACAGGAGCTGCCGGCTCTGTGAGCTTATCATTTCTTTCAACATACTTTTTGGCAATTGTTGTTCCGCCGTTGGTTTCAAACTTAACGGTGTATTCGATGGCTCCGCCGCCACCACCTGTGCCGCCACTCTTTTTAGCATCATTATCGTTATACGCAACTGCATATGTGGAGAATTTATCTGTTTCAAAGGAGAAGGTATTATCTCTTGTGTTGAACTTGCCTTCGATTACCTCCGTCACAATATTTCCTGTTTCATCCTCGTGGATACGGATAATTCTGTAGGTTCTCTTTTTGGTTTTATCCGTATTTATAAGGTTTTCGGGAATTTCAATGGTAATGGCCACCTTGCCGGTGGTTTCTGTAATCTTAGTTTCTGTAACATTACCCTCAGAAGCAACCTCTTTGAAGAGTTCAATGTCAAGATACATACCGATTTCTGTTGTCTCATCAAGATCGTTATCTTCTGCGATAACAGCTTCCACCGCATCCTTATCGGATTCCGAAACCTCATTTACGGGAACATCTGTAACTTCAAGGTAAACGCTTACGGTAGCATTACCGCCTGCAACAGTTGTCTGTTCTTCTTCTGTAAGAACGTTGTTGAATAATTCCATACCGTTTTCAACACTGAGCGTTGCATTTGCATCGTTGTTTTCCGCAGCTGTAGTATTTATAACCGCATCTTCGATTGACTGCTGAACTTCGAGAGTCTCTTTCGCGCCACACTTACAGCTTCTTACAAAATCACCGTTCCTGCTTTCCTTCCATTCGCCAAAGCTGTGAGCTTCAACTACGCTTTCAGGACATACAGAGCACTTTCCGCTGTGTGTTCCGTCCTCATTGTAAGCCCAGGAATTCACCTTGTGCTCCGCCTTTTCTGTTGCCGTACAGGTTTCGCCGTTTTCACAATAGCGGATATGGCTGTTTTCGCCGTCTGTTTCCCAAGCTCCAAAACGATGCTTATGCTTAAGCATGGGAATTGCTTCATCCACGCTGTGACTGCATACAAGGCAGGTATAGGTAATTACGCCTTCTTCAGTTTCTGTTGCTTCCTTTGTTATTTCGCCGTCATTCCACATATGGTTCTGACGCTGATATGCCGTGCATCCGTTTTCGTTTATGCAAACGTGTGTATGTGTTGCATCATCATCGGCAATCCATTTACCAAAGCTGTGGTCGCACACAATTTTTGAAATAACCTCGGATTTTTCAAATCCGCAATCAACGCAGGTATATTTCTTAATACCGGTTTCTGTTACTGTTGCCTCTTTTACTGTCTCGCCTTCATCTAAAGCATGCTCCCCGGTGCGTTCTCCTTTGCAAACAGAACAGGTCTTTTTATGAGCAGTGCCTCCTTCTGAAGTCCATTTACTCCATTCATGGTTTTCTGTTTCGGTTGCACCGCAGCCTTCACGCTTACAGCTTCTTAAGTGAACATCGGCTACTGCATTTGTGCCGGTATCTTTCCAGGTATCCCAGTCGTGGTCTAAAGCAGGAAGTATTACATCTTCCTCATTAAGCTTGCTGTTTCCTTCCACATCGCTGAATACACCCTTGCAACCTTCGCAGTAGTAATAGGAAATATTTCCGTCTTCGGTACAGGTAGCAGCTTTTCCGGGGATATTCGTCATTTTATGCTTATGTTCAAGAACCGGAATTTCACGTTCATCAATATGGCTATTGTCATTCTGACATATACGCTGTTCTGTACCTTCCGTTGTTTCTGTGGGAGCAACAACTACTTCCCAGTCACTCCATTCGTGACCGAGGGCGGGACGTGTTGTATAATCTTCATATCCGCATACATCGCAGGATATGTGATTCTGTCCATCATCATCACAGGTCTCTGCCTGAACTACTTCGCTTATAATGTTATGCGTTTCCGTTTCGGAGAAATCGCAGCCTTCGTTAAGGCAAAAATGTATATGTTCATCTGCATCTTTGCTTTCCCACTTGCCTAAATTATGATTATCAGGCTCAGATGCCACACTTTCTTCCTTGTTTTCCGGGCAATGCCGGCAGGTGTAGAGTATGGTTCCTTCTTTTACGCAAGTAGGCTCTGTTATGATCTTTCCATTGTCCCATTCGTGTTCTTCAGTACGTACACCTTCGCATACAGAGCAAGTCTTTTTGTGGTTATCTTTTCCGTCTGTTTCCCACTTTCCGAAGTCGTGAGTTTCTTCTTCGGTTTCACCGCACTCTTCAACGAGACAGCTTCGGCTGTGGGTATCTTCTCCGCCATCTTCCCATTTGCTCCAGCTGTGTTCTGTAGTTTTTAAGGCTTCTGTCATTGTCGCACCGCATTTATCAAGGCAAGTATAGGTCATTTCGCCTTCTTCATAGCAGGTAGGTGCTTTTGTCTCAGTTCCCTTATCCCAGGTGTGAGGATTTGTTTCTTCTTCTCCGCATTCGCAATATCCTGTGTGAGTGCCGTCTCCGTTATCCTTCAGACCTGTAAATTCACAGGTGTGGTTATCAACCGCAGGAGCATCGTAGCGATAAAGCCATACAGCATACTGTGTGTCGTTGGTAGGAGTAGTATCAGTTTCATAATCCCAACCGTCACTTCCTTCAAGCGCCCAGTCTTCACCGCAGATGAAATAGAACTGTCCGTCGTATTCACGAAGTCTCAATGTAAACATTGCTCCGCCTACGGAAACAAAGGACGACTTGTACAGAATAAGGTTGCCTTCTGTTATATTCTCTCCTATATTGCCGTCTTCTATCTGCTCGGCGTGAGTCAAACCTTCTTCATCGCTGAAAATACCGTCGTTATATGTGTTTTCATCCTTTTCGGTGGTGTAGAAATCTATTATCCAGTCCGAGCTGTCCCAGTGACCGTATTCATAGGTATAGCGGGGAATGCCCATATAGCCGTTGTTATCATAGCTATAACTTTGGAACGGATAGACACAATGGTTGGGAAGCTTGAGCATAACGGTTGTCAATCCAAACTCTGACAAGCCGCTGTTAAATTGATCCGGATTGATATCAAGCATAAATTCAGAAACACCTAAACCAACAACAGTATTCTGATTAAGCAGAGAAATCGTGCCGTCTTCATTAAGGGTAACAGAAATTGCATTGCCTAAATCTGCACCGCAATGGACATTGCCCTGTTCATCAGGTTCGTTTGTATAAAGTCCGCCTAAAGCAAAGTATTTCGTACCACCGGAAGCTCCGCCGACTTCAACTGGACCGTTTACGACTTCAACAACTCCGCCGGCACTCTCACCTGACGCTGTGGTTTCAACCTCGGCAACGATTATATACATATCTTCTTCGTTTACATCAGAAAGGGAGGTCACTTTCGTATATACGGGATTAGGAAGACCGCAGGCGTCGCATTCTCCCGTGTCTGTATTAAATGCGTGACCTGTAGCCGGAATCTTTGAAGCCATAGCTTCTTCCCAATACTCATTTTCTTTGCTCTCATTCATAAACCTTCCGCACTCTTCACAAATCCAATATGGGCCGGAGCCGGGTTCAAAGCAAGAGGGTTCTGTTACCTCACCTTCTATGTGAATTGCATTCGGATGCCATATCTCGCCGCAGGCATCACAGTAGTTATCATCTCCGTATTCATGACCGGGAGCGTAAACAGTGAGGTAATATTCGTAATCGCTGTAACCTTCGGGAAGCACGATATACTCCGTTGCTTCGGCGTTGGCGAAATATATATTACAATCTTCGCAGTACCAGTATTCAAGGTTTCCGTCCTCTGTGCAGGTTGCTTCAACTGCCTCGGTATGTATCATATCCGGGTGCTCACAGCGTTCCATATACAGCATAATGTTATGGGCACGGTTGTCAATAGCGTCACCGTTTTCATCCTCAGACCAGGAAAGTACCGTGGAAAATTTCGGCTGAGCACCACTGTCATCAAACAGTATCAGGGGGCTGTTAAGCGCCCATCCGAAAAGATATCCCTTGTCAGCTGCGTAATCACTCAGTTCCGTGCTCTGTTCAAAACGGATGGACTGGGGAAAAACGTCATAAGATGTATCTACGTCGCAGAGATTCTCGCCGTGAACAACTATTTTTCCGTCCAGAACCGTCATATATCCATTATCGGGCGAAAGGATATATGTATTTGAAAGTTCTTTATAGGTGAAAAACTCTACTGTATCGGAATCTACCGTAACAGAACCGTCTTCCCCGACAAATTCTGAAAGGTCTATTGCCACACGCGAACCATCTTCATTTGTTTCGTTACCCATAGCGTAGAGCTTTCCGTCATACTCTCCCACAAAGAGGAATTTAAAACCGTCCAGATATTGAGTTAATGTGTGCATACCGCTATTCGCATAGTCATCCTCGTCATAATAAGGATACTCACAAGGCACAAAAAGTTCAAAGGTTTTTTCAGTTTTGCTATACTCACAGCCCACACAATCATCGCTGTGTACTCCCGGAGTAATAACAACATCTGCCGGTGAAATTTCCTCAGTCATAGCCTCGTCAGAGTAACACTTATCGCAGGTATAATAACCGCAGTACCAGAACTCGATATTTCCCGGCGTGGTGCAGTTGCCCGAAGTCGCCTCAATATGGATAACACTGCCGCTGTGCGATGCATGAACATTTTCTTCCGCAAAGGCGACAGCAGGCAGCATACTGAGCAGCATCACGAGTGAAAGCAGGATGCTCAGAAGTTTGTTTGTTTTTTTCATAATTTTATTCTCCTTCCTGAATATATAAATTTTCATCCATTATTTGCTTTTGCACATTTTCTGCAGCAAACTCCTCCGCCAAGCTCGTCTGAATATACGGAGCAATCCTCGCAGATCATATCTTTGCATATTTCGCAACGGTTCAGATTCAGCCTTACTTCATTGTTTGCACGCTCATAAGCCTTGCCGTGCTCGTTTGCGTAGATAATGGCTCTTGCTTCTTTTTCATCATTGGACAGAAATGTTTTTTGTGCAAAGGCGCTGTTGAAGTCGTAGGGCTGTGTCTGAATTGCCCTGCCGCAACAGTCGCAATAGAAAATAAACTTAAACTGTTTCATTGATGATTCGTCTGTGTATTTTTTTGTTATCGGACTCAGCATCGCATTACCTCCTTTATTTTATAATATAATTTTACTTGAAAATCTCTGTTTTGTATATTAGCCTTAAGGCCACTTTTTGCATTCAACAGGGGTGGACTCAGGGCTACCATGCCCGATTTTATGCGAAAAAAACCGTCCATTAAAAATGGACGGTTTTTTATCAGTTTCAGATATATTTTTTAAGTTTTGCATAAAGCTCAAATCGGTTTGTTACATCAAACTTTGCATAAATGGAGCTTGTATGCTTTTTTATGGTGCTTTCGGTTACAAACAACTCGTCTGCAATTTCTTTCCGTTGCTTATTGGCAAGCAGCTTTATCAGGACATCTTTTTCTCTTTCGGTAACCCGCCTTCCAATTTCTTCACAGGTTAGTATATGTTCAATATCCGTTTCGCTGAAGAGTGCTGTATCATCGGACTGAATCGTTCCCGACAGATATTCTTCTGCTTTTTTCGAAGTATTCGCTATTATGATACTTCCGTTTTCACCTCTGATGCCGTATTCCTGCAAAATACCATACAAAAGCAAAATGAAAAGCTCGGATATTACATAGGACACCGTTAAAAATTCGAACCCGCGAGGCAGAAGTTGCTCTGCAAGCCAGATTACAATACTGCAAAGCACAGCACACAGCAAAAATGTTGTGTGAAGCGTGGATGTAATTTTCTTTTTTACCGTGGCGTGTATAATTACAGCCAGCATTAAAGCAAAGTGCGAAAGCAGATATATATAGTAGATCAGGTGCAACGGTCCGTAATCACGGATAAGCCTTGTAACACCATCTACAACCTCTATTGAAACATTTTTATAATAACAGGGCAAAAATCCCGGCGTAAGTGTTATGAAAAGTACGGCTACGCTGATAAGAGAAAGCACCGGCATAAACCACTTTTTATAATTGAAATTGCATAAATTAATTATCATTTTAAGCAATAGAAGCGGCAGGAAAACCTGACCTAAATATGCAATTCTGTTGCCGTTAAGTGCAAAGGAAAGAGTTGGTGAAACTGAAATCAGAAATTGTCCCAGGTTACACACGAACACCGATACAAATAAAAGCAACAAACATATATCTTTTTTTCTGTCAACTGCGAGGCACACGCCAATCAAAACCAGCGATATGACGCAGAGGATTCCATAAGCTATACTCATTTCAAAATTCTCCATATATTTGTATTAAGATAAATTTATTCCTATCTTTTTCAGAAAGTTTGTATTATATCAGTCGAAATTTTCTCTCAATAAAATGTGGCTACTTCCTCGACGGGTGCTTCTGCCTTTTCAATTTCTTTAAGCACCAGTACGGGAGCCTTCTGGGTATAAAGCTTATGCTGTTTCATTATTATTTTTGCAGTAAGAGTGTACCATAGGGCATTTTCTGCCTCTATCGCCTTATCAGATTCGCAGGCGATGGGACGGAAGGCAATATCGTCAGCACAGCAGGTCATTACCTTGCGTCCGATAAGAAGTCCCTTTTCGTCAAGCTCTTTCGGGCGTGCAACCATACCCTTGAACTTAACGGTTTTGCCTTCATATTTTCCCGGTTCCTCCATCATATCACGATACCAGAGAGCGTAATCCTTGTCCTCTATTTCAATAACGGGAGCGTTTATATCAAAGGGCAGGGGGTCTTCTATGTTGTCATACTCAAGCTCTCCGTTTATATATTCGTAAATTATCTGCGTACGGCGGTTTGTACCGCGGATAATTTTATGAATCTGCTCCTTGTCGGTTTTATCCGTCACACGGTTTATTGCCACAAGCTCACAATCGGTTAACTTGTCCACCATAAGCTGACGCATATTGGCGTTATATGTAATGAAGGTTTCGCTGTCGGCAAACATAATCTGCTGATAGATAATCCAGTTGTCGGGAAGGTTTTCGTAAAGGTCCGTTAAGTTCCACATTCCGTTGTATTCTATTACAACACGGTCAACCTTATGCATTCTTGCAACCTTGGAAAGGGTGTTCTTTTTAAGCTCGTCGGGAGAGTTTACAATTTCCATAAACACGTTTTCAATAACGAATTTGTCCTTGTCATACTCCTCTTCTCCCTCTTCACAAACCAAAAGGAGTGTTCTTTCCTTCGGATTGAATTTTTCATCCTCAAGTGTTCCCTGAATAAACTGGGTTTTACCCGATTCCAAAAATCCCGTAAAAAGATAAACAGGTATTTCTTTTTCCCTTAACATATCTTACTCCTTAACTTTGAAAAGCTCTGCAAGGGCTTTTTTGTTGATATTCGAACCAATAACACAGATTCTTCCGATGATATCCGCTCCGCCTTCTCTTACGTCGCTTTCGCCCGGTATATAGTCATAGTGAATCCAGGAGTTTTCTCCTGCCACTATACCTTTTGCTCTTAAAATTATACCGTAACGTTCTTCATCTGAAAGTGATGAAAGAGCGTTTTCAATCTCTTCCTTGGTATATTTTCTTCCGGTCTCTGCACCCCAGCTTGTGAATACTTCATCGGCATGATGGTGATGGTGGTGTCCGTGTTCATGGTCATGGTCGTGGCATCCGCAGGTGCAGTCTTCACCATGGTCGTGATGATGTTCGTGTTCTTCGTGGTCGTGGTGATGCTCATGATGATGCCCGTGTTCTTCGTGGTCGTGGTGATGCTCATGATGATGCTCGTGTTCTTCGTGGTCGTGGTGATGCTCATGATGATGCTCGTGTTCTTCGTGGTCGTGGCGATGCTCATGATGATGCTCGTGTTCGTCATGGTCGTGGTGATGCTCATGATGATGCTCGTGTTCTTCGTGGTCGTGGCATCCGCATTCGCAGTCTTCATCGTGCTCGTGATGGTGATGATGTCCACATACAGGACACTCATCCTCTTTTGTAAGCTTTTCAAGTGCAGCCTCTAAGGTGTTTTCATGTTCCATCGCAGAGAGAATAGCTTCACCCGTAAGTTCGTCCCAGGGTGTTGTTACGATAACCGCATCCTTGTTGTGCTCACGGAGGAGTGCAATGCTTTCTGCAATTTTTTCCTCAGTTGCACTCTGAGTGTGGCTTAAGATAATGCAAAGTGCATTTCTAATCTGGTCATTATAAAACTCACCGAAGTTTTTCATATACATCTTGCACTTTTTAACATCGGCAACCGTGGTAAATGCATTAAGCTGAAGTTCTTCGCATTCTGCTCCTTCAACAGCCTTTATAACGTCTGAAAGTTTGCCAACGCCGGAGGGCTCGATTAAAATTCTGTCGGGATGAAATTCATTTACCACCTTGACAAGTGCTTCGCTGAAATCGCCCACAAGTGAACAGCAGATACAACCTGAATTCATTTCGGTTATTTCAATTCCTGCTTCTTTAAGAAAACCACCGTCAATTCCGATTTCGCCAAATTCGTTTTCTATTAAAACAACTTTTTCGCCATTGTAAGCTTCCTTTATGAGCTTTTTTATAAGTGTGGTTTTACCCGCACCTAAAAAACCCGAAAATATATCTACCTTTGCCATAAAAATCAGTCCTTCTTTTTATTTTCATAATAAGTTATTATATAACTATCAAGGAAAAAAGTCAAGGCAGAGAGCAAAAAAAACCGACAGGCTTTGCCTGTCGGTTTTTTATCTGTCAATTAGTCAAAGAGATTAATTGTAACTGTCTGTGTAGTACCGTCCCAATCAACCTTGTAACCAAGGTTTTCAGAAATGAATCTTAAAGGAATTAAGGTTCTTCCATCCTGAATGAAGGGAGGTGCATCCATCATAACACGTCTGCCGTTTACACGAGCCTGCTTGTTGTCGATTGTAACAACAACTGTTGCAGCGTCTGTTTTTACAGTAGCGGCTCTTGTATCGCCATTCCACTCGATTGTAGCTCCGGCAATTTCAAAGATACCTCTTACAGGAACGAAAGTACGGTCATCCTTAATGATGGGAGCAACGTCAAATTCAACGGGAACTTCGCCGTTTTCGGTTACCTTTGTAATTGTCTTGCTGCCGATTGTAAGCTTAATCGCACTTGCTTCGTCCTTCCATGTGTCGCCCTTGGAAACTGCAACAAAGTCAATGTTGAAGCTGGAGGGATAGTCAGCCTTGTCATACTGAAGTACGATTATGTTTTCACCTGCATTAAGTGTAACGTTTAACTTAATCATGCCGTAAGCTGCCCAAACATCCTTCTTAACTGTGGGGAAGTAAATCTTCTGTGCAGCAGCGCCGTTAACTGTAAGGTTTGCACTCTGTGCCCATGCGTGACCGTTGTCATAACCTATGTAAATATCCTGTGCACCTGCAACAACTGCATTTACGGTAAATTTGATACCGGGTGTTGCTTCGGGGTTTGTCTTCCAGCATGTCATAGCTACGCAGCCTGTGCCGTTATAGCCTTCATGGTCGGAATTAACCTTTGCACCGTCGATAACTTCTGCGTCTTCAGCTTCAAAGTAAGCCCACATTCTCTTGTCCTTACCCTGGAAATACTGTGCTACGGAAGCAGAGTCATTAGGACGCTTTGTTTCTTCGCCTTCGCCGGGTTCTACAACTGCGGGCTTAGCTGCATCAGCCTTAGCCTCTTCAGCTGCGAGTACTGCTGCACCCATAGCGAAAAGCATTGCTACTGTTAATATGATTGCCAAAAACTTTTTCATGATGATTCCTCCTAAAAATTTCTTTAATATCAGCATAATCGCTTATATGAATTTTAACATAAAAAAACTCTTAAGTCAATAATAAATTAGAATAAAATACAAAAAAAGACGTGCATTTTATCTGCACGTCCTATGTAAATCATTATCAATAATTGCCTGAGGACTTTTTATATCCCGTCCTTCTGTTCTCTGCCGCTTTCTTTACATCCTGCATACGGTCTGTGGAATCCTGCTTAAATTTTGCAAGCTTATCCTCGAAGGACAAGTCTTCTCCCTTATCCGCACCAAAAGAAAACTCTGCGGGCACTCCGGAAAACACATACTTTTTCTTTCTTTCTTCTTCCTGTGCCTTTTTGATGGACAATCCTATTTTTCCGTTAGGATCAATGTTGGTGATTTTCACCCTTACGGCATCTCCTACCTTAAGATGTTCGTTAATGTCCTTTACATAATCTCTTGAAACCTCTGAAATATGTACAAGTCCCGACTTTCCGCCCGGAAGCTCAACAAAAGCTCCGAATGCAGTGATACCTGACACCTTGCCATCTACTATTTTCCCCAATTCCAACTCCACGGAAACTGCTCCTCCCATAAATTATCTCATGTATATAAACGACATCAGCCGTTTGAATCAACAAACTTTCTTTCATCAGGATAAACCAACCCCAGTTCTTCCCTGGCGATGGACTCAATGGTTTCCCTGCTTTCAGCATTTTCAATTTCTTTCTTTAGTTTTTCGCTCTCTTCTTTAATTTCGTCTATCTCCGACTGGAGTATGCCAATTTCTTTTTCTCTCTCATTTATTTTAATCTGCTGTGAAATAAGCATTCCGACAAAATATACAAGTAAAAGACCTGTCAGGATATATATAAACAAGCGTTTTTTCATATTTTCTCCTCAGTAAAAATTTTGCATATTTAAAAATATTATATACCACTCAAAGCTTCTTGTAAAGCCTTTTTTAAAGTTTTTTCATATTTTTTTACATAAAATTTGTTCTTTTTTTCTGATACGTGCCGTAAAACGACCCAACATATTAATTTTTTTAATCAGTTTACTCAGAGGCGTGAACACAACTATGAAAAAGCTACCGGTAAATTTTAATATAAACTTTAAGGGAAACAGAAGTATTAAAACAGATATTTTAACCGTTTTTCCGATTACTTTCAGCAAAAGCACTCCCACCGGAACAAAAAAACGGCTAAATATCGCAAAGTATACGCTTCCCCCGAAAATCATTCCCGCAAAGATATACCAACGAAGTTGTCCGTCGTTTACATCAAATATCCACCATATGAACAACACTGTATATACTGTCCAAAATAGTCCGTCGCAAAAGTTTGTTATATAGCGTTCTTTCTTAAAGCTTTTTCTTATTATTCTAAAAATATCAAAAAGTAATCCGGAGCCTACTCCGGATAAAAGACAATTTGCAAATACAAGGCCTTCTCTGTCACTCATTTTTTATCACTTGAATATCTTTCCGAAAAATCCTTTCGCACTGTCCGTTTCCTCCGCCTTGTATGAGCATGAATTAATTTCTCCTTCTATATCCACGTCACCTGTTTCCACGCTCAGCTTATTAATTTTTAGCTTTCCGCCTTTTACCGTAAGCGTTCCCATGGCGGTTTTTAATGTTACAGAGCTATCGTCAAAAGCTCCAACTTCTTCCACTGCACTTACAGAAAGTTTTTTACGTCCTTCCATTATTACATTATGACTTACCTTTTGCATTACTCTTTTTTCTTCCATTCTGATTCCTCCTTTATTCATTTAAATACTATGCATACTTAAAAAAAATAGTACAAAAACCCATAAATGGTTTTTGTACTATTTTTTTATTTCACCTTAAATGCCCTTATGGAGTTAAGAACCGCCAGTACCATTACGCCCACATCGGCAAAGATTCCAAGCCACATATCAGCAAAACCAAATGCCACAAAAACAAGGCACAAAAGTTTTACCGAAAGCGAAAACACTATGTTTTCTTTAACTATCCTTATGCATTTTTTAGCTATTTTCATAGCCCGCGAAATCTTCAAAGGATCATCATCCATGATGACAACATCCGAAGCTTCAATTGCCGCATCGCTTCCCATTGCTCCCATGGCAATGCCAATATCTGCCATGGATAAAACCGGTGCATCATTTATTCCGTCTCCGACAAAGGCAACCTTCTCGTCTTTCTTTACCAGAGAAATAATCTTTCCGACAAAATCAACCTTGTCATCAGGCAAAAGCTCGCTTTCATAGTGGTCAAGAGATGCTTCATTAGCAATTTCCTTTGCCTCCGTTTCACGGTCGCCTGTCAGCATAATACACTTTTTGACTCCAAGCTTCCTTAGACTTAAGATTGCTTCTTTGGCCGTATCCTTAAGGCAATCTGCCACCAGAAATGCTCCTTTGTACACGCCGTCTATAAAAGCGTATACCGTTGTTTTACCGTCCTTTAATTCATCAATTTCTATCCCAAGTCTTTTTGCAAGCCGACTGTTTCCGAAAGCCACTTCGTGTCCGTCAAATACAGCCGTTATTCCTTCCCCGGTTATCTCCGATACATTGCTTATACGGGACAAATCTATTTCACTTTCATATCGGGATACTATGCTTTTTGCTATAGGGTGATTGGAAAAGCTTTCTGCATGGGCCGCACATTCTGTCAGCATATTTTCTTCTATGCCCTTCGCCACTATTTCGGTCACGGAAAATTTTCCTTCTGTCAATGTTCCTGTTTTATCGAAAACCACATACTTTATTTTAGCAATGCTTTCAATAAACGAAGCACCCTTTACAAGTATCCCCTCTCGGCTTGCTCCTCCTATTCCCGCAAAAAAGCTAAGAGGAACACTTATCACAAGAGCACAGGGGCAGCTTATTACAAGAAAGGTAAGAGCTCTGTAAATCCATTTTATAAAATCCGTGCTTCCCTTCGTAAAAAATATAACCACAGGCGGTAAAACGCCAAGCAAAAGTGCCGAAATACAAACAATCGGGGTATAGATTTTCGCAAACTTTGATATGAATTTTTCCGTTTTAGCCTTTCTCATTGACGCATTTTCCACCAATTCAAGAATTTTGGAAACAGTGGATTCTCCAAAACTTTTTGTTGTGCGGATTTTTAACACTCCGGTAAGGTTTATGCATCCGCTTACCACGTTATCTCCGGTCGATACGCCTTTAGGCAAACTCTCTCCGGTTAAAGCTTTTGTATCAATTTCACTTTTACCTTCTTGTATAACTCCGTCAAGGGGAATTTTCTCTCCCGGAAAAACCGTTATAATACTTCCGGGGCTTACCTCTTCCGGAGATACTTTAATATATTCACCGTCTTTTTCCATGTTTGCAACGTCGGGGCGGATATCCATAAGTTCCCCTATGCTCTTCCTGCTTTTTGCAACCGCCATGGCCTGAAAAAGCTCTCCGGTCTGATAAAGAAGCATAACAGCAATTGCCTCGTTATAATCTCCGCTTTTTTCATAAAGTGCAATAGCAAATGCTCCAAGCGTTGCCACAGTCATAAGAAAGTTTTCATCCATGAATCTTCCGTTCAGCATTCCTTTGAAACATTTTCTCAGGATATCATAACTTATCAGAATGTAAATTCCCAAAAAGAGAATAAGTCTGAGTGTCCCATCAACAGGCACTATATTCAGAATTACCGTCAAAATTGCAGAAAGCAAGATTCTCATAAGCATTTTCTTATGTTTTTTCTTCATGTCTCCGCCCCGCTTAAAATTCTATTTCGCAATCCGGTTCGACCTTTCTTGCTGCCTTTAATATGGCCTTCATCACCTTTTTTTCGTCCGCACCGTCCATGAATTCAACTGTCATTTTCTGTGTTATAAAATTTACCGTACATTCTTTCACGCCTTCCACTTTTCCTGACGCTTCTTCCACCAAAGCCGCACAATTAGCACAGTCCACTTCGATTTCGTATATTTTTTTCATACTAATCCTCCTTTTTAACAATTAAATACTTGCTTAATTGTTTATTTTATAATATACTATTTACAGGATAAAATCAACACAACCTGAGACTTTACGTCCGATTAAGCAAATAAAATTTCCAAAAAGGAGAAAGCGATATGTCATTTAATCTCCCCCACGATCACGGAAAAAGCGGAAATATCGCCAAAATACATTCCGAACTTTCCGATAGCAGTAAATTCATTTCCTCATCGGAGATTTTCAAGATTCTGTCAGACTCTTCCCGCCTTAAAATTCTATGGCTTTTATTTCATCGTGAAGAATGTGTGATAAATATATCTGCCTTAACTTCTATGTCCAGCCCTGCCGTTTCCCATCATCTTGTAATACTGAAAAAGGCGGGACTTATTGAAAGCCACCGGCACGGAAAAGAAGTTTATTATAAAGCAGCCGATACGGAAATAAGCCGCTCTCTTCATAAGATTACGGAAAAGATGCTTAAAACAACCTGCCCCTCTGAAAAAGCTTTATCCGAAAAATCACCTGTGGAAATAGCAGAA
This sequence comes from Clostridia bacterium, assembly GCA_017536285.1. The sequence continues at coordinate 15,544 of JAFXHP010000031.1, forward strand.
GATGTTCACGAATATCTTATTAAGCATCTCAACGAACGCATTACTATTGAAACCCTTTCAAAAATTTTCCTGATAAACCAAACCACGCTTAAAGAAACATTCAAGAATGTTTACGGAACGTCTCTGGCATCACACATAAACATTCACCGCATGGAAAAAGCCGAATTGCTTATGAAAGATGATAACAAAAGCATTATGGACATCGCTCTGGCTGTGGGATTTTCAAGTCAAAGCCGCTTTTCCGAAGCATTCAAGAAACACTTCGGGGCCTCTCCTGCGGAATATCGCAAAAAACATTGACAACGAAATTTTTTTATGCTACCCTAATCAGTAGTTATGTTGCAGAAAGGAGAATTTTTATGAGAAATCACAACCCTAAAGTTCATTATATGCGTCTTGCAGAATCCGTCATTCCGGAAATGCGATATGACGGAAAGGAGAATTTTTTCCTTTGGCAGAAAAGAGCAAAAGATAAGCTTTCAGAGCTTTTAGGTCTTCCGTTAATTAAAAAATGTGAACCGGATTTTCTTATTGAAGACGAAAAGGAAACAGATAACTATAAAGAAATACGCTTTTCTTTTCAGAGCGAGGATGGGTATTATCCCCTTTGCGTCATAAGAGTTCCCCACTGTATAGAAGGAAAAATAAAGCCCATGATATGCCTTCAGGGGCATTCCACCGGAATGCATATTTCCCTCGGAATATCAAAATATCCCGGAGACGATGCTTTAATCGGACGGGATGAACAATATTTAGCAAAGTACGCTCTTGATAACGGCTACTGTCCCATATTAATGGAACAGCGCTTTATGGGTGAATGCGGAGGAACGGATAAAGGTCCCGGCTGTCATACCGACTGGAGTGCCGAATATAAAATGTCAGTTTTATCCTACCTTGCTTTAGGAAGAACTGCCATAGGCGAAAGAGTGTGGGATGTTTCAAGATTAATTGATGTTTTAGAAGCAGAGTTCCCATTTCTTGATATGGAGAATGTTTGCCTCATGGGCCACTCAGGCGGAGGGACTGCGGCATTTTATTCAGCCTGTATGGACGAACGTATAAAGGCTGTTATGCCTTCCTGTGCTGTCTGCACATTCCGTCATTCCACAATTGGACTAAAGCACTGCCCTTGCAATTATATTCAGGGGATTGCAAGATATTTCGATATGGGCGATCTGGCTGGATTGATTGCTCCAAGAAAACTCGTGGCCGTATCCGGTCAACTGGATTTCGGTTTTTTAATAGAAGGTGCCGAGGAATCTATGGCTATTGCTAAAAAGCTTTACGAATGTGCCGGCTGCCCGGAAAACATTGCTCACGTTGTGGGTGAACACGGACATAAATTTTATGCTGAAAAAAGTTATAAAGTCTTTAATAGTATGGTATAAAAAAGCTCTGAGCCGATGGCTCAGAGCTTTTTATTAATGTGTAAGTAAAAGCATTGCCATAAACAAAAGAGCTATAACTTAAAGACTCATGTCCATAGGCACTAGATTACACATCGTTACTGACAAACCAAGACTCTGCTATGCAGAGTCTTGGTTAATGTATCAAGCGTTACTTGCACGCTCCAAGGAGCTTGATTTTTTCAATTGCAAATGCCTTTACCGCTTCGCTTGCCTTTGCCATAACCACGTCAAGAGGAGCAGAGTAAGGATCAAGTCCCTTATATGCTTCAATGAAGGAACAGCAAACGTCTGTACCGAAATTAATCTTTCTGATACCTGCATCAATTGCCGCTTTTATCTGATCGTCGGGAACACCGGAGCCGCCGTGAAGAACAAGGTGAGCCTTTGTATTTTTATGGATTTCGGCAATTCTTTCAATTGCAAGAACGGGAGCCTTGGCATACTTTCCGTGAGCTGTACCAACCATAATTGCAAGAGCGTCAACGCCTGTTTCATTAACATATCTTACAGCATCCTCTACTGTTGTGTAGGAGTCCCACACCTCGTCCTTTGTGGAGCCGATGTGACCAAGCTCACCCTCAACGCTTACAGATGCTTCTTTTGCGATATCCACGGTCTTTTTTGTTTCGGCGATATTTTCGTCTATAGGAAGTGTGGATGCATCAATCATAACGCCGGTTGCACCGTAGCGCATAGCTCTTATGCACTCGGGAAGGCCTGCACCGTGGTCAAGATGAAAGCAAACCGGGCTTTTTACATCATTCATAACGTCAAGTATAACGGGAGCCATAAACTTACCTGTACCGGTGTTAAAAAGTCTGCTGTACATCTGAATAATAACGGGAGCGCCTGTTTCCTTTACTGCATTTACAACGCCCATTAATGTTTCAAGATTGTAAACATTGAAGGCAGGAACGGCAAAACCGCCTTTTTCTGCAAGATCAAGTATTTCTTTTAATGTATATTTCATTTTTTTCTCCTTATTCAATAACTTCAACCTTTACATCGGGGAAGTATTTCATAGTCTCAACAAGTACCTTTGTAAGGCTTCCTTCAATTTCTGTTACATGGTGGATGTAGGGACCTTCAACAAGTCTTCTCTCCCAGAGAGGAAGGTTATTGAATTTCGCCCAGAGATATGTACCGAAGGTGTAGGGACCTTCCGCGCTGTCGCACTCGCCCACGATGATGGAATAGTTTCCGTGCTCCTGATCAAGTCTTGCAACTGTGTAGTGACCTTCCTTAACCTGGAACCACTCTCTCATATTCTTTGAATAGCAGGGCTCA
>JAFXHP010000032.1 GCA_017536285.1 Clostridia bacterium
AAGGATATGGTAGAGCATTATGCCCTTTATCCGAACTATTCCTGCAATCGTATGATGTCGGTGTATTATATTTGGTGTGCGGCAGGAAGTCCTGAGTGCAAAACACCGCTCAAATTCTCAGACACACAAGAGCAGAAATATGAAAAATATTACGAAGCTATTGCATGGGCAGTAGAAAATGGTATTACATACGGAACGAGTGAAACGACATTTGGCCCGGGAAAATCATGCACTCGCGCTGAAATTGTTACATTCCTTTGGAGAGCAGCTTCAAAAGGATTAATATAATTTTAAAAACGGCTTTACACTTAACAAAAATTAAAATTTGGAGGATTTTATTATGAAAAAAATATTTGCACTTTTACTTATGGTGGTTATGTCATTTACACTCTTAACGGGCTGCAGCGATCCTGTTTATGACGATTTAGAAAACTTCTTAAATGTTGAAATGAAAGAAGTTACTGAAAATTATACAAAAATCACGACAGAGGTTGGAACTTGGGAAACACTTGAAGACGATGCTGCTATTAAGAAAAGTATTGACGATACACTTCTTCCGTTAGTGAACGGTTCGCTTGAAAAGCTCAAGGACATTAACCCCGAAACAGAAGAAGTTAAAGCGATAAAGGATAAATATGTTAAGGTAATGGAAGCTTATAAGGTTGCTTTTGAAACTCTTGCAGAAGGTTGTGAAACTCAGGACGAAGCTACAATCAGTACAGCAACAGAAAAACTTGAAGAAGCAGTTAGCTTGCTTGACGAATACAACAAGGCTTTAGAAGAACTTGCTAAAGAGCACGGCTCAGAAGTTGAATATTAATAGCAGAACAATAAATGATTACATATATCATGGTACATGTAATTCGCCTATTTTAAATTTCACAAAAAGTGGATATGAATTTTTCACGCCAGATGATACAGGAACCGGAATTGCTTATAAGGGTTTAGTTGTGTATGATTTATCTGTTTTAAAACTTACTGCATTACCTATACTTGTGCATGATTCTATTGTATTAAAACAAATATCTGACATTGCAATAGAAAAGATTTTGGAATTATATCAAAAAAGCAACAAACAGGTTATTATATCATTGGATAAGCATACTTCTTATACGGCTGCTTCTACTAAAGTTCTAGTGGAAAATGCAGTTTTAAATTTAGCCCCCAACGGAAATGAATTGTTTGGTAGATCTTGGGGATGAAACATCAAATGAGGTGATATAATGTCTATAGATTTAAAGTACACAAAAAAAGTAATAGCCTTTGTAGATATAATGGGATTTAAAAATATAGTTGATAAAAGCACTAAAGATGAAACTTTTTGTAAATCTCTAATAAATAATCTTGTGGAATTAAAAGGGCTAGAACGACAAAAATCCCTGTGCAATAGTGCTCGAATTGACAAAGGAAAAAATGTAACTGTTTTTTCTGATTCAATTGTTGTTTCGTATGATTTGTCTGTTAATAATGCTATTGATAAAATATTGTTCGATATTATAATTATGCAGATTGATTTGATTGCAATGGGATTAATACTTCGAGGAGGGATAACAATAGGAGATGTATTTCATGATGGTGGCGTTGTGCTTGGTCCGGCAATGAACCGAGCATATGAAATAGAATCAAAGTTATCCGTATATCCTAGAATTATGGTCGATCCTACTTTAATACAATATGCATATGATAATCCACCATCAAATTTTTCAAATGAAGAATATAGAGATGTAATTTTAAATGTTGTGCAACCCTGTGAAAATTCATATTATTTTACCGATTTTCTCTCAATGGATACTGAACTCGGTTATGAATATGGAACATTTTTAAAAGCTGTCAAAAAATTAATAGATGATGGTCTAAGTTCAAGCAACTTACAAATAAAAAACAAGTATGAATGGTTAAATAATTATTATAATGATGTTATCGCTGATCGTGATATTCCGTTTTTATAAGAAAGGTTAATTTATAATGAGTGAATTTTCTTTAGAAAAACTATCAGATATTATTAGTAGTGTGCTTTCAGATTACACATCCACTTGTGAAGTAGAGCCTTTTGATGGCAAAGTAGTGATTGCCAATGATATGGCAGCTGAATACAAAAAGATTAGAGGAGACCTTGTTGAAAAGGGAAAAACTAGTCTTACTGAACTAAATAAGTATCATGGGTTGACTGTACAACCAATATCCAACAATGGCAAATTTGCAATTCTGATAAATATGGAATATTTACAAGAAAGTAAAACAAACGGAAATCTTGATTGGTTAGGAACTTTAGTCCACGAGGCAACGCATGTTAATGATTTCAAGGATTATTTTAAAGTTATTAACCCAGAATCTTATGATGAGCTTTATGAGCTTGATTTGCATCGTATTTTTCTCTATTGGACCGAGTTTCATGCAAGAGCAATAGGTTACTATTTTTTGAGAAAATACTCTTTCGATAATTTTAGAGATTCATCTCATATTGAACATATTTTAGAAACAGAACTACCTTTTCACATTAATTATTTAGTTCGAGAAGTGAGTGCCACTGAGGATGCAGATAGACAAATGTATGTTATAATGCATTTTTTGGGTAGAATAGCTGTTTGGCAATATTTGTATCCTGAGACATTTAATTCTGATTTTATTGAAGAACTAACAAACAGTAATCCATGGATAAAAGAATTGTACGACATTCTCACTAAATTTAAGTCATTAGATGAAATTTACCCACATTTTGATGAAATAAAAATAATTATTGATAATCACTATACTGAATAAAAAAATATAGGTGGAAATGCGAATTAATGCTTACTGTTATTTTGTACAAGTAATGGTATGAATAATTTCTTGCATTTTTCTACAAAATGTGTTATAATAAGACCAGAAAACAGATGCAACGACAATCTGTGGGCAAAAAATTCTTGTGGGCAAACGGTGGGCAAATTTAATGCCGAAAGCTTGCAAACCCTCATAAATAAAGGCTTTCTGATTGGAAATCTATGCCGAAGCTCGGCACGGTAGAGGTTTAGAGGGACTTCTTAAGAGATATTTCGGCTAAGATGATTTTACGATACCCGCTGCTAAAAAGCAGCGGGTATTTTTTTGATTTTTCAAAAAACTATTGACAACAGACGAGGTTTATGATATATTTAACTCACAAACAATAATAGTTATCATTATTGTTAAATTCCTTAAAGGAGATGAGTTGTATGAAAAAAAGGACATTGGCATTGTTATTAGTAGCGGTATTCGCCGTAAGTATGCTTGCAGGCATGGGTGCAGCAGAGCTTATTTCCGAAATAAAAGCGGAATTAAGGCGTGATTTCACCATCAGAGTGGACGGAGACAAGCAGATTTTCCGTAATGTGGACGGAGAGAGAGTTTATCCCATTCTTTTCGAGGGTACAACCTATCTCCCGGTGAGAGCAATCGGCGAGTTGATGGACAAAACCGTTTACTGGGACGAGGGCAAGAAAGAAATTGACCTTCGCACCGAGGATCCCAAAGAAACCACCACCGTTACCGATGCGGATGTAATCTTTGATTCCAAGGATAACAAGACGGAAAAAACCGATAAAAAGGAAAAGACCGAAAAGACAGAGAAAGCAAACAAGAAGGAGACCGTTGACACATCAACCTTTATCGGAGAAGAGAAGGCTAAGGCAATCGCTCTTAAGAAGGCGGGCATTACCGAAGACGAAGCAGACCGCCTTAAGGTTTCCCTTGACAGGGACAACGGCATATGGGAGTATGAGGTTGAAATAAGAGTCGGCAGAACCGAGTATGACGCCGACATCAACGCAGAGACCGGCGAAATCATAAAATGGGAAGTTGACTTAGACGACTGAGATTTCAGGGATCGGCTTATAATGACTTTAAAAACCAAAAAGTGGTTCGGCTTAAAGCGAACCACTTTTTATATGGATTGACAAGAGCTTTGTAATAAAGGCAGAAAAATAAAAATAATATAAATTTTTCCCAAAAAACTGTTGACAAGTGGGAAAACTTGTGTTATATTAATTACAGATAAACGATAACGATTATCATTAACAATAAAAGGAGGATTTATTAATGTTAAATGCAAAGGTTTCATCTCTCATAAACACTCAGATAAATAAGGAATTTTATTCCGCATATCTCTATCTTTTATTCTCCAATTTCTACGATGAAAAAGGCCTTGACGGATATGCCAACTGGTACAAAATCCAGGCACAGGAAGAAAGAGATCATGCAATGCTTATGCTTGAATACTTAAGATTAAACTCGGAAAAAATAACACTTGAGGCAATTGAAAAGCCTGAAAAGAAGCTGGAAACTTTAATGGATCCCTTAAAGGCAGGACTTGAGCACGAGCAATATGTAACAAGTCTTATCAACGACATATATGCAGAGGCTTATGCAGTTAAAGATTTCCGCACCATGCAGTTTTTGGATTGGTTTGTTAAAGAGCAGCTTGAAGAAGAAAAGAATGCAGAAGACATGATTACCAAGATGGAGCTTTTCGGCAATGACTCCAAAGGTCTTTATATGCTGGATGCAGAATATGCCGCAAGAGTATATACCGCACCGTCTTTAGTATTATAAGCCATAAAAAGTGTCCGATTGGGCATAATAATAAAGAAATTATTTCAAGGAGGAATTTTTAATGGATAAATATGTTTGCCCCTGCGGTTATGTTTATGATCCGGAAATAGGTGATCCCGATTCGGGAATCGCTCCCGGCACAGCTTTCGAGGATATTCCCGAGGATTGGGTTTGCCCGGTTTGCGGACTTGACAAGAGTGCATTTGAAAAAGAATAAGAAAAAAGCTTCGTGCAAGGTGATATGCACGAAGCTTTTTTCTTATTTAAATATCTTTTTTAAGAATTCAAGGCTTTCTTCCGCACTTTTCTTAAAGTCGTCTCCTTCGTATCGTCCTTCAATACTTATACGAAGATTATAACCCGCCTTATCGCAGGCTTCTTTAACCAATGTATAGTCATATCCGTCCCCCTCTTTCGGGAAAAGCCTTCCCTCGGGACGGGCGATATGCATATGACGGAGTATATCCCCGTTATCTGAAATTACGGAAAGGGGTTCGTTTTCCATCGCCACATGAAAAAGATCGGCAAGGAGCATTATATTGTCATGCTTTAACTTCCTTACTATTTTGGAAGCCTCCGAAACCGAGTTAACGGTATTTGTTTCCCCCTTATTGAGCGGTTCAATAACAACCGTAGTTCCATATTCCTTTGCAATATCTCCCACTCTGCCAAACACTTCAATAAGCTGTGAAGAGCATGATTTAACATTTTCCCCTTCCTCAATCATCCTGGCAGCACCGGAGCCTAGCACGCAGGTGTGGATTCCGAGAATCGCCGCTCTTTCCAGTGCTCTTTGAGTGTGAACACTAACCTTTACCATATCAAGTCTGCGACCGCAAAGCTTTACGTCGCCCGGGAAAAAGCAGTTTGTGGCTTCAGCTTTTATGCCCTTGTCGCTTAAGATAAGTTCCATCCTGTGAAAATCTGCTTCGCTCATATTCTTCAGAGAGGTAAGGTTAAGTTCAACATAATCTGCCACTCCCTCGGAAAGCTGTGCGATATGCACCGCATCGGTACAGATACCTATTTTCATAACGGTTACTCCTTATTTTATTTCTTCAAACGCAGAAAGCCAGAGACCGGCAAGAAGGGCGTGTCCCGCTTCTGTGGGATGAACACCTTCCTGTGTCCAGTAGGGCTCGGGGTGCTTTTTCAGCATTTCATCAAACTTATCCTGGGTTGTCACAAACTTTAGGTTATGCTTTTTTGCAATGCGCTCTGCCGCTTTTTCTCTTTTTGCAACCTCGCCTGAGAAATAGTCCCATGTAGCCTCCGTTGCACTGCCCTTTGTAACATAAGGTGCCATAATAATTATTTTAAGGTCGGGAAGGGCTTCCTTTATTTCGGTAATCAGCATATCGTAAATTTTTTCAAACTTTTCTGCGTCAACGCCGTTTTTCTCGTCTACTTCGTGCCATACGTCGTTTAAGCCTATAAGTATGCTCATATAATCGGGTGCAAGATTTATAATGTCCTTTTTCACCCTCGCATAAAGGTCAACAATGCGATTTCCCGAAACTCCGCGGTTTATTACGTGATATTCACCGGGATATTCGTAATTTAATTTTGCTGTAACAAGAGCAGGATAGCCCACACCTCTGAAGGTATCACGGTCGCGCGCTCTGCCGCAGTCGGTTATGGAATCGCCCTGAAAAAGAATTGTTTTCATAAATACTCCTCCTTAAATGAAGCTAAAATCAGTATAGCACAAAATTTTATTTTTGCAATAAGGAATTAAATTTTTATTGCTTTTTTCTCCCTGCAAAGGTATACTGTTATGTAGAAAGAGAGTGATAGGATGAATACTTTTAAAAAACTTACAGCATTATTACTTACATTTATTTTGATTACCGTATCCAACCGGGCAGTTTTGGGAAAAGAAGTTTATGTAGACGGAGATTTATGGTACGAATACAGTGATGAATTTCTCATTTATCCCGACTTTAAGGAAGCCGCAGAAAAGCTTGAAAAATATGCTGCGAAGGGGGACTACGAAAAAGTTAACGAAGTTTATATAGAAGAATTGTCTCCTTTGGAGATGAAATATAATTCCATCCGAGAATACAATGAACTTTTCGAAGAGCTTGATTTTATCCCAGCGGAATGTGAATTCGACAAAGAAACCGGTACTGTGATAAAAGTATTGAATGATGCAGAATTTCTGGCTATTCCCGTATTTATCGACGATGTTCCGGTAACACACATTGCCGAAGGTGCGATATGCGACAAAGAAAAGCTTGTATGGCTCGGAATTCCGCCCTTCGTAGAAGTCATTGACTCGGTAATCGTTAAAAACTGTCCTTCATTTGAAATGTTGGATGCTTACTGGACAAAATTCACAACTCTTTTTTTCGAAAACTGCCCTTCTTATGACAGAGACTCGGTTTACCTTTTCGAAGATTCCAGCTTTACTCATTTTGTATCGATTACCAACACAGACACCCTTTATTATACCACCAACCTGGGAATGGGATTTGCCATCGACTCAGGCATAATAAAGGGTGATGAAAAAGGCGAATACAACTGGAAAAATGACCTGACCCGCACCGAGGCGGCAATCATTATATTACGCCTTATGGGACTTGAAGACGAGGCTTATTCATACAGTGAAAGGCACTGTGCCTTTGCCGACGTCCCCGAATGGGCAAAGGGCTATGTAAATCTTGCAGTTGAAAAAGGTATTGTAAAGGGCAGAAGCGAAAATCATTTCGGCAGCAGCGAAAAATGCAGTGCTAAAGACTTTTTAACCATGCTTTTCCGCCTTACCGACCTTGAAGAGGGCAAGGACTATTCATGGCAAACCATAATAAGCGATTATCAGAAGCATCTCGATAAGCTTGAAGATAATTTGGAGGCTGCGGGCTACAAAACTCCTGATAATAATTTTTACAGCACACCTTCCCTTAACTTCAGAATGCACGGAGAAGAGTTTTCTTCCTACATTAACATGGGCGGAAATTTTAACAGACAATGTGCCACTTCCGTGCTTTACTATATGCTTAACATAACGGCCGGAAAGGACGACTTAAGTCTTGCCGATATTTTATCCTCAAAGTATGGAATGAATGATATACTCCTTTACAATTATTATGCAAGGCGTACCGGTGCAGGCCTTAAGAAAACCAACGAAGGTATACCTTATCCCATTTACCATGCCTTCAGTGATGAGGAAGGATATTTATCTTACTTAAGGGACATTTCCAAAAACGCAAAGCCCAGTGAGATAAACTCTGAAATAAAGGCCTTTACAGAAAGCCTTATAGCGGGTAAAATCACAGAATATGAAAAGGCAAAGACTATAACAAAATGGGTGTCGGAGCACATATTCTACGACCATGACCATTACGAGGGAAGAAAAAAAGAAGTATTCTTAAAGGCTATTGATGTTTTTGAAAACCGATTTACTGTTTGCTCAGGCTATGCGGCACTTTTATCCGAAATGCTCAAGGCCGCAGGCATTGAATGCTATACGGAATCATCCCTTGATCACGCCTGGACTATAGCTGTTCTTGACGGCGAACTTACGCTTATTGACGCAACCTGGGCATCACCTCTTAAATATGAATACGGAAAATATTATAAACTTGTATCCGGAAACAAAACCGAGGTAAAAAACATAAAAGAGCCTAATGCAAAATGGGACAATGACTACTTTGATGCCGAATTTGAATACTTTTATTCAAATTCTTCCCACCATCCTTTAAGAATTCCAAAACAGATTTCATCGGAAATATGGGACTATTTGCCTGAGGAGGAATATTAATGATATATATGCGTTTTCCCGGCGGAAAAGGAAAGGCACTTACCTTGAGCTATGACGACGGAGTTGGAGCCGACCTTCGCCTTATGAAAATTATGAAAAAATACGGCATCAAGGGAACGTTTAATATAAACAGCGGTCTTTTTGCTCCGGAGGGCACAGTTTTCGAGGAAGGAAATGAGCAGGGAAGACTCACACAAGAACTTATCCTGAAAAACTATGACGATCCGGATTTTGAAGTGGCTGTTCACGGCCTTTATCATATTCATTTAAACCACGCCACAAGCCAAGAGGTAATCACGGATATTGCAGAGGACAGAAAAAATTTAGAGGCACTCTTTAATCGCCCAATCCGTGGTATGGCTTACGCCTTTGGCGGATACAGCGAAGCAGTAGTTTCCCTGCTTAAGTCCATTGGCATCGCCTATTCAAGAACGGTTGTGACAACCCAAAGGTTCGACCTTCCGAAAGAGCCGCTTACGCTTCATCCCACTTGTCATCACAATAATCCCCGCCTAGCTGAGCTTTGCGGAAACTTTCTTTCGGGTGTTCCCCGTTACGAAGCGCAGATGTTTTACCTCTGGGGCCATTCCTATGAGTTTGACAATGACGGAAACTGGAATGTAATCGAGGACTTCTGCGAAAAGATGGGCGGACACGACGACATATGGTATGCCACAAACATTGAAATTATTGAGTATATGGATGCTTACAAGAGCCTGATTCGCTCCTTTGACGGAAAAATCATAAAAAACCCCACTGCAACGGATATTTACATAACGGAAAACAGGTCGGGAAAAAATTATGTGATAAAAGCAGGAGAGACAATTTCTCTTGACTGACAAAAAATGCTGAAGCAAACGCTTCAGCATTTTTATTTTGAAAAGTGTTCAAATTTTATTTTGCGGAATGCATGAATGCATTCTGCAATTAATTTAATATCTTAGGGAAGGGATTTGTCTCTTCCGCTTTTATTTAAATTACTTACCCAATACCTTTAAGAAATCAGCATATGCAGCATCCCAGGAAGCAAAATCCTGAGGCTCATAGTATGCAGGCTCAAAAGAAGCCTTTACTATCTGGCGTGCTTCGTCAAGTGTCTTTATTTCACCAAGAGCAATAAGCTGAGATGCGATATTACCCATACTTGTTGCCTCAACGGGGCCTGCAACAACGTGTCTTCCTGTTGCGTTTGCGGTAAACTGACACATCATCTTATCCTTGATGCCGCCACCCACCAGGTGAACAGTGTCAATCTTACGGCCGAGGATTTCCTCTAAGCACTCGATGGAATAGCGATACTTCATTGCAAGGCTCTGTGCTATGCAGCGGGTGATTTCGCCAACGCCTTCGGGAACACTCTGTCCTGTTCTCTTGCAGAACTCAGCAATACGACGGGGCATATTTCCGGGTGTTGCAAATTCCTGAGCATCGGGATCGATAAAGCTCTTGAATGCAGGTGCATTCCAAGCTGCTGTTTCCATATCGTCGAAGGATAACTGAAGGCCTTCTCTCTTCCACTGGCGGCGGCTTTCCTGGATAATCCAGAGTCCCATAATGTTCTTAAGGAAGCGAATTGACTTATTGATGCCGCCCTCGTTTGTGAAGTTGTGCTTTGCGGAAAGCTCATTAATGATGGGCTTATCTGTTTCAGCACCTAAAAGTGACCATGTTCCGCAGCTGATATATGCATAGCTTTCGCCCTTTTCAGCAGGAACTGCCGCAACAGCGGATGCTGTATCGTGAGATGCAACTGCTGCAACGGGAACGGAGGGAATACCAAGCTCTTCTGCGATATTCGGAAGAACCTTACCCATCATCTGACCGGGATGAATTACGTTTGTGAAAATCTTTTTGGGAAGACCTAATTTTTCAATTAAAGGCCAAGCCCAGTCATCTGTTACGGAGTTATAAAGCTGGCTCGTTGATGCAATTGTATATTCTGTTATCTTTTCGCCCGTTAAGAAATAATTGAAAAGGTCAGGAATCATAAGCATTGTCTCGGCATTTTCAAGTGCGGGAGAGCCGGAATACTTATCTGCGAGAAGCTGATAAATTGTATTGAAGTTTACAAACTGAATACCGGTCTGGCTATAAATTTCGTCCTTGCTTGCATACTTTTCGATGTTGTCAAAGTAGGGGAATGTACGAGGATCTCTGTAGTTAAAGGGGTTTGCAAGAAGTCTTCCCTGTTTATCAAGAAGACCGTAGTCAACGCCCCAGGTGTCGATACCGATGGAAGCGATGTCCTTGTGTCCCTCTGTTGCTGTTTTGTTAATGCCTGTCTTGATTTCAAAGAACAGTCTTAAAATATCCCAGTAAAGATTGTCGCCGATTCCTACCAAATCGTTGGAAAAGCGGTGAGTTTCTGTTAAGGATACCTTTTTGCCGTCATATTCGGCTAAGATTGCACGACCTGAGCTTGCACCAAAGTCATACGCCAAAGTTTTAAGTGCCATAATATTACCTCCTCATAATTAATTACATTTTTATCTTTTACTGTCTTTTTAAAAAACGGATGTCTTTTCCGTAAAATTTAAGAATTACAAAATTTCCGATTATTCTTGATAAAATACGCTCGGAATAAATTTTCTTAAGGTCCGCCAGGGATAAATTTGTGTTTATCACCGTTTTTTTGCCTGTTAAAATACGGGTGTTTAAAATTCTGAAAAGCTCAGAAACAGAAAACTCCGTTATAAATTCCGTGCCGAGGTCATCTAGAATAAGTAAATCCGCATCCAGTAGCCTTTCCGCAGTATATCCGTCGGCCTCTGTTACGTTTTTTCCGAACTTAACTCTGTCAAGCAGGGAAAAAACCACACTGGAGCTTTGGTAAATTACGTTTACGCCTTCGTTTATAAGCTTTGATGCTATACAAGATGACAAAAATGTTTTACCGAGACCCGAGGGCCCTGTAAGGAGCAGATTGTCATTTGTGGTTGAAAAGTTGTCCGCAAACTTTCTGCACTCGGAAAGCACTCTTTCCATGTTTTCACGGGGACTTGCCTCTCCGTTTTCGGCTTCTTCCGAGTACCAGGAAAGAGAAAAATCGTCAAAGGAACTGCCGGACAATGATGCAAGGTTGGATTCCGCAAAGGTGAGCTTTATAAGCTCCTTACGGAAGCAGTTACAGTATCCCGAATCAAGGAATCCCTCATCCTTGCACAAAGGACAGTCATAGGGAGGATTTAAATAATCATTGGTAAATCCCGCCTCTTTCATAAGCTTGTCCCGCTTTTCGGTTAAGGCCGTTACTTCTTCCTTTATGGAGACAGCCGCCTTTGTTGCATCATATCCGTCTGCCACTTTCAGAAACATCTTAAAGCTGACGGAGGCAATTTCATCCTCCAGTGCCTTAAGGGTGGGAAGGACTCTATATGCCTCAAGCTTTCTTTTTTCTATAAGCTCTTCCCTTGCCTGTTTCTTTTTCGCAAAGGCTTCGGCAACGGTTGCGGCAATATTTTTATCGTACGCCATATTATTCCCCCTCTACCTTAACACTGCTCTTCTTTATGAGTGCTTCAAGCTCGTCGTCCGAATAGTCACCCGACTGCGAGTAGGAAGCAAACTTTGTTTTGGGAGTTCTCTGATTTAACTCCTTTTTAGGCTTTTCTTCCTTTTCCGTAGCTTCGGGAGTTTTAATTCCTTTTTCCGTCCAGTCTTTAAGTATGGCATTCATATAATTAAATGAAGCTTTTCCCGTTTTCATGACGGTTTTTTCATAGGCAAGGCGAATCATTTCATCGGAAAATCCTAATCCTTCACTCCAGGATGCAAGTAATCCTGCTTCCGTTTCAGTTAGGTCACGGCCGGAAATGCCCAAAAGCTTTTTGAATCGACGCTTCATTTTTCCTGCCTTTTCAAAAGAAGATAAATATTCCGTTGCCGCATCTGCTGTGGTAATTCCGTTTTCGCTCCACGAAAGAGCGATTGTTTCAATATATCTCATGGATTTTTTGCCCAGAGACACAGCATGCTCAATTATCATAAGTATAACTTCAACAGGCATACCCAGCCAGTCATACAGGCTGTAAAGCGTTAAAATGTCATTTTGTGTAAGAGGCTTTGCCATTATCATTTCGGCATGTGTATACATTTCCGAAAGTGCCATGTCCTTATTCCTTGCCTTTGTAACATCGCTGAGTTTATAGGGTGGCTTTTCCGCACTTTTTTCTTCTCCGTTTTCTTCCTTTTTAGCCTCGCTGAAAGAGGAAAGATCTGAAAAGGTGACGGAAAAGTCCGTCATATCGGATTCAGAATTGTAAGAGAGGGAAACAACGCCGCGTCTTTCCCAGTATTGCCATGCACGGACAACGTCACTTTCTAAAATTCCGAGGGCAGCAGCAACATCGGCAACCTTACCCTTTGGATTTTTTGAAAAACACTGTCTGAATCCATATATGTATACTGCAATGTATGTGGGATTTGCATCCTTCATGCAGTAATCAACAAATTCGCAGGGGAGACACACTACCTGAGTTCCCGCTATAGAATATCCGGCCATAATAATACCTTTCTTTCGTGGTTCTTAAAATAAAAATAGTTACATATAATATATGATAGCACAGTTTTTCAAATTCTTCAATACAAAAATTAAATTTTTATATGAAAGGGCGGTTTTATGCTTACCTACGAAAAACTTTTAAGACGTATCTCGGAAACGGATTTTTCTTCAGCGGGAAAAAGCGTGTGGGGAAGGGAGCTTTACTATTACAAAGTGGGGGGCGGCAAGAGAAAGCTTTTTATCAATGCAACGCATCACGGAAATGAATACATAACGGCTGAGATTGCCATGGATTTTCACGACTATATAAAAGGAAAAACTGGAAACTGGAGCATATTTGTGCTTCCCATGGTTAATCCTGACGGCGTAGCGATTTGTCAGGGGCTTCTTCCCAAAAACACCGAAACCTACGAGCATATAAGAAGGCTCAACGGGTGGAAGGATTTATACCGCATCTGGCGTAAAAACGCCAACGGCGTGGACCTTAACCATAATTATGATGCCTCGTTTAAATCAGAAGGTGTGTCCGGCGGTGCCTATCCCGAAAGCGAGCCTGAGAGCCGTGCGGTGGTAAACCTGGTTAAAAAGGAAAACTTTGATATGGTAATTTGTCTCCATTCTCAAGGGGAGGAAATTTATCACGGCTTTCGAGGTGTCTACCCCAAGGGAAGCAAAATAATTGCCGAGGCAATGGCAAAAATGTCAGGGTACAAAGTGTCCGAGCCGACGGGCAGTGCTTCCTTCGGCGGCTGTAAGGACTGGTTTACACATAAATTTTCCCGTCCCGGCTTTACCGTAGAGGTGGGAAAAGGGGAGAATCCGCTTCCCGAACATCAGATTAAATCCATCGAAGAGCGTCTCTTTCCCGCCATTGAAAAGGCAATGTTGACTTATGATGAGGTTTTATGCTAAAATAGGGTAAATAAAACCTAAAAGGCGGTGCTTTTATGGGAGATTTTGATGTTATTATAATAGGTGGCGGAGTTGCCGGAATGTCTGCGGCAAAAAAAGCAAGGGACCACGGGCTTTCCGTGCTTTTGCTTGAAGCACTCTACACCGGAGGCAAAACTGTTAAAACTGAAGTAATATCCGACTATCCCGGCTTTCCCGACGGAATATCGGGGGAGAAGCTTACAGATTTGCTGGAAGAGGCTGTAAGAAGCCGTGGGGTTAAAATTCTTCACGAAACAGTTACTTCCATGGATTTTTCCGCTCCTTTGAAGCACATCGTCACCGACCGTGATTCCTACACCACGCCTTCGGTTATTATTGCTACAGGCATAAGGCAAAGGGAAATCGGACTGACCAACGAACGTGCTCTTTCAGGTGTCGGCGTTTTCCATTCCGCAGAAAAAGAAGGCTTCCGTGTATCAGGGAAAACCGTTGCGGTTTTCGGAAGCGGAAATGCAGCTTTGACCGAAGCCCTCACCTTAAGCGAAAAATGCGAAAAAGTTTACTTAATATCCCCAAATACAATCCTCGGTGCCTCGAAGAAATATACCGACGATTTAAGGCGAAGCAAAAACATTACACTGTGCCCCGAAAGCCTTATTGCCAATGCAGAGCAAGGCATTTTCCTTCTCGAATCGGTTACGGTTATTAACCGTGTGACAACCGAATTTAAAACCCTTCCCATAGAGGCGATTTTTGTTGCTCCCATGCCAGAGCCTGATTCAGACGTGTTACTGGGAAGTGTGAGAATGACAGATGACGGTGCGGTTATAGTGGGAAGCGACTTATCTACATCAAGCGAAGGCGTTTATGCCGCAGGTGCTGTGCGTGACGGTTCAAGCTTCACCGTAATCGATGCAATATCGGACGGTTTCCGTGCAGCGGACTCCGTCAACACATATCTTGTTGAAAAGGTATTTAAAGGGGCGACATTATGATATTTACACTCACATTAAATCCTGCATTTGACCTTCATTATGAAATGGATGAATTTTTGCCGGAAGCGGAAAATTATGTAAAAAGAGCCACAAAATCATCAGGCGGCAAGGGCATAAACGTATCAAAGGCACTTTCCGTTTTAGGCAGCGAGAACCGGGCTTTTGCGGTTTTGGGCAGCGAAAACAGTGCAGAGTTTTTAAAAGAGCTTCCCGAGCTTGACTTAAGCATTATTGAAACCGAGGGAAGAATAAGAGAAAACATCACCATTCATCCCGCCTGCGGTAAAGAGACAAGGATAAGCCTTGATAACTTCTTTTTAAGCTCCGATATTTTAAGGGAAACCGAAAAAAAGCTTTTTCCCCTTCTTGACGAAAAAAGCTTTGTGGTTTTTGCGGGAAAATGCCCGAAAGGGGTGAAAAAAGCGGAAATAATTGACTTTTTACTAAAAATCAAATTGACGGGGGCCCGCACGGTTATCGACTCAAAAAGCTTTGATTTATCTGACCTTTCTTTGTTAAAGCCGTTTTTGATAAAGCCCAACGAGGAGGAGATAAAAGCTTTATTAAATTCTCCGAACGAAGATTTATTCCACTGTGCAAAGCTTCTTAACGAAACAGGCATTGAAAACGTGATGATAAGTCTGGGGCCTGCGGGAATTTACTATTCCGGATGCGAAGAAAGCTTTTTTGTTAAGGCCCCGAAAATCACTCCCGTTTCCACCATCGGCGCGGGGGACAGTGCAATTGCCGGCTTTATTTCGGGAATTGATAAGGGAATGACGAAAAAGGATGCGGTACGTCTTGCCGTAGCATCGGGAAGTGCCGCCTGTCTCACCGAAGGAACGATGCCTCCCAAAAAGGATGACATTGAAAAATTGCTTAAAGAAATATAATTTCTGAAGCGGAAGGGATAAATCCCTTCCCTACGCAATTACGATAACATTGTAGGATTCCGTCAAAAAAGGCTGTGAGAAAAAATCTCACAGTCTTTTTCTTGCTTCCAGTCGAAAAATATTTTTCCCTTCTTCGGAGAACTTTGTTTCATACTCTGTCATAATGTTTCCTTCAAAGTCGCTGTTATGTAAATCAAAGGTTATATTTGAAAGAAGAAAGTCCTCACTGCAGAAAGAGTTTAGCGAAAACTCAAAAAGCTTTTCATTGTCGGTCTTAAAGAAAATTTCCCCGTCATCGGAAAGCCATTTTTTATACATTTTAAGAAAGGAAGGGTGCGTAAGGCGACGTTTTGCCTGCTTCTTTTTTGGCCAGGGGTCTGAAAAGTTAAGATAAATTCTTTTAACGCTGCCTTCCTCAATTTCTCCGTCCAGCTTTTCGATATCAGAAAACGAAAAGCGAATATTTTTAATTCCCTCACGCTCCGCCGCTTCTGCTGCAAGGATTGCCACATTATCATAATGCTCCACCGCAAGATGGGGAACAGAAGAATCACGAAGGGCACACTCTCTTATAAATTTTCCTTTTCCGCAGCCTATTTCAAGATAAAGTTTATCTTCGCCACGGAAGGCATCAATTTCTTCCTTTGTATAAACCATTAAAGGTGTTAAAACTTCAATACGCTCCTCAAGATGAGCACGTTTTCTCATTCTCAAAAAAATCATTCCTTATAATTTAATGAAATAAGTATACCACCACACTTTAAGAAAATCAAGAAAAATCCTTTTTATTGACAAACAATGATAAAAATAGTAAAATAAGTTATCTTTTAAAGGAGATGACAAAAATGATCGGCGTATTGGTAAACAGCATAGCAGTTATAATAGGAAGCCTTGTCGGACTTTTGTTCAGAAAAGGGCTTCCCAAGAAATTTTCAGACTCAATAATGACGGGCGTTGCCCTTTGCGTGGTTTACATAGGAATTTCCAACGTAATAAAAGGAGGATGCAATGACCTTGCACTTATTTTCGGCATGGTTATAGGTGCAATAACAGGAACGCTTTTAAATATATCCGGTAATCTGGAAAAGCTTGGTGCCTGGGCAGAATCGGCTTTTCCCGAGAAGGACGGAAAAACATCAATTGCAGAAGGCTTTGTGACGGCGGGCTTACTTTTCTGTGTAGGTGCTATGGCGGTTACAGGCTCCATAAATGCGGGACAGGGGGACAACACCATTCTTTTCACCAAATCAGTACTTGACATGATTTCAGCTTCCATGCTCACGGTAAGCCTTGGTTTCGGCGTTATGCTTTCATCCATATTACTTTTTGTATTTCAGGGTTCAATCGCTCTTTTGTCGGGAATTATTTCCGCCTATCTGACGGAAGAAATGTCGGCAACCATGATTTGTGCAGGAGGCCTTTTAATTGTGGCCCTTGGCTTAAATATGCTGGGAATTACCAAAATAAAGGTGGCGGATTACCTGCCCGCTCTTTTGTTTGCACCCCTTGCATGTCTTCTTTTCGGCTTTATCATATAAACATAAAAAAGTACTTGACCGAGAGAGGAAATTGTTATATAATATAATATAACTAAGTGTCTGTGCATTTTCACGGGCATTTAATCCCGTGAGGGAAATAAAAAAATTTTATTGGAGGAAAAGAACATGGCAAAGAAATTATTGGCACTTGTTGTATGTCTCTCTCTTTGTGCAGCACTTGTTGGCTGTAATGGCGGAGTTACATTCAACACAGAAGACTGGGCAGACATGGAAATTCGTGTAGCAGGCTACAGAAATTTCAATGACGACCCCTTAAACTACGAATTTGCTGAAGGTGCAAAGAAGTTTACGGAAGAGTACGGCACAACCGTTACTTTCCAGGTTGGCGGTGGCGACGGTATGGGTGAAGACCTCGTTGCAGGTATCGTAGCAGGCGATCCCTGGGAAATCCAGTACTGTTTCGGTATTTCCGTATTCCCCTTAAACTTCGCAGAAGGACTTTACACACCCATCACAGAATATGTTGATTATGCAAACAATGACATGATCGACGAAGTTACTGTTGAAGGTACAAGATGGCTCGGCGAGCTTTACGGTGTAAGCTCTCTTCCCATGCAGGAAGTTCACTACATCGTTTACAACGAAACATGGATGAAGGAACTCGGTTTAAAGACTCCTCACGAGTATTTAGCTGAAGACAACTGGACAATGGACGCTTACAAGGAACTCAATGCTGCAGCTACAGCATTAAACGCTCCTTCCAGAAGTGCTTTCACAAGACCTCACGTTGGTTCCAAGTACATGTGCTCCTGGGATTTAGAGACAGGCGAATGCACAATTACATATGACAGCCCCGAAAACGTTGAATGGTTAAGCTACTGGGCAAGCCTTCTTACAGATCCCCAGTACAACATCAAGGGCAGCGGTTTCGTTTCTCAGAGAAACTCCATCATGCGTGACGAAGTTATGCCCAACCTTATCAAGGATGAGCTTACTCAGGAAACAACCGATACAATCAGATACATCCACTACCCCAACGAAAATGGTGAGCTTGGCGTATACCTTACAGACTCTCACTTCCTCTTCCCCCTTGGCGTATCTGAAGAAAAGCTTCCCTGTGCATTCATGCTTGCTTGCTACATGACAGATATGAAGAGCCAGCTTTGCTCTGAAAACTATGAAGCTAACATGACTGCAGAAGACTGGGAACTCTTCCAGGAAAACTTAGAAAAAGCTTATTATCTTCCCAGAATATTCTACTCCGGTGCATTTGCAATCGGAAACACATTCAGAAGTGATATCGTTGACAAGGGTAAGGCAGTTGCTACTCACATTCAGGAAAACACAGAAAGCTTAAAGGCTCGTGCTCTTGAATTCAACGAAAAGTACGTTGAAGGCTTCGAAGCTGAATAATTAAAAATTGAAAGAACCGTCCAAAAGGACGGTTCTTTTTTTCCGAAAATTACGCTTTTAAGAATAAAAAACACTTGACAAATATGCGTTTTTCCTTTATAATACTATTTGTTGGTCTGCTGTTATAGCTCAGATGGTAGAGCGCATCCTTGGTAAGGATGAGGTCACCGGTTCAATTCCGGTTAACAGCTCCAGAAAAAGCACTTGCACAAAAGCGAGTGCTTTTTCCTTTTGCATTGACAAACTAGAGCGGTGAGCATATACTTATAGGCAAGCGAAAGGATGATGAATGTGGAAAAAATAATCCCTTACAAAAATAATTTGTGTCCCGTAAAAATCATTTCTCCGAAAACAGATAAAAGCTGTTTCTTCGGCTATTATGACTTAAAAGCCTATGATGAAACTGACCGCTATCACCTTTGCAACATTGCGGAATTTGAAGACCGCCTTCCTTGTCCGGATGACGTTTTACAGCTTGGTGTAATTGACCTTGATAACGGCAACTTTGAAAAAATTGCAGAAACAAAGTCTTGGAACTTTCAGCAAGGTGCAATGCTTCAGTGGTCAAGATGTGAAAAAGACGTGGTTTTCTATAATATCTTTGAAAACGGCGAGTACTTAACCGTTAAAAAGAATATAAAAACAGGCTCTGTAAATTATTTTCCTGCATGTGCCAATATTTCTCGTAACGGAAAGTACGGCTTAAAGGTTAACTTTACAAGAATTTTCGATTTCCGCCCCGGCTATGGCTATTGCAACACAAAGGACCCTTATTTCGATGTTCTCCAGCCGGAAAATGACGGTGTATTTTTAGTTGACATTGAAAAGGGCACGGAAAAGCTCATCTTAACTTATCCTGACATGGTTAAAGCTATCGGTGTATCCGGCCTTGAAGGAGACAAGTTTGTGGTAAACCATATCACCTTCAATCCTAAGGGCGACAGATTTATGCTGCTTCTCCGTAACTTCCCCGAGGAAGGCAAAACCTGGGGTACGGCACTTATAATTTCCGACCTTGAAGGAAACATGAAGTCCATGATGGGACTTTCCATGTACTCTCACTATGACTGGCTTTCTGACTATGACCTTTTCGGCTTTTGCAAGCATGACGATGTCCACGATTTATTCAACGTAAACATAAATACGGAAGAATGGACAAGAATTGAAAACCACACCCTTACAAACCGTGACAGCCATTGCTGGTTTACAAAGGATAAATCCATGTTTATCGGCGATACCTATCCTGACAGAGAAGGCTACCGCCAGATTTACCTTTACGATATGAAGAAAGCCGAATACAAAAAGCTGATTGATGCATATTCGCCCTGGCATCCAAGTAAAATTACTGACATCAGAACTGATTTACATAACCGCTTTAACACCAAGGAAAACAAAATTTCCTACGATACGGTACAAAACGGCAAGAGAGAAATTGCCGAGCTTGATTTTTCAGCTATGAGATAAGAAAAAGAGCTGTGAAATTCACAGCTCTTTTATTTCGTCTAAAGTTACCTCTCTGCCAAGTTCAGCACTCTTGTAGAAGCAGTCAATCAGTGCTGCAGTATTTATGGTTTCTTCCGGCTTTATAATTATTTCTTCCTTGCCGGAAAGTACCTTTGCCATATGGTCTGCAAGATAGAAGTGGCCGGGGAAGGTTTCGTTTTCGTATTTCTGTTTATCGGGCATAAGCGAATTTAACTTATCCACCGCTTCGCCTCTGCCGTAAAACTTAAAGTCGGGTAGGGATAACCCCGCTTTATCGCCTGCCAGAGTAAAGCTTGATGCTTCCGGCAGGTTTGCCGCCCAGGCAACCTTGAAGTTTGCCCTTGCACCGTCACGGAATGCCACGCTTCCGGAGGCAAAATCCTCCACGTTGAACTCTTCCTTCTTAAGTTCTCTTATCTTATCAACTCCGCCAAGTGCTCCTGATTCCTTTTCGCCTCCCTCATAGTCGTCGGAAAGTGCAAGACGTGTAGCACAAGTGCCGGAAACCGATTTTACTTCGGGATTTCCCATAAGCCAGAGAAGTGAGTCTATCATATGAACACCAATGTCTAAAAATGCACCGCCGCCCGACTCTTCCTTTATGTGGAACTTTCCCCAGAAGGGAACGCCACGCTGTCTTATTCTCGAAAACTCGCCGTAGTAGACTTCGCCAAGTGCTCCTTCGTCAATAAGCCTTTTTGCCGTAAGCCTTTCGGGCAAAAATCGCATAGACTGGCAGGCAACAAGATGCTTTTCTGCCTTTCTTGCGGCATCGTACATTTCCACGGCATCCTTATATGTATAAGCAAGTGGCTTTTCGCATATAACATGAGCACCCTTTGAAAGTGCCAAAAGCGTATATTCCTTATGGAAGCGATTGGGTACGCATACCGAAACAAGGTCGGGTTTTTCCTTCTCCAACATTTCCTCCGCATCACGGTAGCAGGCCTCCAACGAAAAACGCTCCTTTGTTTCCTTCGCCGCTTCGAAATTCAAGTCCGAAACCGCAGTGACAGTATAACAGTCGCTTCTGTTTAAATAGGCGGGGATGTGTGCCTTGTTTGTAATCATCCCGGCACTTATTATCGAGACCTTAATTTTTTCCATTTTCACACTTCCTTTGTAAAGTCAAGGGTTTCTTCATCTGGCTTTGTAGCTCTGTATTCAAGGCCGACGTAGTCGGAATAGGGGAGTGATGCTATTTTTGAAAGAACATTTTTATAATTTATCTCTCCTGTGCCCGGCTCGTGTCTTCCGGGATTATCAGCCACATGAAAGTGGCCGATTAAATCAATGTTTTCTTCAATTCTTTCTATCACGTTACCTTCGGTTTTCTGCTGATGGTAAATATCAAAAAGAGCCTTTACGTTTTTGCTTCCCACACCTCTTAATATTTCAAAAAGTCTTCCCGAGTCTGGCATAAAGTAGTTTTTGCGGTCATAGGCGTTAAGCGGCTCAACTACAAGGTGAACGCCCTCATCTTCTGCCACCTTTGCTCCCTCTTTAAGGCAAGAAAATACATTTTCTTCCTGACGGGCAGCTTCCATCCCTTCAATGGTTTCACCGATTAATACGATGAGCTTAGGATTTTTAAGCTTTCGCACCACGGGTGCAGATTCCTTTATGGCAGCACATAGTTCATCGCTTCTTCCTGCATTTAATATACCTCTTGATAAATCGTAAGACAATTTTTCATCCGTAACATCAATATTCATAACCGAAAGGGCTAAATCGTACTCCGTAAGAAGACTTTTAACCTTATCTATATCCTTAGGCGACCATTTCCAGAACTCAACGGCGGAAAGTCCGGCCTTTTTAACCGCAGAAAAACGGTCATAAAAGTCCAGATGAGAAAACATCATATCAATACAGCAGGAAAATTTCATAAAAAAACACCTCGGTATTATTTTATAATACCGAGGTGGAAAAATCTATGTATAAAACGCTAAATTGTTTGTACAAAACAATCATTTTGAGCTTATTTTTTCAAATCCGAGGGGTTAAATCCCATGGATTTTTTGAACAACTTCGAAAAATAGGCAATATCCGGGATATTTACAAGTTCCGAGGCCTCTGTTACGGTACATTCACCGCTTTCGATAAGCTCATACGCCTTTTTTATCCTTAAATTATTTCTGTATTTTACGGGACTTTCTCCTTTATATTCCTTGAACAGTCTGCGGAAAGTGCCTTCACTGACGTGGCACATCTCTGCCAACTCCGACAAAGATATATCTTTTAAAAAATTATTTTCAAGGTGCATTATGCCCTTGTAAATTGAACCGTATTTTGCCTTAAGTTCCGTTTTCATTTTGCCCACGGCAATACTTTTTATAAGCTCGTAAGCTTTTTCCTTTAAGCTTATCCTGTATCCCAGAGCACCGCTTTTTGATAATTCGTCCATATCGGAAAAGAGCCTTGTATAAAGGTTTTCGTTGTCTGATACCATCAAAACCACATCTTCTGAAAGGTTTACGGTTTCACCCTTTATCTCAATATTGAAAAGCAAAGATTTATAGCTTCCCGCATCTTCTGCTCGCCACTCAGAATAATAAGAGGTGTTGTTGGGAAGATAGACAATATCGCCCGCCGAGGCTTTTAACTTAAGCTTTTTACGGTCGTCAAGGTCGAAAAACAGCATTTCGCCCTTTTCTATACAGAAAAGCCTTGAATAAAGCTTGTCTCCGCTTTTACAGATGTAGGGAACAGGGGGGATAACGTGTTCATCCTTTACAAGGAGTGCATTTCTTATATCAAAATCAAGTTCTAAAAGCTTGGTTATATCCGTAATTTTCAAAAAATCACCTTCTTTAATATTAAAAATTCTGTTTTTATCCGTAAAATCCTTTTTATTTGTGCGAAAAATACAAATTTAAATTCGTTTTATATATTGTAAAATCTTAAAAATGGGGTTATTATAAATTTGTACTAAACATGAAAGGGTGTTTTTATGGGTATTAAAGTAGGCGTTGTCGGAATAGGTACTTTTTCCGACGATTTTATAAGACTTTTCAAGATGCATCCCGATGTGGATGACGTTATTTTATGTGACCTTATCCCCGAGCGTGTGGAAAAGAGTCTGGCGAAGCACTCCCTCACAAAATCCTATCCCGATTTTGACCAGATGCTGAAGGACGAAACCATCGACTCAGTTGCAATTTTCACGCAGCGTCATCTTCACGGCCCCATGGTTGTAAAGGCATTAAAGGCAGGGAAGAACGTGTATTCTGCCGTTCCCATCGCCTGCGAAATTGACGAAATTAAAGAGGTTATCGATACCGTTAAGGAAACCCGCAAAATTTACATGATGGGCGAGACCTGCTACTATTATCCCTGTGCGATTTACTGCCGTAAAAAGTACAAGGAAGGCGGCTTTGGTAAGTTTGTGTACGGCGAAAGCCAGTATTATCACGACATTTCCGAAATGTATGCCGATTTCAAGCACTCTTCCGGAAACGATGACTGGAGAAAACCCGCGGGAATTCCGCCTATGTTTTATCCCACTCATTCCATTTCAATGCTTCTTTCCGCACTTCCCGAAGGTGAGCATATAACCAAGGTTTCCTGCTTCGGTTATGAGGATCACCACGAGGATGCAATTTACGGCGAGGGCAAAAACTACTGGGATAATCCCTTCTCCAACGAAACAGCACTTTTCAAGCTTTCGGGCGGCGGCGTTATCCGTATAAACGAATTTAGAAGAGTGGGCATTAACAAGCCTTCAAGCTATATCACCGCTTTTTACGGTCAGGAAGGCTCATACGAATGTAGTGTTACACAGCACACCTTCCAGCGTGGTGCTGCAGCTCCCGACGGACCGAGAATTGAGTATCTGGACGAAGTGGTAAACTGCTATAACTACATAGAGGATAAAAAGGCAGGAACTATGGATATGACCAAGGACCCTTGTTCTGTAAGATATATTTTGGGCTTTTCCCCTGTCCATGATGTGGAAAGACTTCCTGAATGCTTCCGCGAGGAAAAGGCATTTAACCACTTTAACTCACACCCCTTCTTAGTCGATGACTTTGTCAAGGCGGTTGTAACAGGCAAGCTTCCTCCCAACAACGCCTGGGATGCGGCACGTTATATGATTCCCGGCTTAGTTGCACACGAATCAGCCTTAAAGGGCGGCGTTACCATGGATGTACCTGACTTCGGCGATGCACCTTCAGACTGGGAAAGACTTTTTGACTGATTTGAATACAAAAAGAGCAAGGTTAAAAGCCCCTTGCTCTTTTTTATTAAGTTCAGCAAATAAGAATTTGACAATTAGTTTATTATACCATACGCTCATGAATACGCCAATCGCTTATTTGACAAATGCTCATATTTATAGTATAATGCTTGTATAAATATTAGTCACCGGAGGCTGTGTACCGTAGTACCGTAATGCCGGATTAGGTGTCCAAGTGAGCTTGGGTTATTGTATATCAATAGCCGAAGCTCTATTTTTATTTTGGAGGTAATTATGAAAAACACGAAAGT
>JAFXHP010000033.1 GCA_017536285.1 Clostridia bacterium
CATAAG
This sequence comes from Clostridia bacterium, assembly GCA_017536285.1. Next base: position 7 of record JAFXHP010000033.1, read on the forward strand.
GTCGGATGCCTTTTTAAAGCAGTTTCCGTAGGCATCCATATGAAAAAGAGCATCTTCTTCGTTCATTCCCATTAAGCGATACCGCCCGTAGCTTTTTTCTATCTGTGTGAAAATGATTGCCATGGGAAGCATATCGAGAGCATCTTCCCCTTCTTCGGAATCAGGCACATTCAACGCAAGGGATTTTTCAACATCGCCGTTTGCATAATTCAAGTACGCCACAGCCAAATTGAAAAACGCAAGAATTATTTCATCATCCTTTATTTTAAGGGCTTTTTTAATGGCTTCGTTTTCGTACTCTCTTAAGACATTAAACTTACGGCTGACGCTTCGCATAAAGCCTTCATCAAGGAGCGATGTATCCTTAAAGTCAACTTTCCCCGAATTGAAAATTTCTTCCGCCTTTGCCGGAATATGCACTTTAAGGCGTTCTTTTATATCACTTATCTTCATTTAAGTACCCTCCCGTTACCATATCAACACAGAACTCATCTTCCTTAAGTGTTTTAAATACCTTGGCAAGACGCTCAGCTTCTGCCTGCACCATAGCTTTGCCGATATTTTGTGTACATCCCGTCGATGCATAACCGTGGTATGCGTTGGGGAAGTTTACGCCAAAGATTTTTCCGTGGTTTACACCCATTCTCGAAAGATAGTCCGCTCTTCCTGTGGAAAGTCCGCTGCAGGATTCATACATATCGGGACGTGCGGTTTCGGGCATTTCGCTCATACATAATGCAACCTCGCAAAAATCGGCGTGTCCTCCGCCTGTTCCCGTTTCTGCAAATTTCTTAAGCACCGCCATATCTTCATCAGTCATCATAGGATATGCCTCGGGACGCGATAAAATATCCGGATAAAGCACCTTGGGATCGGAGCATCTTGTGGTTGCTCTCACCCACATGGTTGCAAAATTTCTCTTTTCATAGCACATAGCACGAACGAAAAAGTCAAGAAATCCAACGTTTCCGCCGTGAACGTTTACAATAAGTATCTTTCTGAAGCCGTTTCTTGCTATTTCTTCGCAAAGCTCCGTAAGCACCGTAAGAAGTGTTTCGGGTTTTATGGCGATTCCGCCTCTTACCGTTTCGGGTTTTGCTGCAGAGCGTACACCAAAGAGGTCGCCCACCCAATAGCCCGTGGGAAATACAACGGCGTATTCCAGCTCTGCCGCCGCCTTTGTCAATATATCTCCGATAAATGCATCGCACCCTACCGAAAGATGCTCTCCGTGCTTTTCAAGGCACCCCAAAGGAAGAATACAAAGCCCCTTTGATTTTTCAATTGCCTCGTCAAACTCCGGAGAAGTGAGCTTTTCCCATTTATATTCCATAACAACGCCTCCTTTTTTTCTCATTGTAGCATAATCTTTTTTGCAATTCTATAAGAAAATTATTTTTTATTACATAAAATGCAAAAATATTGCAAAAAAAGGTTCAGGCTTTCGCCTGAACCTTTCTGGTTACTTATTTCTTTACCTTGCCGCCTGCAGATTCAATTTCCTTCCATACAAGCTGAGCGGACTTGATTGCCTCAGAAAGAGGAGCGATGGGCTTGCCGTTACCTTCGATGATTTCTTCAATGAAGTAACGAAGCTCTGTATAGTATCCGCCAAGGCTTGATACGTTAAGACCTGCATCAAGCTTGCCTTCAAATTCTGCGTCCATTTCGGGAACGAAGGGATCCCCGTCAACGGGATAGAACATAAGACCTCTGTTAAGTACAGCAGTACCCTTTTCCATCTTTACGCGGAAGCCGGGGCTGAAGGGGAACTTGTCGGGATAGTCCCAGATACCTTCGGAGGTAACAACTGTATCGCCGAAAGTATAGGTTGTGAATATCTGCTGAAGAACGCCTTCAGAATCTCTTGTGCACTTGGATTCAACTGTATCGGGCTCGCCTAAAAGGTAGCGGATAAAGTCAACGTCGTGAACGTGAAGGTCAAGAGCCATTGTACCGCTCTTTTCAGGATCGTTGAACCAGTTTTCCCATGCCCATCTGGGGTTGCAGGAAAGACGGGTGAATACAGCGGAAATAACCTTTCCGTATCTGCCTTCTTCTACAGCCTTCTTAAGCCACTTATATTCCTTCATGAAACGAACAACCTGACCAACCTGAACCTTAACGCCGGTCTTCTTTTCTGTTTCAAGAAGCAATTTTGCTTCTTCTTCATTTATACAGATGGGCTTTTCGCAGAATACGTGACAGCCCTTTTCCATTGCCTTTACAGAATATTCTGTGTGAAGGAATGTGGGAAGGCAGATATCGATAATATCGGGTGTTTCTGCTGCAAGAAGCTCATTTCCCGATGTATAGTACTTTGCACCCATTTCTTCTGCATACTTTTCTACGCCGGACTCGGGTGTTACATCAGCAACTGCAACAAGCTTAACCACATCCTTTAATGCGGCATAGCACTTACCGTGCATTTTACCCATACCGCCATAACCGATTAATGCTACTGTTAACATATTAAATTCCTCCTGTTATTTAAGTAATTCTTTAATATAAACTATTGTGTCCTTAATATCAGCAATCTGCTGAGCACCGGAGATTTCTCTCTCGATGTAAAGGTCGCCTGTGTATCCCTGCTCCTTAACAAGCTTGTTGATGAAAGCAGGATAGTTTACCGAGCCTTCGCCAACCTTTGTTTCGCGGCCAAGCTTTGAAAAGTCGCCTGTGGGATAGTTACCGTCCTTTAAGTGAACGCCTCTTACCTTGTCGCCGTAGATACCTACTGCATCAACGGGGTTTGCTCTTCCGTACATAATAAGGTTTGCGGGGTCTAAGTTTACGCCCAGGTTATCAAGACCTGTATCGGCAATTGTTCTCATAAGTGTTGTGGGAGTTTCCTGTCCTGTTTCAAAGTTGAACCATACACCCTTGCTCTTTGCATATGTACCAACCCATTTTACAGCTTCAACCAAGCCTCTATAGCCTTCATAGCAGGGCTGTTCGGGAATGAAGCCCATATGTGTAGCCATATCCTTTGCACCGATTGCAACGGTAAAGTCAACAGCACGTCTTAATTCCTGCATTCTCTGGAAACGGTAATCCTCGGGAACAAGACCAAGTGTCTTGGGACCTGAAACAAAGTCCCAGATGGAAGGACCTGACCAGCCGCCCCAAACGGATGTTGCAACAAGGTTGCCCTTTGCAAGAATAGTTTTAACCTTTTCTGCATTTTCCATTGTGAGGTTTTCAGGATGCCAGCAACGAAGCTGAACGGTTTCAAGACCAAAGGCAAAAAGCTCGTCGGTCTTTTCGTTTAAGATATCCTCCAGGGCGAATATAATACCAATTTTATTCATTATTAATTCCTCCTCTTTTTTACTTTATTTTACATCATTTTCCTTGCAAATACAAGAAAAATTTATCTTCCCATTATTTTATCCATTGCCATGGATGTGTGATAAAGCATTACGTCGTTGTGATTTTTATAGCATCCCATTTCGGCTGTTATCCAGTCATCATAGCCGATTTCCTTAAGCGAAGC
>JAFXHP010000034.1 GCA_017536285.1 Clostridia bacterium
GGCGTTTTTGGGGAAAATGTGATTTCTGGGAATGTTTGCCCCTCTTGTTATCTGCCAGTATAAAAATGTTTCGCCGTTAGTTTCGCTTGTATCAACCTTTGAAACAAGGTCTAAAAGAAGCTCTTTTAATTCATCCTTTGTATACGGAATTTCAATTTCCACCATTGATGCGGAATTGAAAAAGCGGTCGATATGGTCGTCCAGGCAGTAGATAACACCGTTTCTTGTTGCCGTTGCATCGTAAACGCCGTCACCAAACCAGCACACTCTGTCGGTCATAGGGATGTTGATATTTTCAATTAAATCGTATTTTCCGTCGTAAAATCCTAAATTTTTAAGAAGTCCGGGCATATTCATTCTCCTTTTGCGTTAAAGAATCGTATTTTATTTTACAATACAGATATGCTTTAGTCAATAGATTTTTTTGCAATCACAATAGGCTGATAAAATCCCGTTTCTTCCGGGAACTTCCACTCTACGCTGTCACAGCCGCTATTAATAAGCAGTTTTGTAAGTTCGTCTCTTCTTACAGCCCTGTATTCACAGCTGAATTTGCTTGTTTCAATTTCTTCGCCGTCTTCAATGATGTACTGCGTAAGGCAATAGTTGTCCCCTTCCCAATCCCATATCTGAAAAGAAACCCTTCTTCCGTTTTCTGTTTTATGGATATAAGGCGGTGAATAAGGAGGTTTTTCTTTTAACAATACGTCATAGTCCCTGATACTGGCAGCAAACATTCCGCCCTTCTCAAGGCAACCTGAAATGCTTTTTACCGCCTTTTCAAGTTCGTTTAGTGTAAGCATATGCGGAAGAGCGTTATCCATTGCAATGATAAGCTTGAATTTCTCATTGAATGTGTCTGAAAGTGTACGAAAATCCGCCCTCGCAAAGGAAATTTCAACGCCTCTTTCTTTTGCCCTTTTCTCTGCCTCAGAAATTTCTCCTTCGCTAATGTCGGAGGCTGTTACATTGTAGCCCAATCCGGCAAGTCCGATTGCCTGTGTTCCTATGCCGCAGGCACAGTCAAGAATTTTCGTTTCTTTTCCGAAGCCTTCATCCTTAAATATTCTGTCAAGTATTTCAGCCTCTTCTCTTGTTGCTTCATTCCAATCCGAAAAAAGTTTATCGTACTTTTTCGCCATATTATCATAAAACTTTTGCACTATATCCATATTATTCCTCTTTAGTCTTTTCTTCTGAATAAATTTCATTCATATAGTTTTTTCAAGTCTTAAAAGGGCTGTTTTGTTTTCCATTCCGCCGCCGTAGCCGGTGAGTTTTCCCTTTTTCCCAACCACTCTATGGCAGGGAATTATAATGCATAAGGGATTCCACCCAACGGCACCGCCCACCGCCTGAGCGGACATTTTTTCCTTGCCTTGCTTTTTCGCTATTTCCTTTGCGATAAAGCCGTAGGTAACGGTTTTTCCGTAAGGGATTTTTATCATCATATCACTTACTTCTTTTCTGAAAGGGGTTAGGTTTTCTATTTTGTATTTCGGAGTAAAGTCAGGAACGTTTCCGCCGAAATAGATATCAAGCCACTTTTTGGTTTCCCTGAAAATTTCAAGTTCTCTTTCTTCTGAAAATTCATCTGCCTTTTTTTCATCACGGCTTCCTTCAAAATAAAGGTTTGTAAGAGCCTCGCCGTCACTTATCATAACCATATCGGAAAAACCTTCGGGTGTTTTATAAAAGCTTTTATATTTCATTTTACTTTCAGTCCTTATCTGTTCTGAAGGGTGCAAGTGGAAGTCCTGCACCGTTATAGATATGCTTTCCGAAATAGTACATTCCAAAACCGTAGCGCACAATTTCTGGTTCCGGCACTTCGGGAGAATGCACTACCAAACGGTTATCCTCTGTGATACTTACAACCCCTCTCTTAAGCACCTTATCTTTCCCTGCGATAAGCATTTCCACACCGCCGGTCTGTCCGTATAAGCCGTCTGCATTATAAAGTGTTATATACGCCTTTCCGTCCTTGAATTCCACCGATTTGAATATAGGCTGATCTGCTAAAATATCCATTCCGTAGGTGTGTTTCATAGCCTTTAAGGAAAGACGGCGGGCAATTTCCTTTTTGCGTTTGGGGTGAATTTCAAATATATCCCCCTGCTCTGCAGACGTGACAAGGTAGTTTTTATCACCCATTAAAGTTGCCTTTTGCTGATCTTCCCTTAAAAATGCCCAGTTGTTTCCGGTTATAAACTTAAGGTCAGCTATATCCTTTAAGTCTGCGTGGCTTCCTATATAAGGTGCAAGCTCCACGGCGTACACATCCATATCACATTCAAACTGTTCTCTTATGCATTTTAAGAAGGTAAGATATTTTTCAAGGTAGTCCCTGTCATATCCGTTGGACTCTCCCTGATACCAGAGCATTGCCCGGACGCCAAAGGGAACTATTTCAGAAAACATACTTTCCCATAAAACCGAGGGTGATACCGAGTCGTAAGGCCCTTTTAATTTCTGCGGAAAATCATCTAAATTCACCTTTGGTGCTACGGCATAAACGCCGAGACGCCTTGTCTCATCAAGCTTTCCCTTGTGCTTTTCTTTTATATATTCTTCCACATCTTTTGTGAATTTTTTAAAGTCTTTTTCATACTCTTCCATATCAAGGGAAGATGTAAATTCATTAAAGGCTTTCATCTGCCCATCTAAAGACGGTACTCCGTAAAAGTACGACTTTTCGATAAAAGCTTCAATTCTGCGTCCGCCCCAGTTGCAGGAAATGATGCCTATGGGCACGTTTACCTCCTTTTGGAGATACTCTGCAAAGTAGTGGCCTATTGCCGTAAAATTAAGCGATGCTTCCTCCGTTTTTATCTGCCATGGCGTATCGCAGTTATACATACCCGCAAAATGATAGCCGTATGTATCAACGCCCTTTTTGTATCTTCTCGGCACGGTGAAGTAGCGGATGGAGGCATTATCGCAGTTCACGGCATCCGAAAAGCCTGATTCAGTTGCAAAAAGTGGCATTTCCATATTGGACTGCCCGGAAGCTAAAAACACGTCTCCGATTAAAATATCTCTTAAAACAAGTTCTTCTCCGCCAAGGTCTATTTTCATTTCGTAGGGTCCGCCAAAAGGTTTTGGCGAAAGTTTTACCCGCCATTTTCCGTTTTCAGATGTGCCTTCCGCCGTTTCGCCTAAAAACGTCACTTTCACCTTTCCCTCGCCCGTTCCGAATATGTACAAAGGCATATCCCTCTGCAGCACCATATGGTCTGTAAATATACTCGCAAGCTTCATTGTAAATTCCACTCTCCTCCATTAGTTTATGTAAATAGTATACCACATTTATCTTAAAAAAGCAAGCACTTCCTTCATCAGAAGGCAGCGTTTTTTCATATTTTCTCAAGTGCTTCTACTATGCACTCTGTGTAAATCTTCGAAAGGCGTCCCGGTATTTTCGAAAGAGCGTTTTTAGTTTCAATAAGAAAAGCCTTATCCTTTGTGATTTTTGAAGGAATGCACTTTTCATCTTTCCTCGAAAGAATAGCTCCTCCGAGGCAGGTAAATACATTTAAGTCATCAGGGCTTGTAAAGCCTAAAAGAATTTTCGTAAGTGCCTTTTCATAATCTTCATCAATGCTGAAACACTCGTTATTCCACATTTTATCGCCGTAAATTAAAATTTCCGAAGGAAGAGTATAGCTGTAATGGGGATAATCCTTTTCGTTGCCGTATTCCCAGGCACACATTTCACTTCCAATGACATTCTTTTTCAATTCTTCATCGCTATAGGGGCGCTCATCTATTTTCCAGTTTCCTACGGTATCTTCCTTATTTGCTCTTTCGTGAGTATAATCAATATCAACATACGCCTCGGGGTAATGGGAGTTTATCATTTTCCTTCCCGTCTTTAACTGGCTATTCATTGATATATTTATATGAGGACCTCGCTTTGGTGCGGCAACTCTCCAGAAATGAAGTATAATGTCAGAAGGCAGCTTAACTTCCCTTTCCGTATCCACCTGATCGTTCCACATAATAACCTTTTTGCCGTTCTTTTTAACCATTTCATAAGCCTTTGTCATTACATAATAGTACAAATCCTGCACATCGGCTATGCCGTTATCCTTCATAAAGGCGTTGCACTTTTTGCACTCTGCCCAATGACATTTTGCCGCCAGTCCTAAATCGTCAAAAGAAAGCTCGTCGCCTCCGATGTGGAAATATTCATAAGGAAAAAATTCACAAAGCTCATCAATTATATTCTCATATATCTTAAAAACGCTTCCCTCCCCGATGCAGGGTGTCCATTTACTTTGCTCCGAAAGTTCGGTTTCACAGGTAAGATAAGGATAGCATTCAACAAGCTTTCCGCTGTGACCTGGACAGTCAAATTCGGGGATTATTTCAAGTCCGAGGCTGTCGCAAAGGGAAATCAGCTCTTTTAATTCAGAAATACTATAGGCGTTTTCTATAAACATTTCTTCTTTAAGCGCAGAAAGTTTAATTGCAAAGCCCTTATTATCCGAAAGATGAAGATGCAAAATGTTGATTTTCGCCTTTGCCATAAGTGCCAAATCATCCAGAAAGCGTTCCTTTTCGGGAATTCCCCTTGCAAGGTCTATCATAACTCCGCGGTGTGTAAACCTTGGCTTATCGGAAAAATCGCACTCGGGAAGATATGCCTTACCTTCTCTTATTTTTAAGATATTACTTATATGTGCCAAAGCATTTCTTAAGCCCTCATAGTCTCCGTAGGTTATATGCGCTTTTCCCGACGATACTTTAAGGCTGTATTCGCCTTTTATCTTTAAGTTTTTATCAAAACTTGCTTTTATGTTGCCTTCATCGCCTGTTAAGGCATAGCTTCCGAATAATGCTTCTGTCAGCACATTTATCTTTTCTTTGTAATTGTCAAGTGAAATATTAAGCGGAAGCGAAAATTCCGACTCGTTTCCGTAAACGGCATTTTTAGCCTTAGGTATGCTTTCAATCCTCATAGAGACACTCCTTAATATTTGTTTTCACCATAACAAATCAGACTGTAATTTTTATCAGTATATCACACTATCTTATAAAAGTCTATGATTTTCATATGCCTCTTTGATTGATTTATTTTGACATTTTGAAAAGATTTAATAAAGAAAATAGGGAGAAATATTTTCTCCCTATTTTTTATTTCATTCCGAGAAGTCTCTTTGCATTGCCGCAGAAAATATCTTCTATATCTTCTCTTGTAAGCTTAAGTTCTTCGGCAACCCTTTTCATTGCACGAATCTGCTCATACATCATAATTGTTACGTTTTCCTCGTCGGTTTCACGCATATGAGGCTCGCCCTCAACGCATCCGTAAAGACCGCGGGGCACCACATTGTAATAAACTCCGTTTTCCGTAATTCTGTACATTCGCATTATTGCAACCGGAAGGTCAGAGCCATATATAAGCCTCTTCGTCCCTACAGCCTTGATGCACTCACGGATTGCATCGTCGCACATATTTGCAGTAAAGTCAAAGTACATATTTTTTGTATTTTTTAAAATTTCAAAGGCATTCCCGATATCTTCCTTTGAGTACGCTCTTCCGATATGTGCCACAATTAATTTAAGATTGGGATATTTTTCTTCTATTTCCATAAGCTGACCAAGGTTTACAGGATCTTTAAGTCTTCCGTCACGACCGATATGAAGCATTATTATCCAGCCGTTTTTATCTGCAAGCTTAAGCTGTTCTTCGGGCAAAAAGTCGAATATGCGTACTTCCTTTGAGGGAATGTACGAAGGACAGGATGAAATATAGGGCTTAAGTCCTAAAAATCCGCCTTCATTAACATTCTTCTCAAGCTCATTCAAATCCATATCGTAAGTGCATTTGTAAAGAGTGGGAAATCCGTACTCTTTACCCGCTTTTCTTATATAGTCGTTTGTCTCTTCGGAATTTTTCAAAACGCTTCCGAAAATAAGAGGAGTAACTTTGTTTTCGGGAAAAAGCTGACTGAAGCAGTCAAGCATCTGTTCTGTTGTCATTTCGTCGGCAACCAGTCTCGTCCAGGCAGAGCCTCCGTTCCTGCTGCCTTCGGGCTTGAATGTATTTTTGTATGAATGAATATGAAAATCTATAAATTCCTTGGGCAAAAAGTCCTTAAGCTCAGTTTCGTACACCATTCTGTCATAGTCTGTAACGTGTAAATTAAACATATTTTACATCCTTTCATTGCAAATTCTATTTGCATCATTTTCGTCTTTAAATAATCCTGCCCCGATTCCTGCAAGCATAGCAGCACCTACCGCTCCGGCATTTACGCCGTGACGGATGCTTACCTTTATGCCGCAGATTTCTTCTATAATTTCAAGATACAGTGGGTTTTTGGAAGGCCCGCCAACCATTACAGCTGTTTTCGGACTTATTCCTATTCCCTTTAATATGTCAAGCTTAGCCTTAAGGAGATTAACCGCACCTTCCATAATTGCCCTTGCGATGTCTTCCTTGGGGTATGCATTTATCTTTTCGTTCTCCGGTGTATCCGTAAGGCAGATTGAAAGTCCGTTTGCACCGTGAATGCTTTTTCTCGCAAGATTTGTCAGTATGTCAAAGCGGTTATCGGAATCGTCAATATATCTTTTTATATATAAATCAATATAATTTGAAAGGGATGAAACCGAAACCATTGTCCCCCACGCTCCGCCTTTTTCAGACAAAAATGGGTCGATAAGGATTTTGGCGGACGCCGCCTTTTCACGGTCATTTATCGGGAAAAATCCAACCCAGGAGGTACCGCAGGAAAGAAGCATTTCGCCCTCATTAAATACTCCTGCACCCCTTGCAGCAGAAGGATGGTCAAAGCTTCCCAATACTACGGGAGTGCCCGCCGGAAGTCCGCACTTTTTTGATGATATTTCACTGACGCATCCTACCACGCTTCCGCAAGGCATAATCGGAGGCAATTTATCTTCCGTTATGCCGATAGCATCAAGAAGCTCGGGGATATATTTACCCGTGTTCTGGTCAATAAGGAAAAACGGAGTGCCGGCAGATGAGCTTATCCCCCACTTTCCCGTTAAAAGGTAGTATAAATACTCTGTGCTCATACAAACCTTGCCGCAAGTTTTTATTTTTTCAGGGAAGTGCTTTTTGACATAGCAAAGCAGTGCCAAAGGAAAGGTTTTTCCGGAAAATGGCCAACCAATTTTTTCATAAAGTGCATCTTTATCTATATCGCCCAATATTTCCTCTGATTCTGTTGTAACTCTTTTATCCTGCCAGTTATATATGGGGGTTACAGGCTTATTATCTTTATCTAAAATCAAAAGATTGCCGCTGGCAGAAGATGCAGCGATTCCGCATATTTCACCGTCCGCACTGTTCGCAAGTTCCTTTATTGCCCAAAAGCAAGCTTCGACATATTTATCCGCCTCTATTTCAACGCCGCCGTTTTCAAGCCTTTCATATATAAAAGGAGAAGATGCCGTTTTTGCAACAACACCGTCCGCTGTCATAAGAACACCTTTTACGGCGGAGGTTCCTATATCAAGACCAATAAGATATTTCATAGCAATGCCCCTTATATTACAACAGTCTTTATAGAAAGAAGCTTTGCGAAAAATTCGAGCTCTTCCACGGTTGCACCGTAAACGAAGGAGCTATGGTGTGTTGCACCGTTTTTGCTGAGGTTTTCAAGAAACGCTCCTATATCGCTTTCAGGCTTCATCCATCCGCGCATAACAGTTTTCTTTTTAGCTTCTTCCTCGCAAACCATTTCGCAGGGTGTTATAAGCATCTGATAGTCATCCTTGTTACGGCTGATATTTACATAGACCCCTTTGCCCGCCTTCATGCAGGAATAGCCTGCATAAGGCATAACACCCTTGACATATGCTGATCCTGTTCTCGCAAGGTAGGGCTTTCCTTCGATTATGCGGTAGTTCATTTCGCCCATATGACTTAAGAACAGTTTATTTTCCGTCCATACCGGGCAGAAAATTTCAACAAAGCTTGTTTCGGGGTAGCCGGCAAGAAGTGCACCGGTAAATGATGCCGTAAGGGCATCGCCCTCACCTGCATAGCCTATGCCCTTTTCCATAGATTTGCAGGCTTCTGTAAAGGGCATTGTTCCAAGTCCTTCAACATCCAAAAAGTTTACGGAAAATGCATCATACTCTTTTTCCTTTACAGCCTTACGAAGTGCAAGGCAGGATGCCGTGTAGGGCCTATATTCCTCAGTAACAATATTATCGGCAAAGTCATACACCTTAAGGTCGTTTGCGAGTTCTTCTTCAATTTCCTCTTCTGTTATATCCGAAACTAACCCTGCAAGGTATGCCTTATCCACATTTTCAACGGTTATTCCGAAGCGTTCCTTAAGCTCGTCAGGGGCAACCGCAAAATCGCCCATACCTTTGAAGGCACCGCCCACAAGGCCTACCTTCATTCCCTTAAGCTTTCTTGCCGCAACTGCACTTTTAACAAAGCCTATAACGCGGTCAATGCACTTACCGTCAAGATAGTGACCTGCGGCAATTGCATAGGGCTTTCCATATCTTTTAAGCATACTGCACATATCCATAACGCCGTGAATGCCGTGGTTCCAGCTTACTGCACCTTCGAGTATTGCATCCTGATCAAACACCTTGGTTGGCGTTGAGTCAAACACAATAATCGGAAGATTTGTATTTGCAAGAACCTCAATTGACTCGAGAGAAGGAGAATATGCCGCATGCCAGGTAACAATGGCATCAACCTTTTCATCCTCAAATCTTTTAACGGTTTCCTTAAATTCGGATTCTATACGACAAAAATCCGATGTAACGACCGTAAGTCCCTTTTCACGGAAAATTTCGGTTGTATCCTCGTAAAATTTCTGCATAACGGCACGCTTTGCACCGATATCATCATAGAGTTTTATATAAAGCGGCAAATAACCTATTTTCATAATAATCCTCCTTTAAAGCCGAGGGGATTCAAACCCCATAAGGCTTAAAAACATAAATTTCGCGTAATACTGCAGAAAATTCTGCAAATATACGCCAGTATTATTTTTGAATTTTCTTTGTCTTCCATCAAAATTAAATGGTTTTAAGCTCTTCGACCTATGAGTAAAAATCTATACCCATCGAGGGTAAGATTTTTGCTCAAAAATTCCTATGAGTGTCGGCGTTTTGCAAAAACGCCTATACTCTACAGGGATTTTATCGCATAAACGCAGGAAAATCTAGTGCAATTTCAATGCGGAGGACGAAGTAAGGCTGACGCCTTTCAAGGACGACAAATTGAAAGTGTGCGGATTTAACAAGTTTAAGGCTTGTGGTGTTCGACTCCCCTCGGCTTAAGCTTGAGTAAGCCTTCGTTTATTTTTTCAATAAGTACGGAAAGCACTTTATCATCTGTGATAACCGGCGGCTTAAGAAGCACCGCAGGCGGGCAGTCCGGTTTATAAAGCTGTGCACTTATATCAACACACATACCGTTCATTATCTTTGTAAATTCCGCCGCTTTTTCCACACTGTTAAAATGTATTGCCGAAAGATGGCCAAGCCCCTCGGGAGGCGGAAGAAGCTCAGGATATTTTTTACTTAATTCAAGAATACCTTTTTCAATTTTTTCGCCCATCTCGTCAATTTCTTTTCCGTTGGCTGAAGCAAATTCCATAGTGATGAGATATGAAAGGCTTGCAAGTTCCTCCTGACCGTTGGTGACAAGAGCACCGAACTGATTCAAATTATCCGCAGGTGCAGTTGTCAGAAGCTTACTTGCGGAATATTCACCGCCGGGGAACCCCTTTCCTATCATTACAAAATCAGGCTTTAGACCGTACTTTCTGAAAAGAAACATCCCGTCATACCACATACATGATTGAATTTCGTCAACCATAATAAGAGTGTCTGTTGCTTTGCAAAGCTCGTGAGCTTTCTCTAAATACTCTTTCGTGAGGCGGATTCCAGCATAGTTCATAAGGATTATCTCGTGGATAAAACCTGCTGTCTTATAGCTTCCGCTGTTGTATTTTTTTATCTTTTCTTCAAAATCCGATATATCGTTTTTCTTTACACTTACAACTTTGTATAGCTCGTTCTTTTCGCACTTTTCATAGAACGTTGGCCACATTCCTCTGAAGGTCTGTGCCATAATTGTTGTTCCGTGGTAGTTTGCACCAAGCCCTTCCTTGTTGTCTTCCATAACCAAAAATACCGGGATTTTTCCATCATAAAAAGGAGTACCATAGCTTCCGTCAAGCTTATAGAAGCGGGACAGCATCATTTTAATACCCGCCTCTCCAGCTAAACTTCCAGTTTCAAGGTTGATTATGCGGTTTAACACGTGAGGCTCTTTTGATGCAAGAATTGCATCAATTTCAGCATCGTTTTTTGCACCGTTTGCAGCCGCAATTATTCTTCTTTCCGCAAGACGGGTTATGTACCCTCTTGTATTGTTGTGGGTTGCATTTAATATACCAAGCTTTCTGGCGTTATTGATAAGCTTATAGCCCGGGAAATTGTGACCCAGCGAAGCGTGATAATGCTCGCTCTTTGCGATTAAGTACGCTTTTCCGTCCTCACCGATTCTGGTACAGCCAAAGCCTCCGATGGGAGCCATATCGGGGTGTGCCGCCTTTCCGAAGGAATCGGTGGGTGCACCTTTTTCGCTGTTTTCAAAACCTTTAAGAAGCTTTTCCCCTGTTTTTTCCGCAAGAGCATCCATTTTTGCTATATAATCATCGGGGAAAAAGTCAACCTTTTCATTTGCAAGAAACTCCGCCTCTTTCTTTTCCATACCGCAGATTTTAGTGGCTACCGAAATTACGGCTTCCATATAGTCAGAGCCTAAAAGATCTTTAAGGGAACGGGATATATTCTTTATCATATTTCTCTGTCCTTTCTAAGCTAAATCGCCAATAAACACTAATTCATTATTTCTATCGTAATTATAGCATTGCAACATCCACTATTCAATAGAATTTTTCCATACTTTTATTGAAAAATGTTAGATTTACTAAGTTTTACAGCAAAAAAGGGTTCGGAAAATCCGAACCCTTTTTATTATAAATGCATACCGCCGTCTATAATGAGGTCGGTACCTGTGATGTAACGCCCTGCATCGCTTGAAAGAAGGAGTGCACCGCCTGCTATGTCATAAGATGCTCCCGCATATCCTGCAGGGATTTTTGATAAAACAATTTCTCTGTACTTATCGTCGCTTAAGGCATCTTCATTTCTCGGTGTTGCAATTACACCCGGTGCAATGTTATTTACGGTTATCCCGAAGGGTGCTAATTGTGATGCCAGATTTGTCACAATATTCATATTGGCGGATTTTGTCGCTGCATAAAACGCCATTTCCTTATGGGGCTTATACTGCTGAACACTTCCAACCGTAATGATTCTGCCCCAGGAATTTTCCTTCATTTTGGGGACATATCTCTGAATAAGCTTAAAAGTAGATTTCACATTGATATCAAACTGCTTATCCATATCCTCTTCAGTAATTTCGTCCCACTTTTTCTTTATCTGAACAGAGGCATTTAAGATTACTATGTCAACATCCCCCGTTGCAGCATAAAGCTTTTCTGCTGCATCTCTTTCAAGCAGGTTTACACATACCGGGTGGGAGTTTTTTATTTCCGAGGAAATATTTTTTGCTTTTTCCTCTGAGCTTCCGCAGTGGATGAAAACAGTAGCCCCGTATTCCGATAAGGTTTTTGCAATTGCAAGACCAATGCCCTGAGTTGAGCCCGTTACAAGGGCCTTTTTTCCTTCAAGATTAAACATACTGTGCCTCCTTAAAGTGCCGACTGAGTATCCGTCGGATCGCCGTGTTCCGCAAGGTAATATTCTTCTGTCCAATCAAGGTCACGGTAGGCTGCTGCACGGTCGTCTGTCTTTATAAATTCCATCAAGAGGTCAAGCATTTCCTTTGTCCAGGTGTTTTTATCAATCTGTGCGGTGGTGAATTTATTCTGACTTATCATTTCAAAGCCGAACATATCCTTAACCTGCGTTTTTGCCGCACCGCCAACAACCTCAGCAACTAAGTGCGACGGAATGAAGAGCACACCGCCGCCTGCACCGAATACCACGTCTCCGGGAAGGCAAACCGCATTTCCGATTCTTGTAACCGTGTTATAGCCCGTCATAATAAAGTCACGGATGGGCGTAGGGTCTATTCCCCTAAAGTAAACCTGAGTGTTTTCCACCTTTTCCATCTGTTCCGTATCGCGGATTCCGCCCCAGATAACGGCACCGCCGTTTTCGTTTTTCGTTTTGTTCTTAAGTGCGGTGGTTAAATTTCCGCCAAGGAATGTGCCCTTATAGATTTTATCGTACATATCAATTACAGGGACGTCCAGTTCCATCAAATTGTCTATTACCCACTGATTGTATGTACCGCTTCTTCCCTCTCTTTTTCCGATTTCCTTGGTGTACTCATCAAGGTCAGGACGGTAGGGACAGTAAATTGCCGTAACCGCACGGCCGATTAATTTTCTTCCGTCGGTGTGGAGGGTTTTGAGCCTTCCTTCAAACTGGCTTTCATAGCCCTTTACAAAAATAGGCTTCCACACTTCTTCAAGGGTGAGATTTTTAAGTGCTTTAAGATATTTTTCTTCAACCTTCGGTCTTCCGTCGGGAAGGCGTTCTCCC
>JAFXHP010000035.1 GCA_017536285.1 Clostridia bacterium
ATATCTACATTTCTCCTGACGGAAACGGATTTTATAAGGCAATTCGTGCAAGTTTCAGCTATTCGGGTAAGAGCGAACAGGTTGTTGACTTTGGCGAAAACATAAAAGTTAAGGCTGTGAAATTCGTATCCTGCGCAACCGAGGGAAATCAGTATTCAACAGGTGCGGAGCTTGAATTTAAAAAGCCCGATATGGCGTATATAACGTCCGACAACGCAGATGAGGTAATAAAGGCATATACAGATAAGTATACGGTTTCGGAAAGCTATGCTGATGCTTTTGACGGAAATGCGGATACTGCATTTGAAAGCAGGGTAGGCGACGTTATAAGTGTGAAATTCAATGAAACGTGGGGCGTTTCAGGTGTGAGAATTCACTCTGACGGTGAATCTGTTACACGTGCAAAATTCTCCGTAAGCTATGACGGTACGAAGTTTATTGACTTTGCAGAAAACGACTTACTTGACGGATGCTATCTTTTCAGAGCAAATTTAAAAGTAAAGGCTCTT
Organism: Clostridia bacterium; assembly: GCA_017536285.1. The sequence continues at coordinate 510 of JAFXHP010000035.1, forward strand.
AAAATCGAGATAAAGGGGCAGAGCGCAGAGACGGTAAAAATAACGGAAATTGCGCCAATCGCAGAATGTGCTTACTATAATGATATTGCACTTAATAATGAAATTTCTGATACAAGTGATTTTACTGTAAAGGCGACAAGTCAGAATACCTTGCAGCCGGCTGCAAATTTAATTGACGGAAACGTACATACAATCTGGCATTCCTTCTACGATAATGCCCAGGGTATAAAAGATAAGCCGCCCATTGATATTGTTGTTGACTTCGGAGAACTTAAAGAAATATCAGGCTTTAACTATTACCCCACAAGACAGAATAAGAATGCGGACTCTGCAGGCTTCTTTAAAAAGCTTTCTGTTGCAATAGCTTTTGAAGAAGGGGAGAATCCAACATGGCATCCTCTTATGACGGATTCTTATACATACAGGTCGTATTATGCGGTGCAGAAAACAGCCTTTGACTTTAACTATAAGATAAGGCAGATTAAAATCACCGTAAAGGAAGGTAATCTTGATTATGCGACGGCAGGAGAAATAAGATTCCTGACAAGCGACAACTCCAAGAGACCAAAGAGTGCGGAAGCAACAAGCGAATTTGGCGTGTTTGAGTTTGATGAGCAGAATGACGTTGCACTTCCCTATAAGTTAAACGATGCAAAAGAGCTTCTTGGCGTTGAATTTGAAGGAACTGATGTCTCTGAAAGCTATTATACTGTTACAAATGAAGGGATAATGCTTTCTAAATATTTCTTCACGGATTATATTGAAGGCGAAAATAATCAGGATATAACATTACGTCTTAAATTTTTCAGGGGTGAAGATATAGCCTACACCATAAAAATCGGGGGAGCTGAAAAGCATAAGGTTGTATTTACATCCGGTGCAAACGGAAGCGTAGCAGCAAAAACAGGCGACAGTGCCGTTTTGAGCGGAAGTGAAGTTAAGCGAAGCGAAAAGCTCATATTTACATCTGAGTGCGAAAACGGCTATAAAGTTTCAGGCGTAGACATTACAACAACAGAGGATGTTTACGAAAAAGCATCTGTTGCAAAGACAGCTTATACGGTATCGGCTTCCGATGAATTTTCGGGAAATCCGGCAGGGAATATGAACGACGATAATATAAATACCTACTGGCATTCATATTACGAGGTTGAAAACGGAAGTGCCGTAAATCTTATGAAGCCTCCTCACAGTGCTATAGTTACATTCCCTGAAAAGATTAACAATCTGGGAGGAATGAGCTATGTTCCTAGACAGGGAAGTGACGGCGGAAGAATCATTCGGTATAAGGTTTATGTTTCTTATGACGGAGAAAGTTTTGAAACAACACCTGTTGCATCAGGAACACTCAGAAACGTTAAGGACGAGCAGGAAATCAAGTTTAACTCGGTATTGAACGGAGTTGCTGCGATAAAACTTACGGCTGAGACAACCTCCGGCGGAACAACCTGCGAAATTGCAGAAGTAAATATGTACACACTTACGAAAAAGTATGTTACATATAAAAAGGTGCACGAAGGAACAAAAACAGCTGTATTTGAAATTGACGACCTTTTTGCCGACATCAGTTTTGCTGTTAATTTCGAGGCTATCCCGGAAGGAGAGGCGAATATCACATATGATGTTTCGCATATTGATGAAACTATCCTTCCTTCAAAAGCGGAAAAGGGAAATGATGCTGTAATCAATATTAAAGCGGTTGACGGCTACTGGGTACCCGAAGAAGTAACGGTAATGTCCGGAACTGTTACTCTTTATAAGGATAATGACTATACTTACAGCATCAGCGATAACGAAAATGCAGTACTTACTGTAAGAAACGTTACAGAGGATATTAAAGTTGTAATTACTGCTAGAGACCACGATACATATAAGCTTTCTTACTCGGATAAATACGGTGCGACAGGTGCCCTTCCCGAAGATACTTATGTAAGGGCAGGGGCTACAGTTACACTTACAAAGGAAAAACCCAAGCTTGCAGGCTATGTATTTACAGGCTGGAGTTATGAGGGCGTGGTTTATAAGTCGGGGGCTGAATTCGTAATGCCTGCATACAGCGTAAATTTTGAAACAGCATGGGAAAAAGATACATCGATTGAAGAAGACGGAACTAACCGCCCCGGAAAAGGCAATGGAGGCGGTGGCGGTGGAGGCGGTTTTGCCGCAGGAGGTACACCGACTCAGCCTGCAGGAGCAACCTATACTGTATATTTAGTAGGAACAGGCTATGTTGATATTAAAGCCGGAGAAACAAATGGAAAGCCTAAAGAAATTGCAGGCTTTGAATTTATGGGCTGGTTCCTTGATGAAGCGCTTACAGTTCCGTATAACAACTCAGGAGTTACGGAAAGTGCTGTGCTTTACCCGTATTATAAAAAGGTAAGAAACGCATCAGACTTCAAGGACATAGAAGGTCACTGGGCAAAAGGAGACATAACAGATATGTACTTAAAGGGATTTGTGTCGGGTAAGGCAGATGGAATATTTGATCCCGATTCGTATATTACGAGAGCAGAGTTCTGTCAGATTCTCTTTATGATGTCGGGCGGCGTAGCAGCAGGAGAAGAAGGCTTTAAGGATGTATCAGATTTCGATTGGTATAAAAACGCCGTGACCTGGGCTGTTACTAATGGTATAACAAAGGGCATGAGCGAGGATGAATTTGCTCCCAACGAAAGAATAACCCGTGAGCAGATGGCGGTTATGATTTACCGATATGCAACAAAGCTTGGACTTGGCTGGGAAATTGAAAAAAATGCAGAATTTTCTGACAGCACTGAAATTTCCGATTATGCACAGTATCAGATAAGCTGGGCAAGCGAAAAGGGCATTGTAAAGGGATATCCTGACAACGCCTTCAGACCGAAAAACAATGCAACAAGAGCGGAAGCTGTTACAATGCTTCAAAGACTTTTAAGCATCTGAGCTTTTGATTCAGGGAAAGATAAATAATGTATTAAACACGCAAACAGATACATTTAAGGTATTCCCGGATATTGAAAGTTTTAGATAAGAAAAA
>JAFXHP010000036.1 GCA_017536285.1 Clostridia bacterium
AAAATTATCGTTCTTCTTTTCCTTTTTATTTTATGTGCTTAGCGAAAAAATCCTTGTTCGGATTTTTCTTTTACTCTCCCTCCCCTTGAATGGTACGGGAGAGTTCAGTAATTTTTTTCTTCGTTGAAAAAAATTATCGTTCTTCTTTTCCTTTTTATTTTATGTGCTTAGCGAAAAAATCCTTGTTCGGATTTTTCTTTTACTCTCCCTCCCCTTGAATGGTACGGGAGAGTTCAGTAATTTTTTTCTTCGTTGAAAAAAATTACTTTATATATTTAAGATAATCTTCAATCGCAAAGATTGCCGCACCGAAAGCTGCTCTCTTTACGTCGTATCTCCTGATGTCTAAAGTTCTTGAAGCATGCTTTTCCAAAAGAGTCTTTAAGTTCGTCAGTTCTTCTTCCTCATTGAAAGCCGTTCCGCAAACCAAAAGCTTTTTTACATTGAAAAGTATAATTGAGTTTGCAATTACAAAGGCAAGTGCCTCGTTCTTTTCATCATCAGATTTATCAGACTTAAAATATACCCTATGAAGCTCCTCTTCTCCCTTTTCGGTAAGAACCTTGCATCTTCCTATTTCGTGCATACCGGACCCGATAATCAGGCTTCCGTTTTTTATGACAGCCATACCAAGGCCTTTATCGACACGAACCAAAACAGCATCTTCCTTATTTTCCCTTGTGGCTGCAGAAAGTATACAGTCAGGATCGTGTGCTATGTATGAAGGAACGCCATAGCGTTCTTTAAGTATATCAGAAAGCGGAATGTTTTTCCATCCCTTAACCGATGTTCCAAGGGAAATTCCGTTTTCTGTATCCACCTCGCCCTGCATGGCAACACCAAGAGCCAGAACAGTATTTTTCTTATATTTTTCTGTTACCGAATCAAGAAGTTCGTATATGGATGCAAGAAAACTATCCTTATCCTTTGTATCCGGAATTTTAGCCTCTTCATATATAATTTCATTTTTAAGATTTATAACAACAGCATAAAGACCCGACATATTCACATCGATTCCAATAATATAGTTATCAGATGCATTTATCTCAATACATCCCGGCCTTCTTCCTGAAGATATATTATCCTGACTTTTTTCCTCAACAACATAGGAAAGTTCCAGCAAGCGGGAAACAATCTGACTTACTCCGCCCCAGGAAAGGCCCATAATATTCTGTATCTCTTTACGGGTTACCGACTTTTCTTTTCTTATAAGGGAAAGGACTTCAAGTATGTTTGCAATCCTCATATCCTTCTGGCTTATAAATTTTTTCAAAAAGAATTCTCCTTTTCTATTGACATTACATCAACTTGTTGATATAATTATTATATCGCAGAGTGACACAATTGTCAATAGCGATTTTACAAAATATAGAAAAGAAGGAGTTTTTTTATGAATCTTAAAGAAAAAATCTTAAATACCCGCCTCACCGAAGGCCAGATTGCATGTTTTTATTTAGGCCAGGTTGGTTTCATTGTAAAATACAACGAAAAGTACACACTTATAGACGGTTATCTTTCTGACTATGTAGATAAAAACTGCTGTAGCGAACTGGTTAAATGGGTAAGAAAATACCCAGCTCCCATAAAAGGTGATGAGCTTGACTTTATTGACTATGTATTTTGCACCCACGCTCATAAGGACCACGCTGATCCCTATACCCTCTCTGCCATCGCATCGGTTAATAAGAAGGCTGAGTTTTTTGCATCCGTTACCTTCTCGGACGAGTTTACCGCTTACGGTATAGCAAAGAAAAAAATCCATGGTGTCGTTGCTGACACGGCATATGAACTTGCAGGAGGCATTTCATTCACTCCTGTTCCTGCTGCCCATGAACAGCTTAACACGGACGATAATGGCAACTTCCACGAGCTTGGCTTTGTAATTTCTTTTGGCGATACAAAAGTGTTCCACTCAGGTGACTGCTGCATGTACGACGGTCTTATTGAGCGTATCAAGGGTGCTGACATTTTAATGATTCCTATAAACGGCAAGGACTATTTCAGAACCGTTGTAAAGGACATCATCGGTTGCTTCGATTCGGTTGAAGCAATCACACTTGCAAAAGAAGCAGGCGCTTCCCTTTTAATTCCCACCCACTTTGATTTATATGCTGTCAACGAGGTTAACCCTGCATATTTTGTAGACTGTGTATATAAATTAAATCCGGCACAGAGCTTCAAGCTTTTTACACCCGGTGAAAGATACATATACGAAAAATAACAAGATCCTCCCTGATAACTCAGGGAGGATTTTCATTTAACAAAAAAGCCTTCCGGCCATATACTGATAATGGAAACGGAGGCTTTTATGACTATTGTATTATTAACCGCATTGGGCGTAGGCGGAGCCACCATTTTAGGTGCCCTTCTCGGTTTCATCTTCAAAAGAATAACAAGCAAAACAAATGACTTATTTTTATCCTTTGCCGCAGGAGTTATGCTTGCCGCATCTGTATTCGGCCTTATTATCCCATCTGTAGGAGAGGGAACATACTTTTCGTTATTTATTTCTGTCTCCGGAATTTTTTCAGGAGCACTTTTAATAAACATTCTTGACAAATTAACGCCGCATCTTCACAAGCTTACCGGAATTGACAATCCCTCATCCTTCGATGCAGGAAGATATGACAAGGTAATATTGTTTGTTCTTGCTATAGCCATACATAATATTCCGGAAGGCATTGCCGCAGGAGTTTCCTTTGGAACCGGAAACACAAAAGAGGCTTTAACCGTCGCCTTTGGCATTGCACTCCAGAACCTTCCGGAAGGTATGGTAATAATCGCTCCCATGCTTTCTCTCGGCATGAGCAAGAAAAGGACTCTTATTTCAGCTTTTGCAACAGGTGCTGTGGAAATATTTGGAACATTGCTTGGCTATTTTGCAATAAGCATATCAGGAGCAATTCTTCCCTTCGCTCTTGCATTCGCAGGCGGAACCATGCTTTATGTAATATGCAATGAAATGATTCCCCAAACCCATTCCCATGAAAGCAAAAATTCTGTAAGCTATGCATTTTTGGCAGGCTTTTCTTTAATGGTTTGTATGAATTATTTAATATAAAAAGCGATTAAGGACTACTTAGTCCTTAATCGCTTTTTTGCCTTTTTAATGCTATAACCGCAAAAGTAACAGAAATTAAGATAACCCCTGTAAAAATCAATCCGCCTTCAATTCCGAAAGCACCACCTGACAAAATTTTCTTTCCAGAAACCATTTCAGATTGCATTATCGTATCGCCTATCACTACTCCGCTTACATTTACCCCGAAAACATTTCCCATAACAAAATTCCACGCCGTATGCACACCGGATACTAAAAATATACTGTCTGACTTCAAGAACAAAAGTGACAAAAATATTCCATAAAGGAAAATATTAAAAAGTGCCATAAAATCCACACCCGGATTAGTGATATGAGCCAGAGAGAAGAATGCCGCACTTAATAATATTCCTGTTATATCGTTTGATTTTCTTGCCAGGGAAATCTGCAAAAGTCCTCTGAAAAGCACTTCTTCCGCCATAGCCTGAAAAGCAAAAAACAAAAATGCAAAGATAATTGACAAAGAAGCTTTTTCAGAAAACCCTTGGAAAACAATACTGCCGGTTATGAGATTTAACAGATAAACAACTAAAAACAAAGCACTTCCCTGAAGAAGTCCGGAAGCGTAGTTTTTAATTGCTCCCTTTTTCACAAACCCCATACTTTTTATGCTTCGCTTTTCAATGCATTTTACGTATAAAAACCCAAGTAGATAAATAATTAAAAATTTCAATATATGAACGCCATAAAAGTTATTTATCCCAAGACTAATTACCGAAGATGCAGCAATATCCGATATTACACATATTAAAAATACCGCAAGCAAGGTTATAATAACGGCCATCAAATGTATCCTCTGCTGTTGTATTTTGTCGGGAGGTGTTCACCGTAAAGATGGGAGATATCCGAATGCGTCAATGTAACGGGAATAATGGGTGCCTTATTGTTACTAAATTCAATCACCGTAACACCGGTTGTTGTAATGTCAAAATGAGTGGAATAATAAGGATAAGGAATATCAAGCACACAGCTTAAAAACGCCAGCCCGAAGCCCTGATGGGCAAAAAGAGCTATTTTTTTATCGTTTGGTGCTATTGCTTCATAGCAATTATTGGCTAAATCGTGACGGTAGCCCAGGCTTTCCAAAAAGGCGTCCGTCTCTCTCTGTATGCGGCAGATTCCCTCGCCGTAGCGGTCGTTTTTGAAGAAGGGGTGGCGATACCATTCTCTGCCGAGAAGCCTTACTTCTTCCGACATAAAAACCTTTCTTGTCTCCTCGTCCCAGAAGCACCAAGTAGAGCGTGTTCCGTCTTCACGAGTTGCAAAAAGCTCCGTTGCGGCATACTTTTCGTTGGTCCAATCAAGCTCTTTCATGGGAAGTTTTAATATTTCAGCTGCAGGCGTTGCCGTAAGCTTTGCACGGTTTGAAGTGGAAACATAAATTTCATCAAGACCGTGTAGTGCCAGTCTTCTTCCCACCGCCTCCGCCTGACGCTGTCCGAGAGGCGTCAAAGAATCGGGATTATATATAGGATCTCCATGTCTTATGTAATATAAAAACATTTTAGTTCTCCTTTTTCTTTTTTATGTTATTATATCACTTAAAAATCACCCTTGTCAATAGATGCACAAAAGCCGAAGACGAAAGTCTTCGGCTTTTAATCAGCGTCCTAATGCTTTTCTTATCTGCTCTGCAATTTTTATGTCGCTCATGCCGTACTGTTCTCTTATCCACTCCTGATGACCGATAAGAGAAACATTTACATCAGGAAGAGCTATTCTCTTAAATACCTTAGGAGAAAGTGCTTCGTCGCATATCACTTCGGCTACTGCACTTCCAAGACCGCCGGAAAGATTATGCTCTTCAATGGTTATAATTCCTCCCGTATTTTCCGCTGCATCCTTTATTGCCTCTTTGTCAATGGGCTTAATCGTGTGCATACTTACTATACGGCAGGAAATACCTTCCGCCTCTAAGATATCTGCCGCCTTAAGCACGTTTATTCCCACGGGTCCTGCAAACATAAGGGTTACATCCTTGCCTTCCCTTACAGTGATAGCTTTACCTATCTTAAAATCAACGGGGCCCTGATGAATGTCTCTTTCTCCCTTGTAACCACAACGGTAGTATAAGGGGCCGTTATATTCTATCATAGCCTTCGTTGCCGCTTCCGCCTCATAGTTATCACAGGGAACCACAACCACCATATTGGGAAGTGCTCTCATAATGGCAATATCCTCGGTTGAATGATGACTCATCCCCAGAGGTCCGTAAGATACGCCACCACCGATAATTACAATTTTCACATTGGCATTATGGTAGCATACATCGTTTCTTATCTGTTCAAGACAGCGAAGAGTAGGAAAGTTTGCAATGGAATAGGTTACCGCTATGTTTCCTTCCATAGCTATTCCGCAGGCAACGCCAGTCATATTCTGCTCGGCAACGCCTACATTGTAATATCTGTCGGGAAAAGTATCGCGGAAAGGTTCTATCTCCCCATATCCGATATCCGCCAGCACCATATGTATACGCGGATCATTTTTTGCAATTTCAAGCAAAGTTTTATTAAATACTGCTCTCATATTTACGCCTCCTCAATAGCCTTTATTACAGCATCCAGCTCTTCATCAGGAATAAACTTATAATGCGATTTTACCGTATCCTCATATTCGGGAACACC
>JAFXHP010000037.1 GCA_017536285.1 Clostridia bacterium
ATCTAGTGTAAAATGTGTATAGGACTTCATATAAACCTCCGTGTTATTGTATTTGTGGTTATTTACATTTTACACTAAAGTTTATATGAAGTCTATTTATTTTTAGGTGTTGCACTTAATATTATAATCTGCCCTCCCTTGTGTAAAGGGAGGTGTCTTCAGGAGATTTTCGGCCAAAGGCGAAATCTCCGATGACGGAGGGATTGTCATTCTGACTTCGGAGATTTTTATCATCCGAAAAATCTCCTATGGAAGAATCTCCCACGGAAGAATCCCCCACAGAATCCCTACTTTCCACTTTGCCTTTTGCCGCAATCCTTCTGCCCTTTCGGTCAATTATTCCGGGGGCATTGATTTACTGTCTGATACCGCCTTCGCAAGTGTCGGATTCGCAAGGGAGGTTTCGGGCTTAAATCGTGCCTTGTCATTTTCCGCCCTTATCTCCGTTCCTTTTTTCCACACCGCATAAGCCGTTTCCCCGTCAATGGAAAGGTCTTCTCCCAGCTTTGCCGCATCCATAAAGGAAACCCCGCTTGCCCCGGCATAGAAATACACCTGCGCATCCTCGTTAAGCGGAGCACCGTTAAGCCCCGTCGAAACCAACGTTTCCGCCTGTGCTTCGGTAATCTGCCCATCTTCCACCATGTGCCTAAAAAGGGCACCTACTTTCGCATCAGTATTCCCTTTGCTTATCGCTCTTTAAATCAAAAAAGGAAATGCTTTCGCATTTCCTTTTTCCTTATTTAATTATTCCGTCGATTATGCCGTAAGCAACAGCTTCTTCTGCATTTAAAATATAATCACGTTCAGTATCACGTGTTACATCCTCCATGGTTTTTCCTGTGTTTTCGGCAAGGATACCGTTTAAGAGTCTCTTTGTCTTAAGCATATCCTTCGTGTGAATATCCATATTGGTTGCCTGACCGCCGACACCGCCAAGTACCTGATGGATTAAAATTTTTCCATTCTTCATGGAATAACGCTTGCCCTTAGCTCCGCCTGAGAGAAGCACAGCCCCCATAGATGCCGCAAGACCTGCACAGATTGTGGTGACAGGGCTTTCGATTGCCTGCATGGTATCGTAAATCGCAAGACCTGCTGATACCGAGCCTCCTGGAGAATTTATATACATCTTGATTTCTTCGCCCGGAGCGATGCTGTCAAGATATAAAAGCTGAGAAACAATGGAAGCCGACAAATCGTCGTCAACCTCAGAAAAGAGAAAAATCTTTCTTTCCTTCAAAAGTTCAGAATAGCAATTTGTTTTTGCCAGCGAGCCATCCTTGCCCTCTTTTAATATAATGGGATCAATTATCATAAGTCTTATCCTTTCCCGCCTCAGGCGTCTTTCTCTGATTTTGAAAAGTAGTATATCACAAAAACCAAAACAATGCAAGTAAAAGAATTTTCTTTTTTTGGACAAATTTTGTTAGTAAGAATTTATCTTTCAATCGAATTATTTCATTCTTCCGTGCACAAAAGGCTTTTCGGGTTTTGATTTTATTCGTTGCATAAACGGAAAATCCTTTTCGGATTTTCTTCGTTTCCGCAACTTCGTTCCGTAAATTGCCTTGTTGCGTGTTTACCCGGTTATCGCACAAAACCCTTTTCGGGTTTTGATTCTTTCGTTTCGTAAATTGCCTTGTTGCGTGTTTACTGCACTCATTTCTTTATGGAAATTTTCCAGAAAGCTTTTCGCTTTCTGCTTTTTTTGTTTCACTCGCTAAAAGGCTTTTCGCCTTTTTCCACCCATTTACGCCAAGTAAATGCTCCGCAAAACTTGGCTACATCGGTGACGCTCGCAAAACTATCGTATAAAAATTTCTTTATGGAAATTTTTATACTAAAAACCAGCTATAGGCTTCCACATAAACACCCGTTGGGCTTATTTTCGGAATAACAATGTTTTTCTTCGCAGCAACCTCTGTAGTTTTGAAATAAATTCCCACAAGCGGAGCACTTTCCGCCATAGCTTTACCAAACTTTTTTGCCTCAGAAACAAGGCTTTCACCTTCAGCCGCCGCAAGTGCCGCAATTCTCATATCCATAACTCCGCCGGAATAACCAAATACATTGGCACTTCCGCCGCTACCTATAAGAAAAGCAAAATTAGCGGCATTTCCTATGGTACATCCTCCAATAAAAGCATCATAATTACCCGATGTAAGTCTTTCCTTATAGCTTGAATATGATAAAATTTCCACATCCGCAGAAATTCCGTAATTAAGCAACCAATGGCTAAGGAAATTAGCAATACCGACACGGACAGAATCATCTTCATTTACTATTATGCTGAATTTTAAACTTTTTCCGTCTTTTTCATAAACGCCGGCTCCGCCCATTTTCCATCCGTCTCTCGTGAGTATATCCGAAACCTCTCCTATATCCGTCTCGTCAGTCTCGAATGCGTAAAAATACGCCGCCGGATTTACTGGAGTAGAAGCAGCTGTTTCTACCTCTTCAAATTCATCCGCCAATGAAGCCTTTCTGCAGGCGGCAAAAATTGCTCTTCTTGCCGATTCCTCCGAGAAAAGATTTCCCGCCGAATTAAATCCGAGAAATTCAAATCTGTTGCTTTTACCTTTGTAAATCTTAATTCCTTTTCCCGACTTATCAGCAGTATTATCAGGATTTATGAGTATATCGGTTTCTCCCGATAAAAAGCTGGTTTCAGCTTTTATATCCGTATTCATATACAAAACTTCAATTTCATCTATATACGGACGCCCCAAATGATATGAGCTGTTTTTTTCACACACCAGAGAAGTATAGCCAACATCCTCCTTACGACAGATAAACTGGCCTGTTCCGTTTGGCACATCCATTTTTCCGGGAGAACCGTCCTTTATTATTGGAAACGTAAGCATTGATGCAAAATTAGCTTCAGGATTGTAAAGTTCTATCACAATTTCTCCCGAATCTGATATTTCTGCATTTTTAATATTTCTGACACAGCCGGAAAAACTTCCTCCATTGTATCTTATATAATCAATGGTATACTTAACGTCATAATTGGTAAGTGACGATCCGTCTGCAAAGGTGATACCGCCCTTTATTTTAAGTCTGGCCGTGAGATAATCATCAGACATGGAATACTCCGACACAAGATTTTTCTTTTCGTTAAAATCATCGTCCAAAGTAAAAAGACCATCATAAAAAAGATACAAAAGTTCTCTGCAGCTTTCATAGTTTGTGGCAAGGGGATTAAACGTGTCGGGTTTTCTTGAAGAAACCCTTATTTTTCCTCCCTGTATCATGTTCTCCGTTGATGTTTTTTCCGTCTCCGTTACATTTTCAGTAACTTCTTCTCTAACTTCCTTGCTGCAACCCACACAAAAAAGCATGGCGATAACAGTAATCATTGTAAAAATTTTTTTCATATCTTCATTTCCTTTATTCAAGCTCTATTATTGCACCCAACGATCCGAATTTCCCTTTTCCTGCTCTGCTGGAAAAATAAAGCTGATTGTTACAAACCGTACATTCTCCTGCCAGGGAAATATTTTCGTCCTTAAGCCCCGCTTCAATAAGGGTGCGTCTCACTGCTTCCCATAAATCGGCCCGATAATGTATACCGTCGCCTTCTTCTTTTATAAATGACAAATCCCGGAAGCTTTCCGAAAACGCATCATATACATCTTTTTTAATTTGAAAACAGCACTTTCCGATGGATGGACCTATTGCCGCCAGAATATCTGTCGGGTCGCTTCCGTATTCATTCACCATCGCCTTAACAGCATTCAGCACTATTTTTTTCACAGTGCTCTTCCATCCTGAATGTATGGATGCACACACCTTTTTTTCTCTGTCATACAAAAGCACCGGCACACAATCGGCAGATGTGGAAAGGAGGGGGATTCCGCCTTTATCTGTAACGAGAGCATCACAGCCGACAGATACCTTTACAGGCTCTTTTAAAATAGCAACCTTACTGTCATGCACCTGATTTGTTCTGCTTAAGTTTTCTTCTGTAAATGAAAGAGCCGAGCATACGACGTTTACATTCTTTATAACAAATTCATCTCTGTCTCCCCTTAAAAAACCCAGATTTAAAGACGACAGATGTTCCTCTTCCGAAACCCCTCCGAGTCTCGTAGTGAAACAGTGTTTTACGCCCTCCTTTTCCAAAAGGGGACTTATAAGATATTCAAAATTTCCGCATTTTCTGTGTTCAAAACCAATTTTCATAGTTTCTCCTCTGGCTATCCGGCTTTCACCGGTTTTCGTGCAAAAGGCTATTCGCCTTTTTTCTGCAGTTCTTTCGCAGTTATCGCTAAAAAGGCTGTTCGCCTTTTTCCTGCATATCTTTCGCAGTTATCGCACAAAACCCTTCACTTCGTTCCGGGCTTTCGTCGTCTGCGGAACTCGCCTTTCGGTGCGTTCCTCGCTTGCCTATGCTTCGCTCCGCAAAACGCTTTGTTGCAATGATTTCACACAAAAGGCTCTTCGCCTTTTGATACTAATTTGTTTCACTCGCTAAAAGGCTATTCGCCTTTTTCTACCGATTTACGCCAAGTAAATGCTCCGCAAAACTTGGCTGCATCGGTAACGCTCGCAAAACTCCGCTCCGCAAAACGCTTTGTTGCGTTTTGCTGCGCTTAATCTACCTTATGTACGCCTTCAAGCCCGATAAGAGAAGCAAAAAGTTCATCACTTCCCTTGCCCTGTCTGAGCTTAACTGTAAACAGCATCACTACATTTTTATCATCTTCTGTTGTTGTAAAATCAATATTTTTAATTTCTGTACAGTAAATATGAATTACCGAAAGAATATTAGCCACAGTCTCCGTATTGTTGTCCGCAGCAACATGGATTACAGCAAGCCCTTCACCGTTTCGCTTTGTCATTATGTATCCTAAAACTCTTAAAACGATAAGCATCATAAATGCCGCCGCAATAGCTCCGCCGTAATATCCGATTCCGATGGCAAGACCAACGCAAGCTATGGCCCAGAGTGTTGCCGCCGTGGTAAGACCACGTACTCTGTCGCCCTCTCTCAAAATCGTTCCGGCACCGAGAAAACCTATGCCTGATATAACCTGAGCGCCGAGACGTGCCACATCCGTAGAAAGTCCTTCCGTCACCATAAACGAACTTATCATCATTGTAAGGCAGGCTCCCATACACACAAGTATGTGGGTTCGAAGTCCCGCAGGTCTGTGTTTATGTTCTCGCTCTATGCCGATAATACCGCCAAGTATTCCGGCAAGTACCATCTTAAGCAGAATAATCCCCAGTTCTTCAAGATGAGCAATAGTAAACCAATCCATACTAACCCTCCAAAATTAAATAAAAAATGCACAGAATAATACACATATAAACTCATGCTACTTACTCTCTGCATTTTATTATACTATTATATTATATAGAATTATACTATATTTTATCTCTGTTGTCAAGATTACATTTCAATTTCCAGGCAGACAGGATAGTGGTCAGAAAGAAGAATTCCATTTTCCTTATCATTCCATAAATTAACATTGTGCGTTTTCCCGGAAGTTTCCTTATCCGCAAAAATATAATCTATTTTAGAGGCTTCTTTTCTTTCTATATTCTGCGGAGACGCACTGTCTCGAAAACCGTGAAATGTAATTTCTATATGTTCAGTCAAATCCTTATATTCCCCTCCGTTATATTCCTTAAGGAAGGTTATGGTCTTTGAATCCGGCTGTGCATTGAAATCTCCCAAAATAAATGTGGGACAATCAATCTTATCTTTATACTCTTTTGCCATTCCGACAATCTGGCATATGCCTTTTACTCTTGCATCATCACTTATATGGTCAAGATGTACGTTATATAAACTTATAGGCTCATCCATATCCTTATGCTTTAATACTGCGTGAGGACATATTCTCGGATATTCGCTCTGAATCTCATATCTTGAAGCAGGAACATAGGGTGTCGGAGAAAGCCAGAAGCTTTCAAAAGCTAAAAGCTCCATGGAGTCCTTTCTGTATGCAACGGATAAGCCTTCACCTGTATAGTCAGATTGTCTTCCGTGACCCAGAATGATATAATCCTGAAGATAGTTTCTTAAAAATTCTCTTATGGGATCGGATATTTCCTGAAAGCAGATAACGTTAGGAGCTTCCTTTCTTATTTTTTCAAGTATCATACCTGCACGGTGAATAAAAGAATTAGCACCGTCCATAGGATGTGAGTACAAAGTTCTAATATTGAAGCTTACAATCTTCAGCTTGCTCATTTTGAGCCCTCCTCAAACAACAACATCAATTATATGTTTTTTGTTTTCTTTTGCATAACATCTGGTATAGTAACTTCCACCCTCTGTTTTTGTGCAATACGATATCAAAAAATCAGAATTATCAACCATATAGCGGTTTCTTACATGCATGCATCCGTCATAGTAGTGCTCAGCAAGAGTTTCAATATCGTCCGCCATCTCAATAATACAACGGTATCTCTCTTTGTCACACCTGCTGTAATAGCGTTCTTGTCCTTTACACGGAACTGCAACAACCAATTTTACCGATGCATATTTTTTTGCCTCAATCACAATTTCTGCCGCAAGCATATCATAGCCTGCCGCACCGCCGGTTATAAATTCCGTAACGCCTCTGGCAATAAGCAAATCCACCGTCTTTTTTGTAAAATCCCTTACTGCTGCAAAATCCTTTGCCGGAATATCACGATGCCCTGTAAATGCACAAACAAGTCCGCTCATCTATGGAATTTAAATTCTGTTATGGTGTCATACACTTCGCCTTTTTTAAGCACAGGAGAAGGGAAATGACTGTATTCCATGGCATTGGGGAATACCTGCGTCTCTAAGCAAAGACCGCCGTGAACTGGATATTTCGCTCCGTTTTTGCATACTCTTTCGGTCTGTATGCCATTACCTGTGTAAAGCTGTACAGCAGGTCTGTCTGTATAGGAGTCCATAACTATTCCTGTCTTATCTCCCGTAAGAGTTGAGAATTTGCGGAAACCAAAACCGTCAAGTGCAAAGTTATGGTCATATCCGCCAAAAAGGTTAACCTGGGGATGATTTGACGCAAAACCGTCATACATCTTAATCCCTTCTCTGAAGTCAAATGCACCACCGGAAACGTCTTCTACAACGCCATAGGGCATGCACTCTTCGGTGTTGGGAGTATAGAAGCTTGACTGAATCATTAACGTATGGCCGTCAACAGTTCCCGAATCATGACCGTTTAAATTAAAATATGTGTGATTTGTCATGTTAAGAAGAGTGTCAGCGTTGGCCTTTCCTTCATAATGAATTTTAAGGCTGTTTTCTTTTGTAAGAGTATAAGTAACCTTTACCTTTACCTTTCCGGGAAAACCTTCATCTCCGTCCTCCGATGTAAGTGTAAGAATCAGCGAAGGCTCTGCCTTATCCACAGCCTTTCCTTCCCACACACGCTTTCCGAATCCTCTGTTTCCTCCGTGAAGATTGTTATTTCCATTGTTTTTTGCAAGGGTATACTTTTTTCCACCCAGAGTAAATTCGCCCTTAGCGATACGATTGGAGTTTCTTCCGATCAAAGCACCGTAGCATCCGTTGTTCTCCATATACTCTTCCAAAGTATCACGACCGAGAACAACGTCAACTCCATCATAACAAAGAGTTCTTATAATCCCGCCATAGGTTATTATTTCCGCTGTAAGCCCTTTGCCGTTATCCATCTTAAAAAGGTAAACCTCATCGGGTCCGACTTTTCCGTAAAGTATTTTTTCAATCATTTTTATCTTCCTTTCCCTCTTAAAGTGATTTTATAAATGCTGCCAGCCTGTCGGCAATTCTTTCGTGTCCTCTGTCCGAAGGATGAAGACCGTCAGGCATATAAAGTTTCTGAATTTCAGGAATTTCGGGATTTATTCCGCTCAACTTAAATAAGTCAAGAAGCGGCAAAGAATAATATTCCGCTACCTCACGTAACGCTTCAACATATGTTTTCAAGGGATGATTAATCTCTCTGTTGGGGCTTCCCGCACCCAATGTATCCCCAAGTCTGTGAAGAGGAGTCATAATTATAATTGTAGCAAGAGGATATTTTTCTATAAGTCCTCGGAAAAGATAGTGGCATACACCATAAAATGTATCCGGTGTTCTGTCTTTCATTTCTCCTAAAGGTGCATCGCCGTGTCCATAGTCGTTGGTTCCGCCGAAAACCACGATAAAATCCGCATCCGCCATCGGAACATATCTTGTACAAAAATCCATTTCAAAGCTCTCAGGCTGTCCTTCAATATGTATTCTCTGCTTTGCGATTCTTGTTCCGCTTAATCCGTAATTATTAACCTCAGCACCGTATTTTCTTCCGAAAACCGTTGTATACATATAGTCGTGTCCCGAAGAGCCCACACCCTGGGTTATCGAATCTCCGAGAAAATTAAAAATCTTACCTCTGATCTCCATAGTGTCCCTCCATATAGATTTATACCTTAATAATAGCACTATATTAAAAAAATTACAAGTATTTATTGCATTATCGGAAAAAATGTTTTATACTATAGAAGGAATATTTTCCGAAAGGACTGTTTTTATTGGTACATAAATTTTCATCATCCGTAAACATGATTATCGAAAAGGGTGCCGTTAAGAATAATAAAGAGCTTATCGCTTCTCTTGGAAGCAAAGCACTTATTGTTACAGGAAAAACTTCTGCTGAAAAAACCGGGGCACTTTCCGATGTGACAAATGCTCTTGAAGTTACAGGCATCCACTACGAAATATATTCCGGCGTGGAACCCAACCCCACATATAACAGTGTATTGGACGCCGCCGGAAAAGGAACAAAAGCAGGTTGTGACTTTGTAATCGGAATCGGCGGCGGAAGTCCGCTTGACGCTGCAAAAGCAATTGCCGCCGTTATGAAAAATCCCGACATATCAGAAGAAGATGCTTTTTCTGCAAAATACAAAAACGGTGCATACCCTATCGTTGCAATCGGCACTACTGCAGGCACGGGAAGCGAGGTTACTCCCTATGCAGTAATAACCGGAAACGACGGAAGAAAAAAAAGCATGCGTTCACCCCACCTTCTTCCGAAAGTTTCCTTAGGAGACATAACATATATTTCTCAAATGAGCGAAGCTCTTATTAAAAATACGGCACTTGATGCATGCTGTCATGCCTTTGAAAGTTATTTATGCAAAGCAGCAAACGACTTTACAAAAACCTTTGCTCTGCGTGCTATAAAGCTTTTAATTCCGGAATTTGAAACCATATCAGCTTACGGCACAGAAGGTCTTGACGACGAGGATTTTGAAAATCTCTACCTTGCGTCAATTTATGCAGGCTATGCTATTTCCGTAACCGGAACCGCAATGTGCCACACCCTAAGCTATTATTTGTCTGAAAAGAAAGGCATTCCCCACGGAAGGGCGTGTGCACTCTATCTTCCCGCCTTCATTTTGCATAACATAAAGTGGGCACCGAAGGAATCGGCTGACCTTTATGAGGAAATCCTTCGCACAGATGAGGAAATCCGCACTCTTGTTGCAGACCTTACGGGAGTGTGTGACCTTAAGCTTACAGAAGAGGATCTTGACACAATCCGCCCGAGGCTCGTAAATAATCCCAGCCTGGAAAAGTGCCTTGGCGAATGTCCGCCTGCTTACGCAGAGGAGATATTAAAGGCATTATTTTCATAAAATTAAAGCAAAATGCTTTAATATAAATCAAAAGAGAGGAAATATACTATGCAAAGAGAAAAATTCGGTTCAAGACTCGGCTTCATCCTGATTTCAGCAGGATGTGCCATCGGACTCGGTAATGTTTACCGTTTCCCCATTTTAACAGGAGGCTACGGCGGTGGCTTCTTCGTACTCATTTATATCGCATTCCTTTTACTTTTGGGTCTTCCCATTATGACTGCAGAGCTCACTGTCGGCCGTGCCAGTCAGAGAAGCATCGCATCAAGCTTTGACGTGCTTGAAAAACCCGGTCAGAAATGGCACTGGATGAAGTATATGGGCATCGCCGGAAACTATCTTTTAATGATGTTCTACACCACCATTTCATCCTGGATGCTTATCTATTTCGGTAAGTATATTACAGGCTCTATCCTTACCGCACAGACCGTGCCTGAGCTTGGCGACGTATTCGGTGCAACCGTTACAAACACTCCCTTAATCATAATTATGACCTTTGCTGTTATCATTTTATGCTTCGGCATTTGCTCACTCGGTCTTCAGAAGGGCGTTGAAAGAATAACCAAGGTTATGATGATACTCCTTTTCGCACTTATGATAGGCCTTGCAATTTACTCCTGTACACTTAAGGGTGGCCTTGAAGGTCTTAAGTTCTACCTTATCCCTTCCGTTGAAAATCTTCAGAAGGCAGGCGTATGGACAGTAATTTCCGCAGCTATGGGACAAGCTTTCTTCTCCCTTAGTATCGGTATCGGCTCCATTGCCATTTTCGGTTCCTACATCAGTAAGGAAAAGAGACTTATGGGAGAAGCTGCTACAATCATTTCCCTTGATACATCTGTTGCTTTAATTTCCGGCCTTATAGTATTCCCCGCTTGCTTTGCTTATGCAGGTGGCGTAAACGCAGACCCCGGAACAGTTGGTGCAAGCTTCTTATTCACCACACTTTCTTCCATATTCAATGCAATGGCTCAGCCTATCGGACAGATAGTCGGTATCCTTTTCTTCCTGTTTATGATTTTTGCTGCACTTTCAACGGTTATCGCAGTGTTCGAAAACATCATGTCCTTCTGGCTTGAGCTTACAAAGTTCAACAGAGTACAATCTGCAATCATAAACATCGTGCTTATGTGCGTTCTTTCCCTTCCCTGCATCCTTGGCTTTACCGTATGGTCAGGCTTTGCGTGGGGTCCCGGCCTTTCCAAGGGAATCATGGACCTTGAAGACTTCATCATAAGTAATAACCTTCTTCCTCTGGGTTCACTTTGTTATGTACTTTTCTGTACTTACAATAAGCATGGCTGGGGCTGGAGTAACTTCATGACCGAGGTTAACACAGGTCAGGGTCTCGCTTTCCCCAAGTGGCTCAGAGTATATGTAAAATATGTTCTTCCCTTAATTATCCTTATCGTATGGGTTCAGGGCTGGGTTACAATGTTTTAATTAAACAAAAAAGAGCATCGGAAAATTCCGATGCTCTTTTTATACTATTGCATCTTTTATCCTATGCTTCACTGTAGGGAACGGATTTATCCGTTCCGCAAAAAGCATTACAAAAACGTGGTACTCTTCTGAGTACCACGTTTTTTACCTTTTCACTTCGCCGAAATATTCAAGCAGCATTTCCATCATCCTTGAGCTTCCGCTTCCGTTTGGTTGCCAGGGGCAATATCTTGGATTTATGGAACAATATCTTTCAGAAACCACCATTTCGCTTGTCATGCCGTAATGCATCATGGCAGAAAGGGTATGAAAAGCCTTTTCCAGCTCTCCCGATGCCACCCACGCCTTAAGCCAGTAGGTTTCACTCTGCATTGTGTACCACACATCGCCATAACCGCCGAAATATGCCTCGTCCCACATGCTTTCACAGCTTGTCATTCTTCCTGTAAGGCCTTTTTCAAACTGTCCGCGTTTTATAAAATAATTTTCCATCTGCTTCATCATCTTGCTTCCCGGCTCGATAAAACCAGTATAAAGCAAAAAGGGTGCTCCGTCGGTATAATAGCTGTAGGTATGACTGTCGCAAAAATCTATTCCAAGCTCGTGAGGAAAAATATATTCCTCATCATCTTCATGCCCTTTCCAAAGAGAATCCCTTATATCAAATACAGCCTTTTTATAGCTTTCATATATAGCCTTGGTTTTTCCGTATTCTTCATGACCGAACGCCCCGAGTGCCTCAACCATAAAAGCTAACGCCTTTACGTTATAGCTGTCTGTAAATGTCCAAAACTGTGCCACGTCATTCCAGTCGCTTCCCTTTCCCGGAGGAAAGATTCCATTATATCCGCCACTTCTTTCTGACGTTCTCTTTTTCTCAATCCAATCTCTCATTGAAATAAGATGAGGAATAAAATAGTTAAGCTCACTTTTCTTCTTTGTTGCAATAAGATGGGAGCTTATCGCCCATATAACAGCACCGGTAAAGTTTTCCCAGCCTGCCGTGCTTCCTATTTTCCCTTTATCATGGCCTTCCTTTATAAGCCAGCGTTCACAATAATATCTGCAGGCTTCAAAGGTGTAGTCGGAAAGGCCTACCCTGTCAAGCATAGAAATCACCTGTGCCCCCTCATAGGGCCACACAAATCTTCCTACATCTCCCTGACGTACCGTAACAAGGTCGCTCCCCTCGTAATGTGCCAGCATCTGCATTAGCTGAGCTGCCATATGGTAAAATACATCAAGATATATTCCTTCTGCATCGGGCGTAGTTTTTATTTTTCTTTTAATACCTTCCCAAAAGGAAACTGCTTTTTCCCTTTCATCATCATAAGAAAAGTTCCCGATTTCGCCATTTTCGCAAATAGCACCCGTATAGCTTATGCTCTCTCCCGGCATAAGGAAATAGTCAAGTTTAAAATAGTCTGAAGGATAAAAGCTATACCCTTCTGTCTCACCGGTAACCCAAGACACATCCCCATTAATTTTAATCGTCGAAGTTCCGCTTTTTGCTTCGCCGCATCCTGTTTCACACCATGTCCTTTTAATCAAAAACCAGTTTTTATAGTTGGGTTCGTACGGAGAATACCCCTCCTGATGCTGATTAAGCATATACTTTTCGTTTCCCGAACGCACCATTATTCCGATGGAATTTTCCACCCTGTTTTCCGTATTATTTGAAAGTGTAATCCTGAAATACACTTTCGGGTTTCTGCCTTCTCCTGTGAAAGCCTCAAACTTCACGGTACATTCCGCTTCATTTGTCATCTCATAAATCGGAACTCCCGGCGTGGGAGGTAAAAATACCGTTTTATCCATTAAAAAACCTTCCATTTTTTCTCCGTGAAGCAGAATAATTCCTATTCCGGGCTGCCCCACATGAGTTCCGTCATCAAGAAGTGACGAATTTAAGATTTTCATGTCGGGACACATCATTATAAGTCTCTCCGAAAGAGGACGCTGAAGGTATATTTTGTTGGTAAGTGGCCTTTGCCACATTACTTTTTCTCTCATACACTCACTCATTTCAGTTGAAATAGTCGTATGCCATACGGGAAATTTTCTGTATCGTAGTTGCGCCATAAGCAACATTTCCGTTTCCGAGAACGCAGATTATATAATCCTTGCCGGGTGAAAAAACAATGGCTATATCGGAGTTTGCCGTGTCCGTCTCCCCCGTCTTGTTGGCAACTACAGTTCCTTCGGGAAGCCCTGCGGGAATTTTCCACCGCCTTGTCTGGTCAAGAAGAAGCGACAGCATTTCTTCAGATGCGCTTTCCGAGATAAGCTCTTTATTGTATATGGCTTTAAGCATCCTTCCGCAGTCACGGGGCGACGTGTAGTTATGGTGACGGTAAGGTCCCTTTCTTCCCGAAAGCTCTACAAGATAGGAGCCGCGCTCGGTGTTTTCGCATCCTTTAGCTCTTGAAACTTCGTTTTCTCTGTCAAAACCGGCCGCTTCATTTCCTCCGCCGTTTTTTATGGTGAGGTAGTTACATGCCTCGTTGCTGCTTTCCGTTATCATAAGGCGAAGGCGATGGGAAATGTCGGCATTTTTTTCTAAATTTCCCTTTTCAATTTCGCTGTAGGTTGCCGCCATAGTGTAAATTTTAACCAGGCTTGCGGCAGAATAGCGGGCTTCGTTTATTAAAAGATATTCATTATTTGATAAATCCTGAATAAACACACCCCAGGATCCGTTTTGAGTTTTTATATAGTCTTCAATTTCAGTTTTTAATTCCGCAAGTCCTTCATGGTCAGGCGGAGTGGCATACCAGCCGTCAGATAAATAGTCTTCGTATTTGCTTTCCACCACCATCATAACTTCGGCAGTATCAGAATACACAGCCTTAAAAGGCTCCTTTGCCCACTCTCCCGAATCATATCCGGAAAAGCTTTCTTCGGTTATCAAAAGCGTGCCTCCGTCCTTGTTGTATATTCTCACAACAGGCACCTCATACCATCCGTCTTCTATATAGACGGAAGCTTCCTTTGCCTTTATTTCTTTCACTTCATTCTCTCGATAAACCTTAATCCTACGCTCTCTGGTGTAAATAACCGCCGCAGAAAAAATAAGCACTATCGACAGCAAAATACATAGCAGTTTTTTCATGTTATCACCTTTTATCCGTCATTTTTCGATAGTTCAATTTTATCACATCGCTTTAAAAAAATCAATCAGTTTAATCAAAAAAGCACATTCTTGGACGATTTAATAAAACGCCTATAACAAGTTCAAATCTTATGCACATAAAACAAAAAACACGCCTTCGGATATGCTTTTTTGTTGGCGGAGTAGGAGAGATTTGAAACGTAAACGTCCACTCGAAAACATAGACGCCTGTAGCGTTCGCAAGCTCTCTTTAAGGCTTCTTGTTTTCTCCCTTTTCGCGTTCCCTTCATCCGCCACCGGCGGCGGTCACGCTCAAACCCCCGCCGGTACCCGTCGCTCGAGTTCAAATCTTATGCACATAAAACAAAAAGCACATCCTTTCGGATATGCTTTTTTGTTGGCGGAGTAGGAGAGATTTGAAACGTAAACGTCCACTCGAAAACATAGACGCCTGTAGCGTTCGCAAGCTCTCTTTAAG